>NZ_JBHXSO010000026.1:0-117097 GCF_042714775.1 Streptomyces sp. NPDC058691 | reverse complement strand
ATCGCGGCCCCGCCCACCGGCGGCTTCTACTGCTTCGGCTCAGTTCTGGTCGGTCACCTCGAAGTGCAGCCGAACATGGGTCGCCGAATCGGCGCCGGCCAGCGTGACGCTGGTCGGACCCGGCTTGGCCGTCCCCGGAACGCTGATGGTCGCGCCGGAGATCACGCCGTCACCGTTCGCCTGCACGGTGACGGAGGAGAGCCCGTGACCGAAGCTGATCTTCACAGCCTCGTTCGGTGCGAACCCGGAGCCGTTGACGGTGATCGCCGTGGCACGCGGCCCCGACGTCGCCGACAGCAGCACGTCCGGTCGGTACGTCCGCTCCGCGGCCTCGTCGGCCACTCGGACGGTCGCCGTCGCCGGCGTCCGCGAGGACTTGCCGGCGGCGGTGATGGCGTACCGGCCGGGCTCCGCGTCATCGGACGCCTCGATCGACGCGTGCACCGCGCCGGACGCCGATGCCTCGACCGTCAAGGTGCGTGCCGGGCTGGTGCCCAGCTTGACGGTCACCTGCTCACCGGCGGCGAACCCGCTGCCGCTGATGGTGATCGGGTCACCGGCGGAGACGGTGGCGGACGCCGACGCCGAGATCGACGGCTGCAGATCCGCCTTGCCCACGGTCACGGTGAACGTCTCGGTGCCGCTGGACAGGGTGTCCCACGAGGTGACGTGGACCGTGTACGTGCCCTCCTGCACGTAGGTGTGCTCGGCGCTGATCGCACCGGAGGCGTCGACCGTGGCATCGGCCGGAACCGTGCCGTCACCCCACTGGACGCGAGCCTGGTAGCCCGTCGGGCCGGCCACGCCACCGGTCACCGAACCGAGGTCGGCCGAGAGGACCTTCCCCGAGGTGGCCGTCTGGTCCTTGGGAGCGGTGGTCACCAGCGCGGCGTCCGGCGTGCCGTCGTGGGCGATGGCGAACACGTGGATCCTGCCCGCGGAACCGGCGTCGCCGGTCTGCTTCGGCAGGGTCACCGAGACCAGCGTCTTGCCCGCCGGGATCTGGTACGGCGTGGTGGCGAACAGGAACGGCTGTGCGCCGTCCCGGCTCGTGCCGAGCAGTCGGTACGCGGACTTGGCGATGACGATGTTCCCGAAGGCCGGCGTGCCGTTGGCGTTGCCGCCCAGCGTCCAGTCGCTCATCTGGATCGGGACGGCGGCGGTGCTGCCATCGCTGAACGTCGCCGTGCCGGTGGTGTTCTGGTTGCCCTGCGTGCCGGCGCCGATGAACGAGATGCTCTTGGCGTCGGACGGCAGGTTGAGCGCGACCGTGCTGCCGTTGCCCGTAGCGTTCTCCGGCTGACCCGCCGGAACCGCGGGCAGCGTGAAGTGCAGCGCCGTGCCGGGCACGTCGTGCTCCTGGCCCTGGGTCACACCGGCCGCCTTGAGAGCGGCACGCGAGTAGGCCCACGACTTGCTGTCGCAGTTCGCGGCGAGGGCGCCCTCGTCGCCGATGCACACGGTGTCGAACGCAGCGGTGAGGCTGGAACTCGGCGCGTAGGCCACGTCGGCTCCGACCGTGGCCGAGCCCTGGACGGTGCCGTCGGTCACCGTGACGCCCGCCTGGTAGTAACCGGGCTTGGCGTAGGTGTGCGAGCCGCTGACGCTGTACACGCCACGCGAGCTCAGGGACACGGTGCCCGTGGTGACCGGCGAGCCGTCACCCCAGTCGACCGTGGCCTGGTAGCCGTTCGCGGTGCCCCCGGTGACGGTGGCCAGCGGCGCCGAGACGGCGACACCGGTCGTCGCGTGCACCCCGCCGCCCGCCGGGGCGACCGTGAGGTCCCCGCCGCCGAGCTGGACGTCGCCGCCCGCGAGCAACTCGACCTCGGCCAGGCTGGTCTGCGTGGCGCCGGCGGTCTCCTTCACGACCAGGCGGAACCGCGCGAACTTGCCCGGATTGCCGATCTTGAACGCCCGGGTCTGGTTGCGTGAGGTGAACACCTCGCGGTGGCGGGAGTCGAGAGTGGTCCAGGTGATCCCGTCATTGGAGGCCAGCAGCTTCCAGTCCGCCGGATCGCCCGCGCCCGCACCGGAGGTGAGGGTGTAGTACGACGGCGTCTGCTTGCCGCCGCGGTAGACCCAGTCGATCTGGGGCTCGTCGGTGGCGAAGGTCATCTGCGTGGTCGACGAGTCGTCGAACAGCTTCGCCGCGTCCTGCCCGTCGCTGGTGGTGGCGGTGCCGAGGCCGGGGCCGGAGGTGTCCTGGAACGGCTTGGGCACGTCCGTGCCCTCCGTCAGCGACGGCGGCGCGTCGTCCTTGCCGGTGCCCCAGGAGGACGGCTGAGAGCCCATCTGGAAGTCGATCGTGCCGCCCTGGGCGAGCACGGACGAGTCGATGGACACCCCGCGCTGCGACTTGCCGTTGACCTTGACACTCTGCACGTAGACGTTCTTCGTGCTGTTGCCTGGAGCGTTGACAACGATGTCTCCGCTCTCGCGGTGCACCGTCATCTGAGTGAACTGCGGTGACCCGATGGCCCAGTTGGAGGAGCCGGCCTGCAGCGGGTAGACGCCCAGCGAGCTGAGGATGTACCACGACGACATCTCGCCGTTGTCCTCGTCACCCGGGTAGCCCTGGCCGATCTCGTCGCCGACGTACAGGCGCTGCATGATCTCCCGCACGATCGCCTGCGTCTTGGACGGCGCACCGGCGTAGTCGTACATGTACGGGATGTGGTGCGACGGCTGGTTGCTCATGCCGAGCTGGCCCATGCGGACCGCCTGCGCCTCGAGCATCTCGTGGATCGTGCCGCCGTAGCCGCCCGGGTGGTCGGCGTTCTCCGGGGTGGCGAAGAACTGGTCGAGCTTCTGCTCCAGCCCCTTCTTGCCGCCGTACAGGTTGGCCAGCCCCTGGCCGTCCTGCTGCGCGGTGAACGCGAAGTTCCAGCCGTTCGTCTCGGTGTAGGCGTTGCCCCAGTCCAGCGGGTTGCCGGTGAGGAAGTTGCCCTTGGCGTCGCGTCCCTCGAAGAACCCGGACTTCGTGTCGAAGAGGTTGACGTAGTTGCGGGCGCGCTGGAGGAAGTACTCGGACTCCTCCTTGATCCGCTTGCGGTCGTCCTTGGGCACGGACGTGTCCTTGGCCAGGGCCGCGCCCATGTTCCCGATGCCGTAGTCGTTGATGAAGCCTTCCAGCGCCCACGACACGGACTCGCCGGTGGAGGTCGGCGTGTAGCCGAGGAACAGCGCGTTCTCGATGCCCTTGCGGCCGACCTCGCTGCGCCCGGACGCCACGGTCGCGTCCTTGACGGCCGCGTTGTACGCGGCGAGCGGGTCGGGCACCTTGACGCCGTTGAGGTAGGCCTCGGCCAGCGCGACGTTCGCGCTGGTGCCGGTCATCAGGTCGGCGTAGCCGGGTGACGACCAGCGGGCTATCCAACCGCCGTCGCGGTACTGCTGGACGAACCCGTCGGCGATCTTGGCGGCGACGTCCGGGTAGAGCAGCGAGTACGCGGGCCACACCGTGCGGTAGGTGTCCCAGAACCCGTTGTTGACGTAGATCTGCCCGTCGACGACCTTGGCGCCGGTCTGCGTCGCGGTCGACGTGCCGGTCGGCGCCGACACCGGGCTCGCGTACTGCCAGCGCGGCGCGGCGGCGGTGCCGGTGTTCTCCGACTGCGAGTTCGGGTACAGGTTCAGCCGGTAGAGGTTGGAGTACAACGTGACCTGCTGCGTCTCGTTGGCGCCCTTCACCTCGATCCGGTCGAGCCGGTCGTTCCACGCCGCGGTGGCGGCATCGTGGATCTGGTCGAAGCTCTTGCCGGTGACCTCCAGGCCGAGGTTCCGGTGCGCCTGGTCGACCGAGATGAACGACGTCGCGATCCGCATCGTCACCTGCGAGTTCGCGGAGGTGTCGAAGGTCGCGGAGGTCGCCGAGGACGCCGTCGGCGCCCGGTCGAAGGTGCCGGACACGAACATCCGGCTACGACCGGCCGACAGGCCGCTGCCGTTGTCGACCCAGCCGGTGAACGTGCCATCCGTCCCGATGGTGAACGTGCCGTTGAAGAAGACGAGGCTTCCGGTGGCCTTGCCGGACGGGAAGGTGAACTGCATGATCCCACCGTGGTCGGTGGGCGACATCTGCGCGATCAGGCCGCTCTGCGTGGTGACCCGGTAGAAGTCCGGCCGCGCGATCTCGTCGTTGTGGCTGAAGGCGAGTGCGCGCGTGCTGGGCGCTCCGGTCAGCGATCCGCCGGCCGCGACCGGCATGACCGACATCTGGTTGCGGTCACCCATCCACGGGCTGGGCTCGTGCGAGATCGCGAGTCCCTGCAACGTCGGCAGGTTGGCCGCGTTGTTGCCCTGCTGGTAGTCGTACTCCCAGGAGTTGGACGCGGCGTTGGTGACCGGTGTGAAGAAGTTGAAGCCGTTCGGCACCGCGGAGATCGGCAGGTTGTTGCCGCGCGAGAACCCGCCCGACGCGTTGCTGCCACGCCGGGTGTCGACGTAGTTGGTCCGGCTGGAGCCGTCGACCGGAGTCGGCGTGCCCGTCACGGTGACGTCGTCGAGCCAGCCCTGGAAACGAGTCGCGGCGGTTGCCTTGGGGTCGTCGTAGGAGAGCAGGACGCGGTCGATCGTCTTGCCGTTCGCGACCGCGCCGATCTCGGACTGCACCGCGTTCCACTGGTCGGCGTAGAGCACCTTCGACGCGCCCTGCCCGGCGGCCGTGAGCGCGTAGCCGTGGCTGTCGACGGGGGAAAGCCCGCTCAGGTACGTGCCGTCGGTGAAGTGCAGGTCGACGGCCGCGTAGGTGGACGGGTACTGGGTGTCCTTGCCGGTGAACTCGGGGAAGATCCGGTACGACAGCCGGGTCTTCGGCCCGACCGGGATGTCGACGTCGTACAGCTTGTTGGTCGCGTACGAGCGACCGTCGGCGCGGGCGCCGCCCGAGTACCGCAGCGAGGCCACGCCGGTGAATCCGGCAGCCGCCTTCATGTTGTAGCCGCTGACCGGACCGGCCCCGGCGACGCTGACCATCGGGGTGGCCGGCGGCAGGTCGTTCGAGCCGTCGCTGATGTTCCAGTCGGCGAGCTGGATGAGCGAGTCACCGGAGTTCGCGGTGACGTTCAGCCGGTAGTACTCGTATGCGGTCGAGTTGCTGAAGCTGTAGGTGTTGGTGGCGAACCGCCCGCTGAAGGTCACACCGGTCCGGGTGTCCAGGTCGGTCCACGTACTGCCGTTGTCCGACCCCTGCACGGTGAAGTTCTTGGGGTCGCGGCCGGGTGCGTCGTTCGCGGAGGTCAGGGAGTACTTCACCACCGCCGCGGGCTTGGCCAGCCGGTAGGTCACCCAGCCGGTCTTGTCGAACGTCAGCCACTTGGTCGACGGATTGGCGTCCTTGACGTTGGAGGCGACCTCGCCCGGCGGGTTCTCGGCGCTTGCGGTCACCGCGCCGACCTGGTCGAGCAGGCTGCCGGGCAGGCCGTTGGCGGTCGATCCGCTCAGGTTCGCCTGGACCGGCTTGCCGCTGCCGTCGACCTCGACGGTGCTCTGGGCGGCTTGCGGGTCGGCCGACTCGAAGGAGGAGCCGAAGCTGCCGGGCGGCGGCGCCGCGGCGCTCGCCCCGGGTGCGACGGCGAGCACTCCCACGGGCAGCGCCAGCGCTATCGCCGCGCTGGCCCATCTTCGCAGGGACAAATGGCGGGCGGAGGGGGAAGGTGACACGGAGAGACCTTTCGTCATTGGAGGTCGGGAGCATCACGTCGGGCTTGCCGCGGGACGTCCTGGATCAGCGCCAGGAGGCGGTTCGGCCCGGAGAACAGGTCAGTGGGGAGCGGTGCCGCGATCGTCGGTGCAAGGCGGCGACAACCGCCCTGGCCTCAGCCACGAGTTGGGGCGAAGGTCCTGGACCATGCGGAAGCTCCATAAGGGATGGGGGACTCGTGAAAGGGCACACCCTGTCGTAGATCGCGGTTAGCCTGTTCCTTACCAGACAACGTTGTCAAGAGTGGAGCGCGTAACCCCCGTGAAATAGCCCGTTCTCCTTCCCGGTTCGCCCGGCCGCGGCCGGGAGGGGGCGAACCGGGGCCCGTGGATCGCCCGAACTCAACCGCCACCTCTGAACTGGCACTTCGCGGCCCCGTGCGATCACGGGCGGATCGGTACGTCCGCCGGGAGCGGGCCGGCGGTGCCGAGGCGCCCGCCGCACCACGCTCTCCGCCGGCCCGAGCCCTCCGCCCACCCGAGCCCTTCGCTCACGCCTCCGGGAGCATCAGGGCGTTGAGCTCGCCCCAGGGGATGCCGCCCGCGAGGCCGGCACAGGTGCCGCTCGTCAGCAGCTCGCGGGTCGCGCGGTCGACCAAGGCGTAGGCGGCCTCCGCGACGGCGCTGCCCAGGCTCACGCGGGCGGCGCCTGCGGCGGCGAGGTCGGCGACGGGAGGCGCCCCCGGGCCGGTGAGGACGCCGAGGGGAGCGTCGATGCCGGCGGCGAGTTCGAAGACGAGCGCCGGGTCGGTGACGCCGGGGACGAAGATGCCGTCGGCGCCGGCATCCAGGTAGACGGCGGCCCGCTCCAGGGTCTCCTTGATGTCGCCGGGGCCGCGCAGAAAGGTGTCGGTGCGGGCGTGGACGAAGAGCGGCACCCCTGCCTCGTCGGCGGCCCGGCGCGCGGCGGCGATGCGGGAGGCCTGGTCGGCCGGGGTGCGCAGCGGCTGCGGCCCGTCGTCGTACGAGTCCTCGATGTTGACGCCGACGGCGCCCGCCGCGAGGACCTCTCGCACAGTGCCGGCGACGCCCTCGGGGCCGGCCGCGTAGCCGCCCTCGATGTCCGCGCTCACGGGGACCGAGACGGCCGCCGCGACCCGGGCGGTGAGCGCCAGCGCGAGGGCGGGGTCGACATGCCCGCCGTCGGCGGTGCCGAGGGTCCAGGAGACGCCGGAACTGGTGGTGGCGACGGCTGCGACCCCCGCGCGCTCGGCGACGCGGGCGCTCGCGGCGTCCCACGCGTTGGCCAGCAGGAGGGGGCGGCCGGGGACATGGAGGGAGCGGAAGAGTTCGGCCTTGGCCTTGAGTTCAGGATTCACACAGGGCAGTCCATCAGCAGGACGGGGTGGCCGTCCGGCGGATTTCCGACAGGGACGTCCCGCCACCACCATGTCGGAATCTCGCTAGCCCCCGGGCCCCGGGCCACGGATGCTGGGTGGTGTGCATGAGGACTTCGAACGCTGTGTGCGTGCCGTGCAGTCGAAGGACTCCCGCTTCGACGGGTGGTTCTTCACCGCGGTGCTGACCACCCGCATCTACTGCCGCCCGGGCTGTCCCGCGCACCCGCCGAAGCCGCAGAACATGTCGTTCTACCCGAGTGCGGCGGCCGCCCAGCAGGCCGGTTTCCGGGCCTGCAAGCGGTGCCGTCCGGACGCCAGTCCCGGCTCTCCCCAGTGGAACGAGCGGGCGGACCTGGTGGCCCGCGCGATGCGGCTGATCGCCGACGGGGTCGTGGACCGCGACGGCGTCCCGGGCCTGGCGGCGCGGCTGGGCTACAGCACCCGGCAGGTGGAGCGGCAGTTGCTCGCCGAGCTCGGGGCGGGTCCGCTGGCGCTCGCCCGGGCGCAGCGGGCGCAGACCGCCCGGCTGCTCATCGAGACCTCGGCGCTGCCGATGGGCGACGTCGCCTTCGCCGCGGGCTTCTCCAGCATCCGCACCTTCAACGACACCGTGCGCGAGGTCTTCGCGCTGACGCCGAGCGAACTGCGGGTCCGGACGGGGCGGCAGCGGACGGCGGCCACCCCCGACGTCTCCGGAACGCTGTCACTGCGGCTGCCATACCGGACCCCGCTGTGCCCCGACAACCTCTTCGGGCACCTGGCCGCGACCGCGGTACCCGGCGTGGAGGAGTGGCGCGGCGGCGCCTACCGCCGCACGCTGCGCCTGCCGTACGGGCACGGGATCGTGGCCCTGCGGCCGGAGGCCGGGCACATCGGGTGCCGGCTGTCGCTCACGGACTGGCGCGACCTGTCGCACGCCATCAGCCGCTGCCGGTGGCTGCTGGACCTGGACGCCGACCCGGTCGCGGTCGACGGGCTGCTGCGCGAGGACCCGCTGCTCGCCCCGTACGTGGACAAGAGCCCGGGCCGCCGGGTGCCGCGCACCGTGGACGGCGCGGAGTTCGCGGTGCGCGTGGTGCTGGGACAGCAGGTGTCCACGGCGGCGGCGCGCACCCTGGCCGGGCGTCTGGTGGCAGCCCACGGTGAGCCGGTCGCCGACCCCGGGGGCGGCCCGACCCACCTCTTCCCATCGCCCTGGGCACTCACCTCACTGGCCCCGGAACGGCTGGCCATGCCGCGGACGCGACGGGCCACGCTGACCGGCCTGGTGGAGGCGCTCACCGAGGGCGGACTCGACCTGGACGTCGGCAGCGACTGGGACAAGGCGCGCGGGCAACTGGCCGCCCTGCCGGGCTTTGGCCCATGGTCGGTCGAGGCGGTCGCGATGCGCGCGCTCGGCGACCCCGACGCCTTCCTTCCCACCGATTTGGGCGTACGGCTCGCGGCGGGTTCGCTGGGCCTTCCGGTGACCCCCGCCGCCCTGGTCCGGCGCTCCGCCGCGTGGCGGCCCTGGCGGGCATACGCCGTCCAGCACCTGTGGGCCACCGGCGACCACGCGATCAACTCCATCCCCTCGGAAGAGAACTGAGTAATCGTCATGTCCCTTTGCACACACGCCTCGACCGACAGCCCGGTCGGGCCGCTGACCCTGGTGGCGACCGACGGCGTCCTGTCCGGTCTCTACATGACCGAGCAGCGGCACCACCCGCCGATGGAGACCTTCGGCGAGCGCCGCGACCCCGCGGAGGCTCCCTTCGCGCAGGTCGCCGAGCAGCTCCGGGCCTACTTCGCGGGCGAGTTGACCACTTTCGACGTTCCGCTCGCGATGCGGGGCACGCCGTTCCAGCAGCGCGTCTGGGCGGCCCTGCGGGAGATCCCGTACGGCACCGTCATGACGTACGGCGGGCTGGCCGACAAGCTGGGCAGCCCCGGCGCCTCACGTGCCGTGGGGCTCGCCAACGGGCGGAACCCGATCAGCATCGTCGTGCCCTGCCACCGGGTGATCGGCGCCTCGGGGAGCCTGACCGGTTACGGGGGCGGCCTCGGCCGAAAGAGGTACCTGCTCGACTTGGAACGCGGGCTGCCATCTCATATGTGAGATACCCTCGCCCCATGGGAGACGACTACCTCGCACGTATCGGCAAACTCATCCGTGACGCCCGCCAGCACCGGGGTTGGACACAATCCCAGCTGGCGGAGGCGCTCGGCACCAGTCAGAGCGCGGTGAACCGTATTGAACGCGGAAACCAGAACATCAGCCTTGAGATGATCGCCCGAATCGGTGAAGCGCTCGACAGCGAGATCGTCTCCCTCGGGTACGCCGGCCCGATGCACCTGCGAGTCGTCGGCGGACGCCGGCTGTCCGGCGCCATCGACGTCAAGACGAGCAAGAACGCGTGCGTCGCGCTGCTGTGCGCCACGCTGCTGAACTCCGGGCGGACCACCCTGCGCCGCGTCGCGCGGATCGAGGAGGTGTACCGCATCCTGGAGGTGCTGAACAGCATCGGGGTGCGCACCCGCTGGATCAACGACGGCAACGACCTGGAGATCGTGCCTCCGGCCGCGCTGGAGCTGGACTCCATGGACATGGAGGCCGCGCGGCGCACACGCAGCGTCATCATGTTCCTCGGCCCCCTGATGCACCGCACCGACCGCTTCCGCATCCCGTACGCGGGCGGCTGCGACCTGGGCACCCGCACGGTGCAGCCGCACATGACGGCCCTGCGCCACTTCGGCCTGGAGGTCACCGCCACCAGCGGCATGTACCACGCCCGGGTCACCCCCGCGGTGACCCCCGGACGGCCCATCGTGCTGACCGAACGCGGCGACACCGTGACCGAGAACGCTCTGCTGGCCGCCGCCCGGCACGACGGCGTCACCGTCATCCGCAACGCCAGCTCCAACTACATGGTCCAGGACCTGTGCTTCTACCTGGAGGAGCTGGGGGTGCGGGTCGACGGCATCGGCACCACCACGCTGACCGTGCACGGCGTCACCCACATCGACCGGGACGTGGACTACGCGCCCTCGGAGGACCCGGTGGAGGCGATGAGCCTGCTCGCCGCGGCCGTGGTCACCGAGTCCGAGCTCACGATCCGCCGCGTGCCGGTGGAGTTCCTGGAGATCGAGCTCGCCGTCCTGGAGGAGATGGGCCTGGACCACGAGCGCACGGCCGAGTACAAGGCCGACAACGGCCGCACCCGGCTGGTCGACCTCACGGTGCGCCCCTCCAAGCTGCGCTCCCCCATCGACAAGATCCACCCGATGCCCTTCCCGGGTCTCAACATCGACAACGTGCCCTTCTTCGCCGCGATCGCCGCGACCGCGCAGGGCTCGACCCTCATCCACGACTGGGTCTACGACAACCGCGCCATCTACCTCACCGAGCTGACCCGCCTCGGCGCCAACGTCAAGCTCCTGGACCCGCACCGCGTCCTGGTCGAGGGCCCCACCCGCTGGCGCACCGCCGAGATGATGTGCCCGCCCGCGCTGCGGCCCGCCGTGGTCACCCTGCTGGCGATGCTCGCCGCCGAGGGCACGTCGGTCCTGCGGAACGTGTACGTCATCAACCGCGGCTACGAGGAACTGGCGGAGCGGCTGAACTCGATCGGGGCGCAGATCGAGACGTTCCGCGACATCTGACCCCGCCGCCTTGGGCCCCCTCCCGGCAACCCGGAACCCCTTGGCCCTCGCCGAACCCGCCGTGATAATCATGCTGCGGTCACCGGATCATGGCCCGGGGGGAAAAGGCCAGGCCAGGAGGGGGTCTTCATGACAGCGGTCCGACAGGTCCGACAAGTCCGACAAGTCGGTCAACGTGCCGGCAGCACCGCATCGGACGGGATGCGGGAACGCGCGTCGGCGTTCTCACTGAGACGGTGGGCGCCGCGCCCGCCGGCACGGCTGGACCCGGCACACGGGAACCCGGACCGTGCGCGGCTGCTCGCGTCCGCCGCCGCGGGCGACTGGCCCGCGATGCGGGCACAGCTGTCCGCGGTCGCGGACGACTGGGAGCGCAGCTGGCTCATCGTGGCGGCGACCGACGTCGCCGGGTACGAGCAGTGGATGCCCAAGGTCGTCGAGGCCGAGGGGGACTCGGGACTCGCCCTGCTGGTGGCGGGCGCCCGCGGGGTGAGCTGGGCGTGGGAGGCCCGCACGGGGGCGCGCGCCTCGCATGTCTCCCGCGAGCAGTTCCGGATCTTCCACGAGCGCCTGGAGACCGCGGAGGACCTGCTGTACCGGGCGGCCGAGCTCGAACCCGGGTGGGCCTCCCCCTGGTACTTCCTGCAGATGTGCGGGCGGGGCCTGCAAATCGGCCCGGACCTCGCGCGCCTGCGCTTCGAGGCCTCCGTGCGCCGCGTGCCCGGCCATCTGGGCGCGCACCAGCAGCACTTGCAGCAGGTGTGCGCCAAGTGGAGCGGCTCGCACGAGGAGATGCACGCCTTCGCGCGGGAGTCGATGGAGAACGGGCCGGAGGGCGGGCCGCTGGGCATGCTCGTGGCCATCGCGCACCTGGAGCACTGGCTGCACCTGGACCAGGGCGCCGACAGCGCCTACATCATGCAGGACCGCGTGCGCCGGGAGCTCCACGAGGCCGCCGACCGGTCGATCCGCCACCCCGGCTTCGCCGGCCGGATCGAGGCCGTCGAGTGCTACAACGCCTTCGCCATGGCCTTCGCCCTCGCCGGGGAGAAGCGGGCGGCCGCCGCGGCCTTCGCCGCGACCCGCGGCCTCGTCACCCGCTCCCCGTGGCAGTACATCAACGGAGGCGACCCGCGGGTGCCCTACCGCGCCCTGCGCTCCGGCGCCGGCCGCCACTAGGACCCCGCCGCCGCACTCCGCACCCCGTGCCGTGCCGGACGGCACACGCTCGCCGGCGCGCCGATCGAGAAGGCCATCCACGTGTCCCACTCCCCGTCCCCGACAGCCCACACGTTCCAGGTCGACCTGCGCGGCCTGGTCGACCTGCTGTCCCACCACCTCTACTCCAGCCCGCGTGTCTACCTCCGCGAGCTGCTGCAGAACGCCGTCGACGCGATCACCGCGCGGCAGGCGCTCCAGCCGGGCGCCCCGGCCCGGATCACCGTGACGACCGGTGACTCGCTGACCGTCACCGACACCGGTGTCGGTCTGAGCGAGACCGACGTCCACACCTTCCTCGCCACCATCGGGCGCAGTTCCAAGCGCGCCGCCGAGGGTGAACTGGAAGCCGCCCGCGGCGACTTCATCGGGCAGTTCGGCATCGGCCTGCTGGCCTGCTTCGTCGTGGCCGACGAGATCACCGTCCTGAGCCGTCACGCCGCCGTCCCCGGTGCCCCGGCCGTCGAGTGGCGCGGCCGTTCCGACGGCAGCTACACCATCCGCACGCTGCCCGCCGACGCGATGCCCGAGCCGGGCACGCGCGTGACGCTGACGCCGCGCGCCGACGGCAGCGAGTGGACGCGGCCGGACCGGGTGACCTCGCTCGCCCGGCACTACGGCAGCCTGCTCCGCCACGAGGTCACCGTGGTCGACCCGGGCGGGGAGACCACCCGGATCAACGACACCCCGCCCTGGGAGCGCCGCCACGGCTCGCCGCTGGCCCGCCGCGAGGCACTGGCCGAGCACTGCCGCACCACCTTCGGCTTCACGCCCCTGGACACCATCGACCTCGACCTGCCCGTCGCCGGGCTGCGCGGCGTGGCGTACGTCCTGCCCACCGCCGTCAACCCCTCGGAGCGCGCCGGGCACCGGGTGCACCTGAAGGGCATGCTCCTGTCGGACCAGGCCGCCGAACTCCTCCCGGAGTGGGCCTTCTTCGTCCGCTGCGTCGTGGACGTCACCAGCCTGCGCCCGACGGCCTCCCGCGAGGCGCTGTACGAGGACGAGACGCTGGCCGCCGTCCGCGACGCCCTGGGCGTCCGCATCCGCGACTGGCTGACCGAACTCGCCGCCAGCGACCCGGCGCTGCTGCAGCGCTTCATCGACAGCCACCACCTCGCGGTCAAGGCGCTCGCCCGCTACGACGACGACCTGCTGCGGATGCTCCTGCCCTGGCTGCCGTTCGAGACCACGGACGGCAACGTCACCCTGGAGGAGTTCGCGCGCGCCCACCCGACGGTGCTGGTCACCCGGAGCGTGGACGAGTTCCGGCAGGTCGCGCCCATCGCGGCGGCGGCCGGACTCGGCGTCGTCAACGGCGGTTACACCTACGACCGGGACCTGGTGCACCGGCTGCCGGAGATCCGACCCGGCACCACCGTCACCGACCTGGACCCCGCGACGGTGACCGCCCACCTCGACCCCGTCGACTCCGGGGCCGAACTCGCCGCCGCCGCCTTCCTCGCCGTCGCCCGCGAGGTCGTCGGGACGTACGACTGCGACGTGGTGCTGCGGGCCTTCCAGCCCGTCACCGCGCCCGCGCTGCTGCTGGACAACCGCGAGGCCCGCCACGAACGCACCCGGGCCGGTGTCGCCGAGGGCAGCGACGGGCTGTGGGCGGACATCCTGGGCTCGCTCAAGGCCGAGGCGCCGCGGGCCCAGCTGGTCCTCAACCACCTCAACCCGCTGGTGCGCCGGGCCGCCACCGTCACCGAACGCGGGCTGGCCGTCACCACCGCCGAGGCGCTGTACGGGCAGGCGCTGCTGCTCACCCGCCGCCCGCTGAAGGCCTCCGAGAGCGCCCTGCTCAACCGGGCCTTCATCGGCCTGCTCACCCACGCCATGCACGACCAGGACACCCCCGCGCCCGGGCCGGACGCCAAGGAGCAGTGATGCTGGAAACCCCCGAGGCCGTCTTCGAGGCCCTGCGTGAGAACAACGAGCGCCCCTACGGGCTCCCCCGGACGGTGACGGCCGAGGAACTCGTCGAGGCCGCCGAGCAGTTCGACGAGAAGGAGGCTCTGGTCACGGCGCTGCTGGAGCTGATGTCGGCGTACGAGTACGCCGCCGAGCACCGCAAGTCGCCGGTCGTCTTCGCCCGTGTGCTGAAGCTGTGGGACGAGGTGCCCGGCTCCTTCAGCGAGTGGGAGGCCCGCCAGGTCCTGTGGCGCCACAAGTGGGTGGCGACCTCCCTGCTCCAGGTGCCCGAAGTGCCGCTGGCCACGATCCACGGCTGGATCGGCCAGATGCGCGACCGCTACCGCGACGCGGAGCAAGGGCTCCAGCCCGTCGCCGCCATGCGGCACCGGGTCGCCGCCCACACCGGCCTGGACCCGGAGCACGCGTTCGACCTGTGGGCCACCCGGCAGCGGGAGGCGCTGAGCGACTGCGAGGCGTGCGAGACCCGGCACCGGGCGCTGCACCACCTGGTCGCGGGCGACGACGGCCGGGCGCTGGAGACCTGGCAGCCGGTGCTCGACGGGGGGCAGAGCTGCCAGGAGGAGCCTTGGGTCAGCCAGGCCCACGCCCTGCTGCCGCTGCTGCGCCTCGGACGCACCGAGGAGGCCCGCTCGTACCACCTGTCGGGCTACCGGAGGGTCCGGGGCCAGATCGGCATGGCGGAGGAGGTCGGGCTGCACCTGGAGTTCTGCGCGCTGTCCGGCAACGAGGGCCGCGCCCTGGAGATCCTCGCGGAGAGCCGTCCGCTCTTCGAGACCACCGGGGCGCCGCTGTCGCTCCTCGGCTTCCTCACCGGGGTGCAGGTCCTGCTGCGGCGGCTGACCGAGGACGGCCACTCCGCCGTCCCCGTGTCCGGGCCGCTGGGCCGCAACTGGACGGCGCAGACTCTGCTGGCTTACGTCGAGCGGGAGGCGGACGCGCTGACCGCGGCCTTCGACGGCCGCAACGGCACCACGACGGTGGGCGACCGGCGGCGCGCGCGGCTCGCGCGGCGGCCGCTGCTCGCCGAGCCGCTGGAGCTGGGCCTGCGCACGGCCGCGGTACCGTCCGCGACGGGCGCTCCCGCGACCCCGCCACGGCCGGCGGCGCCGGTGGAGGCGATCCCCGAGGACTTCGTTGAACTGGTCGAGCTGGCCCGCGCGCACGCCGCGCAAGCGCGTCCCGGCGACGACCGGCTCTGGCAGCGGATCGCCGAACGCGTCGAGGCCGGGGACCACACGCACGACCCGCGGCTCGGGCCGGAGGAGGTGCTGCGGGCCGAACTGGCCGAGCAGCGCGCGTTCACGGCCTCGGACCTGGCCGACGGGCCGGACCGCCCCGTGATCCGGGAGGCGCTGACCGAGGCGATCGAGCTGTTCGGCCGCGCGGGCGCCGAGTGGCGGGCCCTGGCGGCCAGGGCACGACGCGCCTCGGTCGGGGTCACCCCCGGCGAGGAGAGCGCCGAGGGGTGGGCGGAGCTGGACGCCGTCCTGGCGCGGGCACGCGAACTGCCGCAGGACACGTGGCAGGACGGGTCGGAGGACAGGTCTGAGGACGGTGCGGAGGACGACCGGCGGTCCTACTGCATCGTGCTGCAGTGCCGCGCCTTCCTGGCGTACACCGAGGCCGCCGCGGCACTCCCGGACATCCCTGCGGAGGTGGAGTCGCGCTTCCGGGCCACCGCCCAGGAGGCCATCGCGGAGGCCACACGGCTCGGTGTGCCGCAGCGGGCCATCAACGTCCGCCTGTACGTGGGCGATCTGACGGCGCGCTCCGGGGACTTCGACGGCGCGGAGCGGGAGTTGCGCGCCGCGCTGGAGGCCATCGAGAGTGCCGGGGCGCCCTGGCGCGCGCAGCGTCCGCACGGACTGCTCGGCCAGATCCTGATGCAGCAGCACCGCCCCGACGAGGCCGTGGAGCACCTGCGCATGGCGCTCGCGGCGGCGGCCGCGCACGGCGACACCGCCTTCCCTGTGGCGCGCACGCACGCGATGCTCGGTCACGCCCTCTCGCACGCGGGCGACCTGGCCGGCGCCGTACGCCATCTGTCCGAGGGCGCCTCCAGGCTGGAACGGGAGGACGACGCCGCCGGTGCCGTCGAGGTGCGGCTGGAGCTGGCCGACGTCCTCGCCCGCGCCGACCGGCAGGCCGACGCCGTGGCCGTCCTTGAGTCCCTCCTGGTCACGGACGACGTCCCGGCCGGCACCGACGAACGCGTGCTCGCCCAAGCGCGGCTGAGCCTGGCCCGGGGGCTGCGGGAGCTGGAGGAACACCGTTCCGCCGCCGAGCAGTTCCTGCTCCTGGCGGACCTGGTCGCCCCGTGGGAGGAGCAGTTCACGCACACGCTCGCCGCCTCGGAGGCCGCGGTCGCGCTGCTGGAGGCGGAACGCCCGGACGCGGCCCGGTCCGCGTACGAACGGGCCGTCGCCTCGCACGGCAAGGCCCCCAACGCGCCCATGGTGGCGGAGATGATGCGGCGGTTCGCCGCGTACACCATGGCGTCCGAGGGCGCCGAGGGCCTCGACACGGCGCTGGGCCATCTCCGCGAGGCCGAGGAACTGCTGGCGGTCGTGGACGAGGGCGCCGAGGACATCGCGCTGTGGTACGAGAGCGGCGTCACGCACTACCAGCGGGGCCGCGCCCTCGCCGCGGCCGAGCGCTTCCCCGAGGCCCTGGCCGAGATGGAGCGGGCGATCACCGCCCACGACGCGGGCGGGCCGGCCGGCGAAGCGCCCCGCGCCGAGGCCGTCCGGGTCGCGGCGCTCATCGAGGCCAACGGCCTGGAGTCGCCCGCCGCGGCCCGTGCCCGGCTCGGCGCCGCCATCGCCCGTTGCGAGGCCGCCGGTCTCGACCACGCGGCGCAGATCCTGTCCCGGCTCCGTGACGAGGTGTCCGCGCCGAAGCGCTGACGCCGCACCCCCGCGATGCCCCGCCGGTCCCCCGTTCGGCCGACCGGCGGGGCATCGGCGCGTCCGGGACCGGGGAGGAGGGCAGGGAAGGGGAGGGCGGGGCCGCGGAGGGCTCGCGCGGAAACCGGGCGGCGGCGGATGTCGATCCGGGCCGGGCCCGTTCGTACAGAAGGTGAGACGCCGGTACCGAAGCCGGCGGCCGACGACAGGAAAGACCGCCATGAAGCAGTACCTGCTCAGCGTGTACCAGCCGGAGGGCACCCCTCCCCCGCCGGAGGTCCTGGAAGGGATCATGCGGGACGTCGACGCCGTGGACGCGCGGATGCGGGCCGCCGGCGCCTGGGTCTTCTCCGGAGGGCTGAACTCGCCCGGCACGGCGACCGTCGTGCGGCTGACGGACGGCGGGATGCTGACCACCGACGGGCCCTTCCTGGAGGGCAAGGAGTACCTCGGCGGGTTCACCGTCGTCAACGCGCCCGATCTGGACGCCGCGCTGGCCTGGGGCCGCGAACTCGCCCGCGCGACCACGCTGCCCATCGAGGTGCGGCCGTTCGCCGGCGAACCGGACGGAGCCGGGGAGGCCGGGGAGGCCGGGCACTGACGAGCGGCACGCCGGCCCCCGCCGCCGAGATCGAGCGCGTCTTCCGCGCGGAGTACGGACGCGCGGTGGCCGTCCTGGTCCGCCGCTTCGGCGACATCGACATCGCCGAGGAGGCGGTCCAGGACGCCTTCACGACGGCCCTGCGGCGCTGGCCGTCCACGGGGGTGCCGCCGAGCCCGGCGGGGTGGATCATCACCACCGCGCGCAACCGGGCCATCGACCGGCTGCGCCGCGAGGCGACCCGCGAGGACCGGCATGCCGAGGCCGCGCTGCTGTACGACCGCGACGAACCGGCCGAGGAGGGTCCCGTGCGCGACGACCGGCTCCGCCTGATCTTCACCTGCTGCCACCCCGCCCTGGCCCCCGCCGCACAGGTCGCCCTGACACTGCGGCTGCTCGGCGGGCTCACCACCGCCGAGATCGCCCGCGCCTTCCTGGTCCCCGAGCCCACCATGGCGCAGCGCCTGGTCCGGGCCAAGGGCAAGATCCGCGACGCGCGCATCCCGTACCGGGTCCCGGCCGAGGCGGACCTCCCCGACCGGCTCCGGCCGGTGCTCGCGGTGGTCTACCTGATCTTCAACGAGGGCTACCGGGCGAGTTCCGGCGAAGAACTGACGCGCGGGGACCTGTGCCCCGAGGCGGTACGGCTGGGGCGGCTGCTCGCCGCGCTGATGCCCGACGAGCCCGAGGTGCTGGGACTGCTCGCGCTCATGCTCCTCACCGAGGCGCGCCGGCCCGCCCGCACCGCCGCCGACGGGGTCCTGGTCCCCCTCGACGAGCAGGACCGCGGCCGCTGGGACCGCGAACTGATCGCCGAGGGGCAGGCTCTCGTCCGCCTTTGCCTACGCCGCGGCCGGCCGGGCCCCTACCAGATCCAGGCCGCGATCAACGCCGTGCACAGTGACGCGCCGACGGCCGCGGCGACCGACTGGGTCCAGGTCCTGGCCCTGTACGACCAGCTCATGGCCATCGCCCCCGGCCCGGTCGTCGCCCTCAACCGGGCCGTCGCCGTCGCCGAGGTGGACGGCCCGGCGGCGGCGCTGGCCCTCGTCGACGACCTGGCGCTCGACGGCTACTCCGTCCTGCACGCCGTCCGCGCGGACCTGCTCCGGCGCCTCGGCCGCGCCCCCGAGGCCGCCCGTGCGTACGAGGCGGCGATCGCGCGCACCGGCAACGCGGCCGAGCAGGCCTTCCTGCGGCGCAGACGCGCGGAGCTCGACGTGACGTGAGGGCCGTGGACAGCCCTCGGCCCGCGCGGGCCGCGGCCGCTACGGCAGCATCGCGAGGCCGTCGAGCTCGACCATGGCCTCCTCGTCCCACAGCCTGGTGATGCCGATGACGGCCATGGCCGGATAGTCCCGGCCGGCCAGGGCCCGCCAGACGCGGCCCAGTTCGGGAGCGTGCGCGCGGTAGGCCGCTACGTCGGTGGTGTGGACGGTGAGGCGGGCGAGGTCGGCGGGCGTGCCGCCGGCGGCGCGGAGCGCGGTGAGGAGATTGGTCAGGGCCCGCTCGAACTGGTCCGGGAGGGTGTCCCCGACGATCTTCCCGGAGCCGTCGAGCGCGGTCTGGCCCGCGAGGAGCACCAGGGTGCGGCCGGTCGCCGTCACGGCGTGGCTGAAGCCGGTGGGCGGGGAGAGTTCTGGCGGGTTGACGCGATGCAGGGTCATGCGAAGAGCTCCTTGGCGATGATCGACCGCTGGACTTCGGTGGCGCCTTCGTAGATACGCGGCGCGCGGACCTCGCGGTAGAGGTGTTCGAGCAGATGGCCGCGCTCCAGCGCGCGGGCGCCGTGGATCTGGACGGCGCTGTCCACGGCGAACTGGGCGGTCTCGGTGGCGAAGAGCTTGGCCATGGCGGAGCTGCGGGCCGTACCGGGCGAACCCGCGTCGTACGCCTCGGCGGCCGCGTACACCAGCAGGCGGGCGGCCTCGGTGCGGGTGGCCATCTCGGCGAGGCTGTGGGAGACGGACTGGAGGTCCTTCAGGGGGCCGCCGAAGGCGGTGCGGGAGGCGGCGTGGGCGGTGGCCGCGTCCAGCGCGGCCTGGGCCATGCCGACGGCGAAGGCCCCGACGCTGGGCCGGAAGCGGTTGAGGGTGGTCATGGCGACGCGGAAGCCGCGGTCCACCTCGCCGATCACGTCGCCCTCCCCCACCGGTACGGCGTCGAAGCGCAGCCGGCCGATCGGATGCGGGGAGAGCATGTCGAGCCGTTGCCCGCCGAGTCCGGGACGGTCGGCGGGCACGGCGAAGGCGGTGACGCCGCGGGCTCCTGCCCCCGGGGTCGTCCGGGCGAAGACGGTGTAGAGGTCGGCGTCGGGGGCGTTGGAGATCCAGCACTTCTCGCCGGTGAGCCGCCAGCCGCCCTCCGGAGCGCTGTCGGCGGCCAGTTCGAGGGCCGCGGCGTCCGAGCCCGCCTCCGGCTCCGTGAGCGCGAAGGCGGCGACCGCCTCGCCGGAGACGACGCGCGGGATCCAGCGGGCGGCCAGTTCCGGGGACCCCAGCAGGGCGTGCGCGCCCAGGCCCTGCAGCGCGAGGGCGGTCTCGGCCTCGGTGCACTCACGGGACAGGGACTCCCGCAGCAGGCACAGGTCGAGTGCGGTGCCGGAGAAGAGGGGTGCGAGCAGGCCGAGTTCGCCGAGTGCGGCGAGCAACGGGCGGTTGACGCGGCCCGGTTCACCCGCCTCCGCGAACGGCCGCAGCCGCTCCGCGGCCCATTCGCGCACCTGCGCGCACCACTTGAGCTGTTCCGGGTCGAGCGCGAACGATGCCACCGGGCACCTCCCGTATCGCGTACCGTTGACTGCCGTCACAAACACGTTACGCTGAATCCGTCCGCAACCAGGTGCCAACGAGGGGCGAACCCGCCATGGACCTGCTGCCATCCGCACACGTGGACACTTTCCCGCGGGAGCACCTCCCGCCGCGTGACCAGTGGCCCGTCCTCTCCTGCGACCTCCCTGGGTTGGCCTACCCCGACCGGCTCAACTGCGGCGCCGAACTGCTCGCCGGGGGCTCCCCCGACGCGCCCTGCCTGCGCATGCCGGACGGCGAGGTCTGGTCGTACGGCGACCTGCGCGCCACCGCCGACCGCATCGCGCACGTGCTCGCCGACGACCTCGGCGTGGTGCCCGGCAACCGCGTGCTGCTGCGCGGGGCGACCACGCCGTGGCTGGTGGCGTGCTGGTTCGCGGTGATGAAGGCGGGGGCCGTCGCGGTCACCGTGCTGGCGGCGCACCGCGCCCAGGAGCTGGCGACGATCTGCCGCCTCGCCGCCGTGGGGCACGCGCTGTGCGACATCCGGTCGGTGGACGACCTCGCCAAGGCCGAGGTGCCGGGGCTGCGGATCGCGACGTACGGCGGGGAGGCGTCCGACGACCTGCTGCGGCTGGCGGCGGCCAAGCCGGAGCGCTTCGAGGCCGTGGCCACCTCCGCGGACGACGTCGCGCTCATCGCCTTCACCTCGGGGACGACGGGCCGGCCCAAGGGCTGTATGCACTTCCACCGCGACGTGCTCGCCATCGCCGACACCTTCTCGGCGCACGTCCTGCGACCGCGCGCGGACGACGTGTTCGCGGGCAGCCCGCCGCTCGGCTTCACCTTCGGGCTCGGCGGGCTCGTCGTCTTCCCGCTGCGGGCCGGGGCGTCGACGCTGCTGCTGGAGCAGGCCGGGCCGGAGCAACTGGCGCGGGCCGTCGGCACCCACCGGGTCAGCGTGCTCTTCACGGCGCCCACCGCGTACCGGGCGATGCTGCAACTGCCGGGCGAGCACGACCTGTCCTCGCTGCGGCGCTGCGTGTCCGCGGGCGAGAACCTGCCGGCGGCGACCTGGCGGGCCTGGCACGAGGCGACCGGGCTGCGCATCATCAACGGCATCGGCGCCACCGAGATGCTGCACATCTTCATCTCCGCCGCCGACGAGGCGATCCGGCCCGGCACGACCGGGATCGCCGTGCCGGGCTACGAGGCCCGCGTGGTCGACCCGTTGACGCTCACGCCGCTGCCGGACGGCGAACCGGGGCTGCTCGCCGTGCGCGGCCCCACCGGCTGCCGCTACCTGGCGGACGAACGGCAGCGCGACTACGTGCGCGGCGGCTGGAACCTGACCGGCGACACCTATGTGCGCGAGCCCGACGGCTACTTCCGCTATGTGGCCCGCGCCGACGACATGATCATCTCGGCCGGCTACAACATCGCGGGCCCCGAGGTCGAGGAGGCCCTGCTGCGCCACCCCGACGTCCGGGAGGCGGCGGTGATCGGCGTGCCGGACGAGGGCCGCGGGCAGGTCGTACGGGCCTTCGTCGTCCTGCGCGACGGGCTGCCGCACGACGGGCGCACGGGAACGGCCGAGGCGCTGCGCGCCTTCGTCAAGGAGGAGATCGCGGGCTACAAGTGCCCGCGCGAGATCCGCTTCCTGGAGGCCCTTCCGCGCACGCCGACGGGGAAGCTGCAACGCTTCCGGCTGCGCGACCTACATTGATCGCGTGACAGAGCACACTCCCAGTTCGCTGATCGTGACCTACTTCGGCGCCTATGGGCGGACCGGCGAGTGGGACGGCCGCATCCCGGTCGCCGAACTGATCCGGCTCATGGGCGCACTGGACGTCGACCCGCAGTCGGTCCGCTCCGCGGTCTCCCGGCTCAAGCGGCGCGGCCTGCTCGCCCCCGACCGGGTCGACGGCGCCGCCGGGTACGCCCTGTCCGACGACGCGCGGCAACTGCTCGCCGACGGTGACCGGCGCATCTACGGCCGCCAGGACGACGATGCGCCCGGCGAGCAGTGGGTGCTCGCGGTCTTCTCGGTCCCCGAGAGCGAGCGCCACAAGCGGCATCTGCTGCGCTCCCGGCTGGCCCGCCTCGGCTTCGGCACCGCCGCCCCCGGCGTGTGGATCGCCCCCGCCCGGCTGTACGACGAGGCCGGGCACACCCTGCGCCGCCTCGGCCTGGACACCTATGTGGACCTCTTCACGGGCACCCACCTGGGCTTCGAGCCGACGGCCGCCGCGGTGCGCCGGTGGTGGGACCTGGACGGCATCGCCAAGCTCCACCTCGCCTTCCTCGACGCCCATGAGCCCGTCCTGCGCCGCTGGACCGCCCGCCGCACCACCCCGGCGAAGGACGCCTTCGCCGACTACCTCCGCGCCCTCGACTCCTGGCGCCGACTGCCCTACGCCGACCCCGGTCTGGCCCCTGCCCTCCTGCCGCCCGACTGGCCGGGCGGCAGGAGCGCCGAGGTCTTCCACGCCCTGCACGACCGGCTCCGGGACGCGGGCGTGGCGTTCCCCGCCGGTCCGCTGATCGCATGACGTGACCGACGCCGCGGGTGATCGTTGACAGGACGCGTGCCCCCGCCACCCGGCCGGGCATAACCTGACCACATCGGAGCGGAACCATGACGATCGAGGAGGTACGCGACATGGCACTGCCCGCGACCGAACGCCCGGACTCCGGCGGCGACGCCGTGCTGGCCGCCTTCCTCGACCTCACGGTGCCCGAGGGGTACCGCGCCGAGCTGATCGAGGGGGAGATCGTCGTGACCCCGCCGCCCGACGGAGACCACGAGGACGCCGTAGGGGAGTTGCTCTGGCAGATCGCCAGGGAATCCTCAGCGGACCTTTACGGCGCCGGCACGAAGGGACTGATCACCCCCCTCGGCCGCTTCATCCCAGACGCCACTGTGGCTCCGCGACGTTTCTTCCGCGGCTTGGACGCCTGGGCAGCGCCCGAGGGAGTCGTCATGACCGTCGAGGTCACATCGACCCGCCCGGACAAGGATCGCGGCCCCAAACGGCGCGGCTACGCGGCCGCCGGCATCCCCTTCTACCTGCTGGTGGACCGCACCGAGGGCACCGTCACCCTCTACAGCGAGCCGGCCGACGGGGACTACCGCCAGGACGTCCGCGTCCTGTTCGGGAAGGAACTCGACCTCCCCGAGCCGTTCGCGTTCTCCCTTGACACGTCCGTCTTCGCCTGACGCACGCCCTACGTCACACGTCCAGCGTCAGGCGTGGCCTCGGCGCGTCCGTGCGCCCGGTGGGCGGCTTGCGGCTGCCCGCCTGGTACGGGAGCGGCCACGGGGCGCCGGGGCCGGAGTAGCCCTGTTCGGCGGCGGCGTGCAGGGTCCAGTGGGGGTCGTACAGATGCGGGCGGGCCAGCGCGCACAGGTCGGCGCGGCCCGCGAGGAGCAGGGAGTTGACGTCGTCCCAGGAGGAGATGGCACCGACGGCGATGACGGGGACGCCGAGTTCGTTGCGGATGCGGTCGGCGAACGGGGTCTGGTAGGAGCGGCCGAAGTCGGGCCGCTCGTCGTGGACGACCTGACCGGTGGAGACGTCGATGGCGTCGGCGCCGTGGTCGGCGAAGGCGCGGGCGATCTCCACGGCGTCCTCGGCCGTGGTGCCACCCTCGGCCCAGTCGGTGGCGGAGATGCGCACCGTCATGGGCCGGTCCGCCGGCCAGACCTCGCGTACGGCGTCGAAGACCTCCAGCGGGAAGCGCAACCGGCCGGCCAGGCCGCGGCCGTAGGCGTCGGTGCGGCGGTTGGTGAGCGGGGAGAGGAAGCCGGAGAGCAGATAGCCGTGGGCGCAGTGCAGTTCCAGCAGGTCGAAGCCGGCCCGGGCGGCGCGCCGCGCGGACTCGGTGAACTGCTCGCGGACGCGGGCGAGTCCATCCGTGTCCAGGGCGTGCGGGATCTGGCTGGTGCCGGGGCGGTACGGCAGCGGGGAGGGCGCGGCCAGTGACCAGTTGCCGTACGGGAGCGGCTGGTCGATACCCTCCCACATCAGGCGGGTGGAGCCCTTGCGGCCGCTGTGGCCGAGCTGGAGGCCGATCGCGGCGCCGGGCTGGGTGTGCGCGAAGTCGGTGACGCGGCGCCAGGCCGCCTCCTGCTCGTCGTTCCACAGGCCCGCGCAGCCGGGGGTGATGCGACCCTCGGGGCTGACGCAGACCATCTCGGTCATGACCAGACCGGCGCCGCCCAGCGCCCTGGCGCCCAGGTGGACGAGGTGGAAGTCGCCGGGGACGCCGTCGCCGGCCGAGTACATGTCCATCGGGGAGACGACGACGCGATTGCGCAGCGTCAGCCCGCGCAGGGTGAACGGCGTGAACATCGGCGGGGTGTCCGGGTCGGTGCCGAAGTCCCGCTCCACGGCGGCGGCGAAATCCGCGTCGCGCAGCCGCAGATTGTCGTGGGTGACGCGACGGCTGCGGGTGAGCAGGTTGAACGCGAACTGCCGCGGCGGCTGCGCCGCGTACTGCTCCAGGTGCTCGAACCACTCCAGGCTCGCCCGGGCCGCCCGCTGGGTGCTGGCGACGACGGGCCTGCGCTCGGCCTCGTACGCGGCCAGCGCCCCCGGGATGTCCGGCTGTTCGCGCAGGGAAGCGGCGAGTGCGAGGGCATCCTCCATGGCGAGCTTGGTGCCGGAGCCGATGGAGAAGTGCGCGGTGTGCGCGGCGTCGCCCAGCAGCACGATGTTCTCGTGCCGCCAGCGCTCGTTGACGACCGTGGTGAAGGCGCCCCAGCGGGAGCGGTTGCCGCGCAGGGAGTGGCCGCCGAGGGCGTCGGCGAAGATCTTCTCGCAGCGGGCGATGGACTCCGTCTCGTCCGCGCGGTCCAGGCCCGCGCGCCGCCAGACGTCCTCGCGCATCTCGACGATGAAGGTGGCGGCGCCGGCCCGGTAGGGGTAGGCGTGGGCCTGCATGATCCCGTGCTCGGTCTCCACGATCTCGAAGCGGAAGGCGTCCAGGGCCAGGTCGGTGGCGAGCCAGATGTAGCGGCAGCCGTGGCCGGTCAGGGTGGGGCGGAAGGACGCGGCGTGGGCGCCGCGGGTGGCGCTGTTGGCGCCGTCGGCGGCGACGACGAGGTCATGGGTGCGGGCCAGTTCGGCTGCGGCGGGGGCGAGTTCACGGCTGCGGACCGTCACGCCGAGGGCGCGGCAGCGGTCGTGCAGGATCGTGAGCAGCCGGCGCCGGTCCACGGCCGCGAAGCCGTGGCCGCCGGAGGTCACGACCCGTCCGCGGTGGTGGACGTCGATGTTGTCCCAGCGGGTGAACTCGCCCTCCAGCGCGCGGAAGACGACCGGGTCGGCGTGCTCGATGCCGCCGAGCGTCTCGTCGGACAGCACGACACCGAAGCCGAAGGTGTCCTGCGGGGCGCCGCGTTCCCAGACGGTGACGGACCGCTCGGGGTCGAGGCGCTTGAGTAGCGCGGCCGCGTACAGCCCGCCCGGGCCGCCGCCGATGATGGCCACCCGCACGGCTACCGGCCCTTCCAGTTGGGGCTGCGCTTCTCGGTGAACGCCGCGTGGAACTCGGCGTAGTCGGCGCTGGTCATCAGCAGCGCCTGGGTGGCGGCGTCCATCTCCACGGCGGCGGCCAGCGGCATGTCGAGCTCGGCGGTGAGCAGCGCCTTGGTCTGCTGGTACGCCAGCGCGGGCCCGGCGGCCAGGCGCTTGGCCAGGGCGGCGGCGCTCGCGTCGGCCTGCCCCTCGTCGACGAGTTCGCTGACCAGGCCGATGCGGTCGGCCTCGGCGGCGCCGACCGTGTCGCCGAGCATGAGCAGCCGGGTGGCGTGGCCGAGGCCCACCATGCGGGGCAGCAGATAGGCGGCGCCCATGTCGGCGCCGGCCAGGCCCACCTTGGTGAAGAGGAAGGCGAAGCGGGCGGAGCGTTCGACCACCCGGAAGTCCGAGGCGAGGGCGATGACGGAACCGGCGCCCGCCGCGACGCCGTGCACCGCCGCGATCACCGGGAAGGGCGCCTCGCGGATGGCCCGGACGACCTGCCCGGTCATCCGCGTGAAGTCCAGCAGTTGGCCCGCGCCCATGGCGAGGGTCGCACCGATGATCTCATCGACGTCGCCGCCGGAGCAGAAGCCGCGGCCGGCGCCGGCGAGCACGAGGACGCGGGTGTCGCCGTGGTGCGGCAGTTCGGTGAGCAGGTCGCGCAGATCGGCGTAGGCGCCGAAGGTGAGCGCGTTGAGCCTGTCCGGACGGTCGAGGGTGACGGTGACGACGCCGTCGGCCCGGTCCACCCGCAGGTGCCGCCATTCCTCGGTGCGGCCTGCGGAGCCTCGGTAGGGGCTCATGGGCGTGTCCTCCTTCGCGGGGGAGGCAGACTGCCTTCACCGCGAAGTTATCACCCCTTCGTGACCGCCGTCACGACTACGCGATATGCGTCGCGCCCCCGAGGGTGGCCACGAGGACCGCCTTGATGGTGTGCATCCGGTTCTCCGCCTGGTCGAAGACGACCGAGTGCGGCGACTCGAAGACCTCGTCCGTGACCTCCAGCGAGGTCAGGCCGTGCCGTTCGTGGATCTCCCGGCCCACCTTCGTGCCGAGGTCGTGGAAGGCCGGCAGGCAGTGCATGAACTTCACGTCCGCCCGGCCCGTCGCCCGCAGGACGTCCGCGGTCACGGCGTAGGGGCCGAGCAGCGCGATGCGCTCGTCCCAGACCTCCTTGGGCTCACCCATCGAGACCCAGACGTCGGTGTGGACGAACTCCGCGCCCGACACCCCCTCGGCGACGTCCTCGGTGAGCGTGACGCGCGCACCGGTGGCGGCGGCCAGCCGGTGCGCCTCGGCGACGACGGACTCGTCCGGCCACAACCCCTTCGGGGCGGCGATGCGCACGTCCATGCCCAGCAGGGCCCCGGTGACCAGCAGGGAGTTGCCCATGTTGGAGCGGGCGTCGCCGAGGTAGGCGTACGCGATGCCGGCGGTGTCGCCGGCCGGGCGGCCGGAGTGCTCGGTCATGGTGAGGACGTCGGCGAGCATCTGGGTGGGGTGCCACTGGTCGGTGAGCCCGTTCCACACCGGGACCCCGGCGTGCGCCGCCAGCTCCTCGACGACCTCCTGGCCGGTCCCGCGGTACTCGATGCCGTCGAACATGCGGCCCAGCACACGGGCGGTGTCCTTGACCGACTCCTTGTGGCCGAGCTGGGAACCGGCAGGGTCGAGGTAGGTCGTGGAGGCGCCCTGGTCCGCGGCGGCGACCTCGAAGGCGCAACGGGTGCGGGTCGAGGTCTTCTCGAAGATCAGCGCGATGTTCCGGCCGGCCAGCCGCCGCACCTCGGCGCCCGCCTTCTTGGCCGCCTTCAGCTCGCCCGCCAGCTCCACCAGGCCGCGGAACTCCTCGGGGGCGAAGTCCAGCTCCTTGAGGAAAGGGCGACCGGTGAGGTCGATGGCCATGAGGGGCTCCTAGGTCGTCGTCGGCCGGGCGCCGAACACGCGTACACCAATGACGTGGAAGTATATACGAGATTTCGCATGTTTATACAGAGCTTCCGGATGAAGAGTGGGTGACGCCACCATGACTCCGCACACCGATTCTCGTGTCGGCACGTCACTCCGGCCGGAGGCTCAGGACGAGGTCGCGCGGCAGGCCGTGGGTGTCGTGGAGGTAGTGGAAGTCCTCCTCGCCCAGCAGGCCACGGAACCGGGGCCGGGCCAGCACCTGTCGGCCGCGCTCCAGAAGCCGGCCGAAGCGGTGCTCCTCCTCGAGCAGCACCCGGTGCACGGTGTCGGGGTCCATCTCCTGCCGGAAGTGGTCCAGGGTGTGCCGGACCAGCTCGTCCGGCAGGTCCCCCAGGCCGCGCGACGGATCGTCCCGCCGCAACACGGTGAGCACCCGCCGGATCAGCCGGCGCAGCACGTAGCCGCGGCCGGTGTTGGCCGGGAGCGTCCCGTCGCCGATCACCACGACGGCCGAGCGCAGGTGGTCGTAGACCAGGCGCAGCGACGGTTCGTCCAACGGCCACAGGGCCGGCACGAGGCGGCGCCAGGGGTCGAAGACGTCGCACTCGAACACCGACGTCCGGTCCTGCAGCAGCGAGGCCAGCCGTTCCAGGCCGAGTCCGGTGTCGACATTGCGCTGAGGGAGCGGCACGAGTGAACCGTCGGCGAGCCGTCGATGGCGCATCATCACGTGGTTCCACACCTCCACCCAGCGGTCGTCCCCGGTCGGCGTGGACCGCGGCGGGGTGTCGCCGGTCCACAGGAAGATCTCCGAGTCGGGGCCGCACGGGCCGGTCGGTCCGTTGGACCACCAGTTGTCCTCGACGGTGAGCTCCACCGGCACCCCGTGCCCCTGCCACAGTTCCAGGGAGGCGGTGTCCGGGCCGGTCCGGTCGTCGCCACCGAAGACCGTGACATGGAGCAGGCCCGGATCGACGCCGAACCCCTCGGTGAGCAGCCCGTAGCCCCACTCGAGGCTCGACGGGCCCTCGTAGTCGCCGAGCGACCAGGTGCCGAGCATCTCGAACACGGTCAGATGGGTGCTGTCGCCGACCTCGTCGAGGTCCGTGGTGCGCAGACAGCGCTGGACGTTGACCAGCCGCCTGCCGAGCGGGTGCGGGCGCCCCTCGAGGTACGGGGTGAGCGGGTGCATGCCCGAGGTGGTGAACAGCACCGGATCCCCGGGCGGCGGCAGCAGGGTCGAGCCGGTGATCCGGCGGTGGCCGCGCTCCTCGTAGTACTCGACGAACGTGCGGACGATCTGATCGGTGCTCATGATCCGGTCGGTGTGCATGGGATGACTCCTTCGCGTGCGCAGCGGGGAGGCACCGGACAACAGTCCGCACGATCATCGGAACCGGGGCGGGGAAGCCATGGAGCCATCGGCGGACCGTTTCCGGTCGCCGGTGGAAGCAGGACGTACGTCAGGCGGCGGCAACCGGCGAGCTGGTCGCTCGCGCGGTCGCGGTGGTGCTTCGGCCCATGACGTTCACAGCGCCGAGGGTAGCCCCTCCCGTGTTCGCGGGGCACACGATTTACCGCCCGGACGCACCGGACGCACCGGACGCACCGGCCGGACCCGCCGTCCGGAGCGCCGGGTCCACCGGCACAGCCACGCCGTCGCCGGGCCGTCACACGGCGTCGCGCTCGACGGGGCAGCTCATGCAGCGCGGACCGCCACGCCCCCGGCCCAGCTCGCTCCCGGGGATCTCGATCACCTCGATGCCGCGCTTGCGCAGGAAGGTGTTGGTGGTGCTGTTGCGCTCGTACGCCAGCACCACACCCGGCTCCACCGCCAGCACGTTGCACCCGTCGTCCCACTGCTCGCGCTCCGCGGAGTGCACGTCCTGGGTGGCGGTCAGGACCCGGATGTCGTCGAGGCCGAGGGCGGCGGCGATGGCGCGGTGCATGTGCTCCGGCGGGTGGTCGGTGACCTTGAGGTCGCGCTCGCCCGCGCCGGGCTCGATGGTGTACGAGCGCAGCATGCCCAGGCCCGCGTACTTGGTGAAGGTGTCGCCGTCCACCATGGTCATCACGGTGTCCAGGTGCATGAAGGCCCGCCGCTTGGGCATGTCGAGGGCCACGATGGTGGTCGCCGACCCGGCGTTGAACAGCCGCTGCGCCAGCATCTCCACGGCCTGCGGAGTGGTGCGCTCGCTCATGCCGATCAGCACGGCACCGTTGCCGATCACCAGCACGTCGCCGCCCTCGATGGTGGAGGGGTAGGCGGCCTGGCCCTCGGACCACACGTTGAAGCCCGCACCGGCGAAGAGCGGGTGGTGCCGGTAGAGCGCCTCGTAGTGGACGGTCTCGTGCCAGCGGGCGGGCCAGCGCATCGCGTTGATGCTCACACCGTCGTAGACCCAGGCCGAGGTGTCACGGGTGAAGATGTGGTTCGGCAGCGGATTGAGCAGGAAGTCGTCCAGCTCCATGACGTGGAAGCGCACCGAGGTCGGCTCGGCGAACCGGGCAAGGAACTCCCGCTTGGTCATGCCTCCGACCAGCGCCTCGGTCAGCTCGGCGGCGGTCAGCTCCTCGAAGGCGGCGCGCAAGTGGTCGGTGACGACCGGCCCGTACTCCTTCTCGTCGAAGACCCGGTCCAGGACGAGGCGCCGGGCCTCGGGCAGCGCCAGCGACTCGCTCAGCAGATCGCCGAAGAGGTGGACCGTCACCCCCCGGTCACGCAGCACGTCGGCGAAGCCGTCGTGCTCGGCGCGCGCCCGGCGCACCCACAGGACGTCGTCGAAGAGCAGGGCGTCCTTGTTCGACGGCGTGAGCCTCTTCAGCTCCAGACCGGGGCGGTGGAGGATGACGCTGCGCAGCCGCCCGGCCTCGGAGTCCACATGGAATGCCATGCGCTAGACATTCCCACTTGGCCGGGGTTTACCGCCTGCGAGGGACGGGCACCGGTGTGCCCGCCCCTCACCCGTCACAGCCGGGGGTCCACCGGCTCCGACTCCAGCGCCAGGACGGCGAAGACCGCCTCGTGCACCCGCCACAGGGGCTCGCCCGCGGCCAGCCGGTCCAGTGCCTCCAGCCCGAGGGCGTACTCGCGCAGCGCGAGCGAGCGCTTGTGGCCCAGCGCCCGGGAGCGCAGGCGGGCCAGCTGGTCGGGCCGGGTGTACTCCGGGCCGTAGATGATCCGCAGATACTCCCTGCCGCGGCACTTGATGCCGGGCTGCACCAGCCGGTTGCCGTCCTCGGTGCGCAGCAGCGCCCGCAGCGGCTTGACGACCATGCCCTCGCCGCCGGCCTCCGTCATCTCCAGCCACCAGCGGGTGCCGGCGGCCACCGACTCCTCGTCCGCGGTGTCGACCAACATCCGGCGGGTCTCCTGGAGCAGGCCCGTCGGGTCGCCCGCGACCAGCCGGTCTATCAGCGCGAGCTGTTCGTCGTGCGGCAGCGCGGTCAGGCTGCGGCCCTGCACGGCCAGAATCTGGAACGGCGCGAGACGCACCCCGTCCAGCCCCTCGGTCGTCCAGCAGTAGCGCCGGTACGCCTCGGTGAAGGCGGCGGCGTCCGCGGCGCGCTCGCGCTGCCGGCCCAGCAGACCGGCCACATCGGTGCCGCGCGCCACGGCGGCCTCCAGGGCGGCCAGTGCTTCGGGGAAGACGGCTCCCGAGGCGGCACCCACGGCGGCGTACTGCTTGCGCAGCAGACCGGAGGCCTTGAGCGACCAGGGCAGCAGCTCGGCGTCGAGCAGCAGCCAGTCCGTGCCGAGCTCGTCCCACAGTCCGGCGGCGGTGACGGCGGCACGCAACCGGCCGAGCACCGCCTCCGTGACGGCCGGGTCGTCGAAGAACGGCCGGCCGGTGCGGGTGTGCAGGGTGCCGGTGGTGCCGTCGCCGACGCCGAAGCGCACGGCGGCGGCCTCCGCGTCGCGGCAGACCAGCGCCACCGCGCGGGAGCCCATGTGCTTCTCCTCGCACAGCACCTCGCGCACACCGTCCTCGCGGTAGGCGGCGAACGCCTCGTGCGGGTGCTCCAGGTACCCCTCGACGTGCGACGTCGCGCACGGCGACATCGTCGGCGGCAGGTAGGCCAGCAGCCGCGGGTCGACCGCGAAGCGGCTCATGACCTCCAGCGCGGCCGCCGCGTTCTCCTCGCGGACGGCGACCCGGCCGTGGTGCGCGGTCTCCACGATCCGGCGGCCGGTGACGTCGGCGAGGGCCAGCGGGCGCCCCTCGTGGCCGCCGGGGGCCTCGGCGGCCAGCGGCTTGGCCGGCTCGTACCAGACCCGCTCGGCGGGCACGTCGACGATCTCGCGCTCGGGCCAGCGCAGCGCGGTCATCCGCCCGCCGAACACCGCACCGGTGTCCAGGCAGATCGTGTTGTTGATCCACGAGGTGTTCGGCACGGGCGTGTGGCCGTACACGACGGTGGCACGGCCGCGGTAGTCCTCGGCCCAGGGGTAGCGCACGGGCAGGCCGAACTCGTCGGTCTCGCCGGTGGTGTCGCCGTAGAGGGCGTGCGAGCGGACCCGGCCGGAGGTGCGGCCGTGGTACTTCTCGGGCAGGCCTGCGTGGCAGACCACCAGCTTGCCGCCGTCCAGGACGTAGTGGCTGACCAGTCCCTCGATGAACCCCTGGACCTGCTCGCGGAAGGCGGGGTCCTTCGCGTCCTCCTTCTCCAACTGCTCGATGGTTTCGGCGAGTCCGTGGGTGTGCTGGACCTTCTTGCCCTTGAGGTACCGGCCGAGCTTGTTTTCGTGGTTGCCGGGCACGCACAGGGCGTTGCCGGAGGCGACCATGCTCATGACGCGGCGCAGCACGCCGGGGCTGTCGGGTCCGCGGTCGACGAGGTCGCCGACGAAGACGGCGGTGCGGCCCTCGGGGTGCGCGCCGTCGGTGTAGCCGAGCTTGCCGAGCAGGGTCTCCAGCTCGGAGCTGCAGCCGTGCACGTCGCCGATGATGTCGAACGGGCCGGTGAGCTCGCGCTTGTCGTTGAAGCGGCGCTCCAGCACGACCTCGGCCGCCTCGATCTCCTCCGCGCCGCGCAGCACGTGCACCTTGCGGAAGCCCTCGCGCTCCAGCTGCCGCAGGGAGCGGCGCAGTTCGCGGTGCTGGCGCTGCACGACGTGCCGCGGCAGGTGGGCGCGGTCGGGTCGGGCGGCGTTGCGCTCGATGCAGACCTGCTCGGGGACGTCCAGGACGATCGCGATGGGGAGCACGTCGTACTCGCGGGCGAGCCGGACCAGCTGGCGGCGGCTCTCCTGCTGCACGCTGGTGGCGTCGACGACGGTGAGCCGGCCGGCGGCCAGGCGCTTGCCCGCGATGTAGTGCAGGACGTCGAAGGCGTCGCCGCTGGCGCTCTGGTCGTTCTCGTCGTCGCTGACCAGGCCGCGACAGAAATCGGAGGAGATCACCTCGGTCGGCTTGAAGTGCCGCCGGGCGAAGGTGGACTTGCCCGAGCCGGTGGTGCCGATCAGGACCACGAGGGAGAGGTCGGTCACGGGCAGGGTGCGCTTGCCGGTCATGCCACCGCCTCCTTCGCGGTCGTGGTGAAGACTGCCATCTGGGTGGGCGGGCCGACCTCGGGGTCGTCCGGCCCGACGGGGACGTGACGCACGTCGTAGCCGTGCCGCTGCGCGACCTGCCCGGCCCAGGAGCGGAACTCCTCGCGGGTCCACTCGAAGCGGTGGTCGGCGTGCCGGACGTGTCCGGCCGGCAGCGTCTCCCAGCGCACGTTGTATTCGACGTTCGGCGTGGTCACGACCACCGTTGCGGGCCGCGCCGTACCGAAGACCGCGTACTCCAGGGCCGGCAGCCGCGGCAGGTCCAGATGCTCGACGACCTCGCTGAGCACCGCGGCGTCGTACCCCTTGAGCCGGGTGTCGGAGTACGCGAGCGAGCCCTGCATCAGCCGCACGCGCGCCGCCCGGTGGTCGCCCATGCGGTCCAGGCGCAGCCGCCGCGCGGCCTCGCCGAGCGCCCGCATCGACACATCGACACCGACGATCTCGGTGAACCGGGCGTCCTTGAGGAGTTCACCGACCAGCTGCCCCTGCCCGCAGCCGAGGTCGAGGACGCGGGCGGCACCGGCGGAGCGCAGGGCCGTCAGGATCGCCTCGCGGCGCTGCACGGCCAGCGGTACCGGCTTCTCCTCGGTGTCCACCTCCTCGTCCACGGCGTTGTCCAATTCCTCGGGCTCGCTGTCGTCGGCCTCGGCCAGCCGGGCCAGCTCCAGCCGCTCCATGGCCTGCCGGGTCAGCGACCAGCGCCGGGCGAGGTAGCGGTTGGTGATCAGCCGCTGCTCGGGGTGGCCGGCGAGCCAGCCCTCTCCCATGCGCAGCAACTTGTCGACCTCGTCGGGCGACACCCAGTAGTGCTTGGCGTCGTCCAGCACCGGCAGCAGCACGTACAAGTGGCGCAGCGCCTCGGCGAGCCGCAGCTCGCCCTCCAGTACCAGCCGTACGTACCGCGAGTCGCCCCAGGCGGGGAACTGCGCGTCCAGCACGACCGGTTCGGCCTCGACCGTCCAGCCAAGCGGCTCGAACAGCCGCCGCACAAGGGCGGCGCCACCGCGCGCGGGAACGGCCGGGATCCCGATCCGCAACGGCAGCGGGTTCGCCGCACGCTCCGGACGGGCGTCGCACACCCCCCTGAGCGCGCTGGCGAAGACCGTGCGGAGGGCGACCGCGAGCAGCGACGACGCCGCGTACGGGCGGTCGTTGACGTACTGCGCGAGCGCGGAGTCAGGTGCGCCGCCGCGGCCTTTGCCCTTGCCGCGCCGCACCAGCGCCACGGGATCGACCTCCAGGAGCAGTGCCGCCGTGCAGCGTTGCTCGGACGCCTCGGGGTAGAACACATGGGCGTCGCCGTAGGAGGTCGAGAAGACCTGGGCTTTTTCCGGATGCTTGTGCAGCAGGAAGCCGAGATCCGTGGCGGGCGCGCCGCCGCTGCCGGTGGTCGATATCGTCAGGAACACCGCCTGAGTATCACCCTGCCATGCCTGCTCCGACCAGCGGTTTTCCGGGACGTCAGCGGCCGAGGGCTCCGGCCAGGCCGGATATCGCGCCGGACCCGACCCGGCAGCATCCGCCGATGAGACGGGCCCCGGCCTTCTCCCAGTCGCGGACCCGCTCCGGGTCGAAGGACGAACCGCCGCGCCAGACCCGGGCCGTCGCGTCCCATCTCTCGCCGCTGTTGGGGTACACCACGAGCGGGATTTCCATCCCGGCGGCCGTCTCGACCGCCCGGTCCGCGTCCGCCGGAGAGCAGCAGTTGACCCCGACGCCGATCACGGCGTCGCTGCCGGCGGCGATCCGGAAGGCCTCCTCCAGCGGCTGGCCGGCGCGGGTCACCTCGCCCTCGACGGTGTAGGTGAGCCACACGCGCACACCGAGCCCGTCGACCGCGCGCAGCAACGCCTCTGCCTCGTCGGTGTCCGGCACGGTCTCCAGCGCCAGGACATCGGGCCCGGCCTCGGCCAGGGTCTCGATCCGTGGGCGGTGGAAACGCTCCAGCTCCGCGATGCTCAGTCCGTAGCGCCCGCGGTACTCGCTGCCGTCCGCCAGCATCGCGCCGTACGGGCCGACCGACGCCGCCACCCACACTTCCTCGTCGACGCGGTCCGCGGCGGCCCTGGCGAGTTCGACGCTGCGCCGCAGCAGCCCGGCCGCGGCCTCGCGGCCTGTGCCACGCCGGGCGAAGCCCTCGTACGTCGCCTGGTAGCTGGAGGTGATGAGCACCCGCGCGCCCGCCCGGACGTAGGCCGTGTGGGCCGCCTCGATCTGCTCCGGGTCGTCGGCGAGCAGCCGGGCGGACCAGAGCTCGTCGGACAGGTCGCAGCCCTGATCGGCGAGCTGATTGGACAGGCCGCCGTCGAGGACCACTGTTCCCTCGGCGAGGGCCTGCGCCAAAGCCCTGGTCGGTGCGGACATCGCGGGTGCTCCTTGCTGTGCGTCGTGCGGGACGGTGCCCGGTCAGTCCAGCTGCGGCTGGACGCCCGAGGCGATCAGTTCCAGGTGGTCGAGGTCGGACAGGTCCAGGATCTGGAGGTAGAAGCGGCTCGCGCCGAGTTCCGCGTAGCGGTGGATCTTGTCGACGACCTCGGAGGGCGAACCGGCCAGGCCGTCGGCCTTGAGCTCGTCGACCCCGCGGCCGATGGCGGCGGCACGCCGGGCGACCTCGGCATCGTCCTTGCCGACGCACACCACCAGGGCGTTGGAGTAGACGATGTCGTCCTTGCCCCGGCCGTGCTGCTCGGCCGCCTTCCGCACCCGGGTGAACTGCCGGGCCGTGTCCTCCAACGAGCCGAAGGGCAGGTTGAACTCGTCGGCGTAGCGGGCGGCGAGCTGCGGTGTGCGCTCGGCGCCGTGCCCGCCGATGAGGACGGGCACCTTGGCCTGGGCCGGCTTGGGCAAGGCGGGAGAGTCCTTGAGCGTGTAGTACTCGCCGTCGAAGTCGAAGGTCTCTCCGGCGGGCGTGGCCCACAGTCCGGTGAGGACGGCGAGCTGCTCCTCCAGCCGCGCGAACTTCGCCTTCGGGAAGGGTATGCCGTACGCGCTGTGCTCCTCCGCGTACCACCCGGCCCCGATGCCCAGCTCGACCCGGCCTCCGGACATCTGGTCCACCTGCGCGACCTCGATGGCGAGCACACCCGGCAGCCGGAAGGTCGCCGCCGTCATCAGCGTGCCGAGCCGGATGCGGGAGGTCTCACGGGCGAGGCCGGCCAGCGTGATCCACGCGTCGGTGGGCCCGGGAAGACCGTCCACACCGCCCATCTTCAGGTAGTGGTCGGAGCGGAAGAATGCGTCGAAGCCGAGTTCCTCGGTGGCCTTGGCGACGGTGAGAAGGGTGTCATAGGTGGCCCCCTGCTGGGGCTCTGTGAAAATTCGAAGATCCATACTTCCATCCTGCACCTCATACGGCGAAAGTGATCGCCGGCCCATGGCTGCCGGACCGCACAAACGGTCCCCCTATGGGGCGAATGCCCGCCGACTTCCCGCGCGAGAAAAGGAGTTGGCGATGATTTCGCCGTGTCCTGCGGGTCCCGGGCCGCCGCGGATCACACACCGTGCCGCTGCCACGACTCGACCGCGCGCAACAGAGCACCGACCCGGTCCTTGGACTCATCCGCGGCGTCGACCGCCTCGATGCACTGCCAGTACTCGGTCTCGGACTCGGCCGTGCACGCGACCGACACCAGGGCCATGCAGAGTTCCGCAAGCAGCTCGCGCAATTCACGCAGCGTGCCCGCCGGCTCGCGGACCTCGGTGAGTATCGCGGCCCGCAGCGGACCGGCACCCGCGCCGGGCGGCCCCGTCGAGCCGCACGCGCGGCCGCTCGCCTCGCACACCCAGAAGCCCGGTGTCCGCAGTTCCGGCGCGCCGTGCAGGGCGAGATGGCTGCCGATCGCCTGCGTCAGCGCCTGGGCCTGCCAGGCCTCCGCCATCAGATCGCGCTCCGCGCCGCCACCCTGCAGCGCGTCCCGCGTCGCCCGGATCAGCCGTACCGCGTCCATTTCGCACCTCCGCCAGATCCCCGAGAAACCCTCCGGTCACTCAGCGTGACGGATCGCGACGATCAGCGAAAGGGCCCGGTTCGGAGCTGTGGACAACATCGCGCCTGTGGAAAACTCGCTCACCCGATCGAGCGGGTCCAGCGGACCGCGCGAACCCCACTGGTCCCGGACCGCCGGACTGCCGGATCGCCGGACGACCCGACGGCCCGACGGCCTCAGCCGACGGGTCCCTGCTCGTCCGGCGCGGTCTCCGACTCCTCGGCCGCCGCTGGCCGTTCCGGCTCCCGCGGGGCGCCCGGCAGCGGAAAGCGCAGTTCGTTTCGGTCGATCTTCGCCGAGAGGGCGGCCGGCAGATCGACGCCCAGCACTTCGCAGAACTGCAGCAGATACGCGAGGACGTCCGCGGCCTCGTCCCGGACCCGGTGGGCGCTCTCCGGGTCCTCCATGACCCGGGCCGCCTCCTCGGGCGTGAGCCACTGGAAGATCTCCAGCAGCTCGGACGCCTCGACGCTCAGCGCCACGGCCAGGTTCTTCGGGGTGTGGTAGCCCTCCCAGTGCCGGGCGGCCGCGAAAGCGGCCAGCCGGCGCTGCAGGGCGTGCAGATCCTCGGTCACACCGCCAAGGTCTATCGCATCGCCGCGTCGGTGCGCTCCGAGTCCGGCCCGGTTCCCTGGACGGGGACGCGTTCCCGGTCCTCCGCCGCGAGCCCGAGGCGCAGCAGCGTCACGCCCTCGGCGCCCTCCGCCACCGTCTCGTCGTGGACCGTCCCCACCAGCCTGATGTGACCGCGCTCGGCCACCTGCCGCGCGAGGTCGAGCAGTTTCCGGGACTGCGCCCGGTCCAGGCCGGCGTCCAGACCGTCGGCGAGGACCGTCAGCACCTGGACCGCGTCCGGCACCTCGCCACTGGTGTCGACCTCCAGCACACCCGGTCCGGTGAGCAGGACCAGGGACAGGGCCAGGAAGCGCAGCTCACCGTCACCGAGCCGGTCCACGGGCACCAGCCCGAAGGGCCCCCGGTCGATCGCCGCGAGCACGGTGTCCGGGCCCGGCTCCGGCCGTTCCCCCGGGACCACCGTCAGTCCTTCCACGGGCGGCCTGCACACCTCCCGCAGGGCTCCCACCAGTGCGGCGTGCCGTGTGCGGCATTCGCCCTGAGTGCGGCGCAGCACCGCCGAGAGGTTGTCGCAGCCGCCGCGCAGCATCCCGTCCGACACCGCGGCGGGAGCCCGCATGGCCTGCGGACGCGGGTCGACTTGGAAGACCCCGCGCAGCGCGAGCACGACCTGCTCGGCCGCAGCCAGCACCAGGCGCTGTCCGTTCGTGGTTCCCGCGACGCGCAGTGGCAGCAGCGAGGTGGCCAGCCGGTCGTCCGGCAGGGGTGCCCGGGTGACCGGGACCAGGCCCGCCGTGTGCCAGGCCGCCTGAACCTGGCGCCGGCCGGGATCGCGCAGCGCCGTGGACAGCAGTGTCTCCCCGGCCCCGACCAACCGCTCCCCCACGATGCGCAGTTCGGGTTCGGTCTGCACGGCGACATCGAGCTGCACCGGACCGACGGGACCCTGCACCGTGCAGCCGATACGGAATCCGCGCCGGCCCTCGGCGTCCGGCTGTGCCCCGTCCGGCACGCAGGCCGCGACTCCCCCGCGTACCCCGTCGAAGACCGTTTCCAGCTCCTCCCCGGCCGCAAGCTGCCCGAGCACACCCAGCGCTTCCAGCACGCTGGACTTGCCCGATCCGCTCGGCCCGGCGAGCAGGGTGAGCGGACCGAGCGGGAAGCTCGCGCCGCGGTGTGCCTTGAAGGCGGAAAGCCGCAGCTCGGTCACGGAAGGCCGGTGACTGTTCGTGCTCATGCACGCGAACGTATCGGTGCCGTGGGGTGCCGAACCGTTCCGCCGGGCCACCGGTCCTCCGAAAGTGGGTACCTCTGGCGAGCCCGTGGTTAATGTGGCGTCGTGACCAGATACGTGGCGCTCCTGCGCGGGATCAATGTCGGGCCGACGACCAGACTCCCCATGCAGGACCTGCGCGTGCTGCTGGAGGGCATCGGCGGCACCGAGGTGCGCACCCACCTCCAGAGCGGCAACGCGCTGTTCGACCACGACCGCGCGGATCCGGTGGCACTCGCCGCCGGGCTGGAGAAGGCGATCCGCGGCGAGTTCGGCCGCGACGTGCCCTGCGTGGTGCGCGAGGCGGCCGGGTTGCGCACGGTGATCGAACGCAATCCGTTCGACATGACCGGCGTCAACCCGGCACGCTTCCTCGTCACCTTTCTGTCCGGCCCGGTCGAGCCGGGCCGGATCGCCGGTCTCGACCCCGCCGACTTCGCCCCGGACGACTTCCGCCCGGGCGAGCAGGAGATCTACGTGCACTGCCCCGAAGGCGTGCAGAAGACCCGCCTTTCGCACGCCTTCTGGGAGAAGCGGCTGGGCCTGACGGCCACGGCCCGCAACTGGAACACCGTCACCAAGCTGGCGGCCATGGCCGCGGAGTGAACCCCGGCCGCCGCGGTCAGCCCAGCCCCCACCCCTGTCCGAGTCGCTGGGCGGCACAGAGGTTGACGTCGAGCATGTAGGCGGCGGCCGCGCCGCACTGGGTCGCGCCCGCGCCGGGGTCGACGGGCTGTCCGTGTCCCATGCCGGTGATGCTGTAGGTCTCCGCGACCGGGACACCGGACGGGTCCTTGTACGTGCGGTGCGGGAATCCGGCAACGGTGTCGCTCGCGTCGGCGCTCTGGTCCGCGCCATGGACGTCCGTCCACTGCCGCACCAGGTCGTCCATGTTCACGGGCTTGACGGTGTAGTCGGCCGTTCCCTGGAACACGGTCAGCGTCGGCCACGGCCCCGTGTACCCGGGATAGGCGCCGCGCACCCTGTCGCCCCACTGGCGGGGCGTCTGCGTCGCGCCGACGTACATGCACACGTACGGCGAACCCGCCGCCTGTGCGCACCCGTAGGGCAGTCCGGCGACGACGCCGCCGCCCGCGTACACGTCCGGGTAGGCGGCCATCATGACCGCGGTCATGGCACCGCCCGCGGACAGCCCGGTCACGTAGACGCGCGCGGGGTCGGCCGCCGTGTCGGTGACCTGGCGTGCGGTCATCTGCCGGATGGACGCGGCCTCGCCCTGGCCGCGCGCGATGTCCCCGGCCTGGAACCAGTCGAAGCACTGGCTGATGTTGTTGGCGCTGGTCTGGCCCGGCAGTACGACGGAGAAGCCCCACCGGTCGGCCAGGGTCGTCCATCCGCTCTGCGTCCCGTAGTCGCGGGCGTTCTGCGTACAGCCGTGCAGGGCGACGACGACGGGCCGCCCCTGGGGGAGCCCGGCGGGGACGTACCGGTACATCCTCAGCGCGCCGGGATTGCTGCCGAAGCCGGTCACCTCCTCGATCGTGCCCGCGGCCCGGGCGGTGGTGGACGGCAGGAAAGCGGCGGCCAGCGCCGCGACCAGGACGAGCAGGACCGCGCGCAAGCGGCCCGTGCGATGTGCGGCTGCGTGTGTGGTCATGGTCCCGGACGGTAAGTGCCCCGTCCCGCCGCCGACATGGGACGGGGCACCACAGCGCGCGGGCCCGGCGTGGTGTCCGGAGCCGCGGCTCACAAGCGGTGTTCGCCGTCTGCACGCCGGGGAGTCGGGGCCTCCTGGTAGTGGTCGAAGTCGTACTCCAGCACGCCCTCGCCGCGGGTCAGCGACGGCAGCCGCTGCTCCAGGGCGTGCACGGACGCCGCGGGGATGTCGCCCTCGACGACGTACGAGACCCCGTGCGGGGACGAGGTGCGCGGCACCGCGCGCAGCCGTCCGAGCACCGGCAGGACCGCGCCGTAGACGTCCGCCGGGATGTCGAGGCCGAAGCGGTGCACGGGCTCGTACACCTTTGTGCCGGCCTGGCGCAGAGCGCGCGCCAGCACCAGGGCCGTGAGTCCGCGGAAGTCGCCCGCCGTGCTCGACATGCTCTTGTCGAAGACGGCGTGTGCGTGGCTCTGGCGGGCCGCGTACCCGGAGTGCGTCATGGTGACCGTGCAGTCGGTGACCTGCCAGCCGTGGAGCCCGCCGCGCCGCAGCGTCGCATGGACGGTCTCCTCCACGGCGCGGATGAACGCGTAGGGCATCGAGCCGAGTTCGACCTCCAGCCGGAAGTCCACGCCACTTCCGACGGGCGCGGGATCGACGCGCAGTCCCACGGTCGCCAGGAACGGATTGGACTCGGCGTGCAGGATCTCGGCGGCGCGACCGGTGCCCACGGGACGTTCGATGTGGATCGTCGTGGTCTCGCGGAAGGTGACATCGACACCGAAGTCGTCGGCCAGGGTCGCCTGGATGACCTCCTTCTGCACCTCGCCGTAGAGCGACACGGACAACTCCCGGCGCACGTCGTCCTGCCGCAGATCGATCAGCGGGTCCTGTTCGGCGAGGCGGCTCAGCGCGAGGTGCAGGGCGGCCCTGTCGGCGTCCCGGCAGGGGACCACGACCGTCTCCAGCGTGGGCGGGGAGAAGTGGCGGCCACCACCTTGCGGCGTGCCGTCCGGCTCGCCAATGGTGTCGCCGATGCGGACACCGCCGAGCCCCCACAACCTGCCGATCCGCCCCGCGGACACCGAGGCGCACGGGACGTCGGCCCCCTGGTCGAAGACGCTGACCGCGGTGACCTTGCCCTCTTCCCCCTGCGCCCCGTAGCGCAGCCGGTCCCGGACGCCGACGGTGCCGGAGAACATGCGGACGTAGGCGATCTTCTCCCCGGCGGGCCCCCGCCCGACCTTGAAGACCGTGCCCGAGACGGGGCCCTCCGGGTCGCCCCCGGCGGCGGGCAGCAGTTCGGCGATGCCGTCGATCAGGGCGTCCACGCCGGCGCCCGTGATCGCGGAGCCGAAGTAGACCGGGTGGACCATCGCCCGGCGGGTCTGCTCGGCGAGCGCGGCGCGCAGCCCGTCGTACGAGAGGGCCGTCTCGTCCGCCACATAGGCGGTGAGCAGCGTCTCGTCACCTTCGGCGAGGACCTCGGCCAGTCGTGCCGTGAAGTCCGCGTGGTCCGCTGTGAGCGGGACGGTACGTGCGCGGCGCGTGCCCGAGTCCTCGACACGGCACATCGCGACACTGGCGGTGGCGAGTCTGCCGGTGACGGCGCGCAGGACCTCTTCGCAGCGGGCGCCGGCGCGGTCGGTCTTGTTGACGAACATCAGGGTGGGGATCCGCAGCCGCCGCAGCGTCCGCATCAGGACCCGGGTCTGGGCCTGGACACCCTCCACCGCCGAGATGACGAGAACGGCTCCGTCGAGGACACCGAGCACCCGCTCGACCTCGGCGATGAAGTCGGGGTGACCGGGTGTGTCGATCAGGTTGACCGTGATGTCGCCGATCCCGAAGGAGGCGACGGCGGACTTGATGGTGATGCCGCGCCGTCGTTCCAGCGCCATGGAGTCGGTCTGTGTACTGCCGTCGTCGACGCTGCCGATCTCGTCGATGACGCCGGCGGCGTGCAGGAGCCGCTCGGTGAGGCTGGTCTTGCCGGCGTCAACATGCGCCAGGATTCCCAGGTTCAGCATGTGCATGGAGTGTCGTGTCCTTCGCGTAGGCGATGATTCCCGGCTGAACGGACATCGACAGTCCTCGCATGATCACTTCTCCTGGGTCGAAATGGGCCTTTCCCGCAGTGCAACAGAGGGCGCGCGCGGCGGGCAACCGAATTAGGGCCGGACGGGGCAGGGACGCACATCGATATTTTATTGATCAATCCAGAATCGTGATACGGTCATACCCATGGGACGCAGCCGGGAGTTCGACACCGATCAGGCCATCGATCGCGCGATGGACCTGTTCTGGCGCCGCGGCTACGCCGAGACGTCCCTGCAGGACCTGATCAAGGAGCTGTCGATCGGGAGCGGAAGCCTCTACTCGGCCTTCGGGTCGAAGGAGCAGCTCTACGCCCGAGCCCTGGAGCGTTACTGCTCACTCCAGGCCGGCGGTCTGGCCGAGATCCTGGAGAACGCGACCGAGATCCGGCCCGCGGTGCGCCGGGTCCTCACCGACATGGTCGAGGCCGACCTGACGGACCCCAGCCGGGGGTGCCTCGTGGTCAACGCCGCCACCGAGCGAGGCGACGACCCCGCCACGGTGGACCGCGTCGCGACCGCCATGCGAGTGGTCGAGTCGGCCCTCGCGGGCGCCTTGGAGCGGGCGAAGTCCCGTGGCGAGCTGTCCCCCGACAAGAACCCGGCGGAGCTCGCCCGCTTCCTGACCACCTTCGTCCAGGGACTCCGCGTCGTCGGCCAGGCACGTCTCGGCCGGACGTTCACGGAGGACGCGGTCGCGACCGCGCTGCGCAGCCTGGACTGACCCTCCCCCGCACCCCGTCACCCCGGCGGCGGCGCTCCAATGGCGCCGGTGCGCATCACTCCCTACCGTAATTGTTTATCAATCAATCCAGAAAAGGACGCGTCATGGAACTGCACCTCAAGGACAAGGTCGCCGTCGTCACCGGGGCCAGCAAGGGCATCGGCCTGGCCATCGTCGAGGCGATGGGCCGCGAAGGGGTCCATGTCGTCGCCGGCAGCCGTGGCTCCACCCCCGAACTCGACGCACTGCGCGACACGTTCGACATCACGGTCGTCCCGGTCGACCTGTCCACCGCCGAGGGGGCCGAGACCCTGGTGCGGCACGCCGTGGAACAGCACGACCGGATCGACATCCTCGTCAACAACCTGGGCGCGACGGACCCACGGCCCGGATTCCTGGAGGTCGGCGACGCCGAGTGGCAGCGGGGCTTCGAGCTCAACTTCTTCAGCGCGGTGCGCGCGAGCCGCGCCGCGCTTCCCCACCTGCTCCGGGCCCAAGGCGCCTCGATCGTCAACATCAGCTCGATCAACGCGCGGCTGCCCTTCCCCATGGTCGTGGACTACTCGGCGGCGAAGGCCGCGCTGACCAACCTGACCAAGTCGCTGTCGGAGGAGTTCGCGCCGCGCGGCGTACGCGTGAACGCGATCTCCCCCGGGCCGGTCCGCACGCCCTTCTGGACGGCCCCGGGCGGCTTCGCGGACGCCACGGCCGCCGCCGCGGGCACCACGGCCCAGGAGGCCCTCGACGTGGTCGTGCCGCAGAGCATGGGAATCAGCACGGGCCGCGTCACCGAGGCCCACGAGGTCGCCGACCTCGCACTCTTCCTGGCCTCACCGGTGGCGGCCAACATCACCGGGGCCGAGGTCCTCATCGACGGCGGCCAGAACAAGACGATCTGAGCCCTGCGCGGCGAACGACCGCCCCAGGACCCCCGGGGGGGACCCATCCGGGGACCGACCGAGCGACCCCATAGGCTGCGGCCGCCAGGAACCACCGCACCGAGGGATCACCGTGAAGCTCTCCGCCGAACTGCTCGATCTGCTGCACCGCCCGAGCACCTGCTACCTCGCGACGACGATGCCCGACGGCTCACCGCAGCTGACCCAGACCTGGGTCGACACCGACGGCGAGCATGTGCTCGTCAACAGCGTCCAGACCCACGTGAAGACCCGGAACATCCAGCGGGATCCGCGCGTGGCGGTGACGATCTCGGACCCCGACCACCCGTCCCGCTACTTCCAGGTCCGCGGGCGCGTGGTCGAGGTGACGACCGACGGCGCCGCGGAGCACATCGAGAAGCTGTCCCACAAGTACACGGGCGGGCCCTACGCGTGGTTCGGCGGCCGTGACCAGGTGCGCGTCCTCTTCGTCATCGCTCCGGAGAGCATCAGCGGCACGGGCTGACCTGACCCCTTCCGCACCGCCGATCGTTGCCCGGCAAACTCCCTTTCACTCATTCGAGAGCACTGCTCTTGACTCCGAGCAATGGCCCGCGAGAGCATTGCTCACAGTTCGAAGCATGACTCACGAGGGAGTTCGCCATGAAACTGCTCTACCGCGGCCCGAAGCGGCAGGCCCTGCACGACGAGTTCGCCAAGCACCGCCGCATCGACTCCGACGCGCCTGTCGTCAGCGTGTCGGAGATGCGGATCGCGGCACCGCCGGAACGGGTCTGGCGGATCATCGCCGACCCGTCCGGCTGGTCGTCGGTGCTGCCCGGCCGCCGGGTCGTGCGGCTCAACAACGGCGTGAGTCAGGACGCCGAGTTCGTCTGGGCCATGGGGCGGACCACGATCAAGTCCCGCTTCGCCGTGGTCGACGAGGGACGTGAGCTCACCTGGACCGGCGTCGCCATGGGCGTCAAGGCGGTCGACCGCCAAGTGCTCACGGCGACGCCGGACGGCGGCACCGTCCTGCGCATCGAGGAGTCGATGGCGGCCCCGCTCGTCCGCCTCCTGATCAGCCCTGCCAAGCTCCGCGCCCAGCACGGGATATGGCTGGCCGCCGTCAAGGCCGCCGCAGAGCACGGAGCCCGCGCGGGAGCGGGTGCTCAGCCGCGGGGATAGCCGATCCGCTCAAAGTCCTCGGCAAGATCGGAAGGGCCTATGTCCGGGTTGAGGGCGGAGATCACCTCGGAAGTGAGCGGGCGAAGCGCATGGACGTGCCGGACGGCCTCCAGGTCGACCGGGAGCCCGTAGTAGTCCTCGGCGAACTTCTGGTAGGCCTCCGCCGAGCGGTCGGCCAGCAACTTGAAGAGATAGCCCGCGCCATCCGGGTCGTCCGTCCCGTCCTCGGGAAAGTCGATCGTCCCGGCCTGCCAGGCGGCATCTTGCGGCCCACGCCACATACAGGCGGTCACCACCGGCATGCCGTCCTCGTCCGAGAACGCCGGCTCATCGACGTACGGGCGGAAGGCTTCGGGAACCTCGTCGAGTACACCCGGCCACGGGCCGTCCGCCGCATAGGGGCTCATGTGCGACTCGTGGGCGAACCCGCAGACATAGGCACCCACCGGCGAGAAGACGATCGCGTACTCGTCGCCGGAGCCGTTGCGCATCGAGGCCATCTCCTCGGTCCCGGACCACTGGGAGTCGTAGGAGTAATAGCGGCCGGTCCATTCGGGGCTGAGGATCGCATCCAGCACGGCCAACGCACGGCAGTGGTCGCGGAGTACCGAAATGCCGGGCAGGCGGCGGGCGATGTCGTGAACGGTCATGCCCACATCCAAGAGCATGCCGCGAGCGCACCCACACCCGGCCAGGGCAATGACGGACTCCGATCGGGCCCCGCCCCGGCCAGTCCTGCGACCGGATGACACGGCGTAAGTATGTGGATGGCTCCAGTTACTGGAGCGAGGCTTTTCCAGGAGGCCGTCACTTCACTTGACTGACTCCAGAAGAGGAGTACTGTCGAATTTGGTGCTTTTCTAGCCATTCGTCTCTCGGGCAGGTGTTGATCATGGGCACCGCACTACTCCACTCCGAGGCTCCTTGTTCCGGCGACGACGGACCATCGTCCACGCCCGCCGCTGCCGTGGGTTCCTGGGCGCTTCCCTGGTCCACCGAGGCCTGCCGCCACGCGCGTGAGGCGGTCCGGGCGGCGCTGCGCCAGTGGGGCTTGGACGATGTCGCGGACACCGCGGAGCTCCTGGTCAGCGAGCTGGTCGGCAACGCTCTGCGTCACGCCCGCGCCCCGTTGACTCTGAATTGCCTGCTCCTGGGCGACACCGTGTGCTGCGTCGTCATCGACGGAAGTCAGGATCTGCCCCGGGTCATGGGGGCCGATCCCGAGGACGAGAACGGCCGCGGACTGGCGCTCGTCGAACTGCTCGCCACGCGCTGGGGTTCCGACAGCAGCCCCGCCGGCAAGGCCGTGTGGTTCGAGCTGCCCACCCGTCCCGGCGGTGCCTCTGCGCATGCGGAGGACGACCGATGACCGCAGTCGAGCCCATGGCCGCTGCCACCGCCCGGCTGCGTGCGGCGGGGTTGCGGGTGACGGCGCAGCGCATCGCACTGCTCATGGCGGTGGACGAGTCGGCGGGCCATGCGGACGCCGACACGCTGCGCGACGTGGCCCGCCGTGTCACGGGGGGCCTGTCCCTGCAGGCCACCTACAACGTCCTGCGCGCCCTCACGAACGCGGGGCTCATCCGCTGCACGATGATCCCGGGCCACCCCGGCCGCTACGAGACCGAGCGCGGCGACAACCACCACCACTTCGTCTGCCGGTCCTGCGGCACCGTCCGCGACGTGGAGTGCGCCGTGGGCCGTGCTCCCTGTCTCGACCCCGGACTGCCCGACAGCTACGAGGTCGACGAGGCCGCCGTCACCTTCTGGGGCCTGTGCCCCGACTGCAACGACGCCGCGAAGTGACGGGCTCCCCCGGTCCCCCGCCGCTAGGCAGAACTCACACCATTCCCCGGGGCTCGCCCACGGTGGCCACCAACGTCAGTCGCTGGACCAACTCGTCCAGGGCGGCGTCCACCTTCTCCCGCTGGGCTTGCGAAAGCCGGGACAACGGGCTCCACTCGGACAGGGCCTCACGGGTGCCGCCGAGGTCGGCGCGTGCGGTGGCCGGGTCGCTGCCGCAGCCGTGATCGGCCCGTCCGGTCAGCTCGAACTGCACGGCGTTTCTCCAGGATCTCGTGTGCCCGCAGGCCAGTTGGGCCGGGGTCCTTACGGGCCTGCGACCAGCTGTAGCGCAGAGCGGTGACGGCTGCCACCGAAGCACCGGCCGGGACGCGCAGGCCTTCCCCCGGTGTCGTATCGTGCGCCGATTCACCTCATGCTAGGCAGCGCGATCGAGCCGGAACGCTTCCGAGAGGAATCAATGACCAAGAGTTCCCTCCTGGTTTACCCGGCCTGCCCCGGACGCGCGAAGGCCGCCACCCCCGGAGGGATGACGGCACTCGGCGGGACCGGAGAGGTCAGAGGGAGCCACCGGGCTTGAGCGCGGCGGCGATGCGGGTCACGCGGGCGCCCAGGTAGGTGGCGGCGTCCAGACGCGCGGTGTCGGGCAGATCGGCACCGTTGTTGGAGGGGTGCGAGGGGCCGTAGGGGTTGCCACCGGCCGCGAACAGCAGCGGGTCCGTGTAGCCGGGGGACGCGATGAGTCCACCCCAGTGGTAGAAGGTGTTGTTCATCGCGAGGATGGTGCTCTCCTGACCGCCGTGGGCGTTGGCCGCGGAGGTGAAGGAGGCGTAGACCTTGTTGGCCAGCTTGCCCTGGGCCCACAGCGGACCGGTCTGGTCGAGGAACTGCTTGAGCTGCGCGGCCGGCAGGCCGAAGCGGGTCGGCGAACCGAACAGCACGGCGTCCGCCCACTCGAGGTCGTCGTTGGTGGCCTCGGGGATCTCCTGCGAGACGCGGTGGTTCTCGGCCCACACGGGGTTGCTGTTGATCGCGGCCTCGGGCGCGAGCTCCGCAACACGGCGCAGCCGGACCTCCGCGCCCTCCTTCTGCGCGCCTTCGGCGATCGCCTGCGCCAGGCTCCGCACCGAGCCGGTGGACGAGTAGAAAATGATCGAGACGCGTGTCACGTGAGTCGCTCCTTGCTGTGCCGGTTCCCGCAGCAGGGCACCGCCCTGCGCATGGTTGAACATTAAACGACTCTGCCTCCCGCCGCCAGTTCAGGCCGCAGAAGTGGCACGCGTCTCACCACACCCCTCACCACACCCCTCACCCGGCGTCGCACCACGCCCTGCCCAGCCCGCCGGGAAAGCGACCCCAACGCAGTAAAGGAGCAAGGGAAGATGACCTGACATCAGGCCGCGGCCGCCGCCTCGGCGATCTGCTCAGCACTCGGCGCGATCCTGGGCGAGGCAACGGTCACCAGCACATTGACCACGGCGAAGGCGGCCGCGACGAGCAGTCCACGGTGAAAGCCCTCGACCAGTGCCTGCTGCTGGGCCATGCCGTCGGCGAGCGCGGCATTGGCGCGCGAGACGGACAAGGTCGTCGCGAGGGCCAGGCCCATCGCGCCGCCGACCTGGTAGAAGGCGGTGACGACACCTGAGGCCGCGCCGGCCTCGTGGTGTTCGACGTCCACGACGGCCGCGATCTGGGCGGGAACACCGACGGCGATGATGCCGGCGCCGAAAAGGATCAGGCCGGGCAGCAGGTGCGAGGCGTATCCGCTGTCCGCACCCGTGCGGGCGAGGAGCAGCAGGCTCAGGGCACTCAGTACGGCACCGGACAACTGGACGGTGCGCGTGCCGAGGCGGTGCACCAACTGAGGGGTGACGACGGCCGTGAGGATGGCGGCGGCACCCATCGGCAGGATCTCCATGCCGGTCCGCAGCGCCGAAGCGCCACGGACCTGCTGCAGGTAGATCGCGGTGAGGAAGAACATCGTCAGGAAGGCCGCGCCGTTGAGTGCCAGGGCGCCGCTGGACGAGCTGAGGGCCCGCGAGCGGAAGAGCCGCAGCGGCACGAGGGGAGCCGCGGAACGGGCCTCGACCCGGACGAAGGCGGCCAGCAGGGCCACGCCGGCCACGAGGCAGACGACCACCTCGGCCGACCCCCAGCCCACCGGTTCGGCCCGCACCACGCCGTAGACCACGGCCAGGAGTCCCGCAGTACTCAGCAGCGAACCCAGGAAGTCGAAGCCGCGACCGACCTGCCGGGCGACGGAGCGGATGATCAGCGGGGTGGCCGCGATCAGGGCCACGACGATGGGGACGTTGACGAAGAAGACCCAGCGCCAGCTGAGGGAGTCGACGAGCAGACCGCCGGCCACCACCCCCAGGGTGCCGCCGAGGCCGGCCAGACCGCCCCACACGCCCATGGCGATGTTGCGCTGCCTGCCGTGCGGGAAGGTGACCGTCAGGATCGACAGTGCCGCCGGGGACATCAGCGCTCCGCCCAGTCCCTGTACCGCGCGGGCGGCGATGAGCTGACCGGGGGTGTCGGCCAGGCCGGCGACGAGCGAGGTGACGCCGAAGAGGGCGAGGCCGGCGAGGAAGACCCGCCGGGAGCCCAGCAGGTCGGAGGCGCGGCCACCGAGCAGCAGGAACCCGCCGAACAACAACGTGTACGCGCTGATGACCCACTGCAGGGCATCGGCGGTGAAGTCCAGATCGCTCTGGATATGAGGCAGTGCGACGTTCACGATCGTCACGTCGAGCACCACGATGAATTGTGCGAGGGCCAACACCGTCAGGGTCGCCCAGGGACTGCGCCGCATGGAATTCCTCATCGGAACGGGAGGGTGAGTCAGGGAGGTTGACGCGTCTTCGAATGCCGCGCGCCGGAGCGGGAGCACGCCGGAAGTGGTCCCGGCGAGCGATGTTTACAGCGTAAGCATAGGTCGGAGATTACAACGTAAACAAGTGCGTCCTCGCGTAAGCCCACTCACATGTACGCTGTAAACCCGGTCGGTCAGGGAGGTCGCACATGGCGTCACCGAGGAAGCGTCTGGACCGCGACGTACTCGTGGCCACGGCCCTCGCCCTCGCCGACGCGGAAGGGCTGGCCGCCGTGACCACACGCCGCGTGGGCCAGGAGCACGGGGTCTCCCCGATGGCCCTCTACCGGCACTTCCGCGACAAGGACCAGATCCTCGACGCCATCGCCGAGCGCCTCCTGTCCGAGGTCCACCTGCCCGAGCGGGACGACCGCGTCTGGCACGCCCAGCTGCACGACGTGCTCACGTCACTGCTCAGCGTTCTGCGCCCGCACGCCGCCGCGGCCGGGCTCGTCACCACCCGGATCCTGGACTCGCCGCCGGGGCTCGACCTCGCGGAGCGGACCCTGGAACTGCTGGCCACCGCCGGCTTCGAGGTCGAGCAGGCCGCGGAGATCGCGAGCCAGTCCCTGTGCTCGATGGTCACGCTCGTCGTGACCGAGCCCGGGCGCAGTCAGCCCGAGGCCGCCGAGAGCCGGGACGATGCGGTCCGGGGCAAGCAGGCATCACTGGCAACGCTCTCCCCCGAGCAGTACCCGCACGTCGTCGCGGCGGCGGGCGCACTCGCATCATGCGCGAGCGACGACGTCTACTACGCACACGGCGTCGAGCTCCTCGTCGCCGGGATCCGCGGCGTCCACACGGAGACGCACACGGAGACGCTCACGGAGACGCAGACCCCCGCCGTCTGACGCGGGACCGATCCGTTCGACGTCCGCAACCCCATCACGCCGGCCCGCCCCGGCGGCGCCGATGCCGGGACGGGCGCTCCCCCCTGCCACCACGCGTCGGCATGACGACCCTCACATTGGTACCGGACCCGTGGGTCCGGTACCGTTCCCGTCATCCGGACCCTGGAGTCCGCATCCCTCCGCCGCCTCTCGGAAAGACGCACGAGCGATGACCCACGCACGGATCAGCGAAGCCCTCCGAGCCCTGGTGTTCGATCCCGAACTCCCCCTCGACGAGGCCCTGGACACGTACTACGCCCCCGATTACACCCACCGCAGCGACGGACGGACCATGAACCGCGCGGAGTTCGCCGCCATGGTCGCCCGCAGCCGCACCGGGATCACCAAGGGCACGGTGACCGTGCTCGACGAACTGCGGGACGGCTCCTCCTACGCCGAGCGGCACGTCTTCGAGATCACCCTGGCGGACGGCTCCACCCAGCACCGGGAGATCGCCCTCTTCGGCACGCTCGCCGAGGACGGCCGGTTCCGGCACCTGAGCGAGACGGGCTTCAGCGTCGACCCGGACCCGGCCGCCTGACCGCCCACGCGCCCCCACACACAAACGAACGGAGAACCACATGCCCCGCCTGGCGAACCCCGACCCCGCCACCCTCCCGGCCGACGTCCGCGAATTCCTCTCCTTCCTCCCGCCGGACCCGCTGGTCAAGATGCTGTCCCACTCGGCCGGCACGGTGCGCCCCTTCATCGAGCTCGCCAAGGCGCAGTTCACCTCGCTCGAACTGCCGGCCCGCTCACGGGAACTGGTGATCCTCACGGTGGCCGAGTACACCGACTGCGCCTTCGTCACCGCCCAGCACGAGCCGATGGCGGAGGCCGCCGGTGTCGACGAAGCGACCCGCCGGCTCATCGCGGGCCGGGAGTTGGGGAGCCCGGGCTTGTCCCCGTACGACCGGGCCCTCGTCCGCCTCACCGCCGAGGTGGTGCGGGGACCGCGGGTGTCCGACGAATTCTTCGACGAGGCGCGGCGGTTCCTCAGCGAGCGGGAAATCGTCGAGGTGCTGCAGGTGGCGGGCTACTACTGGTCGTTCAGCCGGGTGTGCACCGTGCTCGACGTCGAGATCACCAAGGTGTACGGCGCCGGGGAACCCCTCCTGACCGACGCTCCCGGCCCCGGCTCCGCCACGCGCTGACGCCACCGGACCTCCGGCAACCGCCTCGCATTCCAAGGAAGTTCCGTGAAAACCCTCCCCCAGGTGGCCGGCGACGAGACCCCCCTCGTCCGTGTCGACTTCTCCGACGACGAGGCCTGGCACCTCCTGCGCCGGGCGCTCGCCACCCCCGCCAAGGAGGGCTTCATCGCCTACCTGCACATCGTGGACGACCCCGCGTACCGCGACCTGTCGCCCGCCCGGATCGCGGCGCTCGCACGGCAGGGGGAACGGCTCGTCGTCGTGGCCGACGAGGCCTGCCTCGCCTCCCCCGAGTTGCCACTGCTCGCCCTGCGCATCGACGAGCGGGGGCGGTTCGACGCGCTGCGCGTCGTCGCGAGTCAGCTGTACGCGATCGAGAACAACATCGCCCTGGCCCACATGGACTGGGCGCACTTCACACGATTCGCGGACGACGACGGGGTCTTCCGCGGTTTCTGAGTCCCTGCTCCTCAGGGCCGCAGGGCCTGCAGCACGAGTTCCCCGTAGCGTCGCCACACCGCCGGATCGCGTTCCGCGACGGCCATGAGCTGCAGGGCCGCGCCGCACAGGATGACCCGCAGATCCAGCGACGTCGCGTCCTCGCGAACGGTCCCGGACGCCTTGGCCGCCTGCATCAGTTCCGACAGCACGGTCAGGACGGAGCCGGCCGCGGGCGAGGTCGCCTCCGCCAGCCGTTCGGCCAGCAGCCGGTCGCGGGCCAGGTTCTCGAAGAGCCGCAGCACATAGGTGTGGAAGGCGCGATCGGGGCCGGTCTCACCGAGCGCGGCCTGCATGCCCCGCTCCAGTTCCTCCAGGCGCAGCCGCGCGATCGCCTCGACCAGGTCCTCCTTGGCCGGGAAGCTCCGGTAGACCGTGGCCTTGCCGACCCCCGCCCGTGCCGCGATCTGCGGCACGGTGGCCTGCGGGCCGAGTTCGGCGAACACCTCGATCGCGGCGGCGACGACCCGCTCGTGATTACGGCGCGCGTCCGCCCGCCGCAGCGGCACGGCCCCTGCCGGTTCCCTCTGCCGGGCCTCGGAAGTCTGCATGCCACCAGTCTGCACGCCCCGCCCCGCGGTCCCGGCACGCCCCTGCCGGGGCCCGGGTCAGCTGCTCTTGGGAGCCGGCTCCAGGATCACCACGCACTCCACGTGGTGGGTCATCGGGAAGAGGTCGAACGCCCGCATGCGCCGCGGGACATAGCCGGCCTCGCCGAACCAGCGCAGGTCGCGGGCGAGGGCGGCGGGGTCGCAGGCGACGTAGGCGATACGGCGGGGGCCGAGGGAGGCGACGTGGCGGACGGTGGCGTGGCCGGCGCCGGTGCGGGGCGGGTCGAGGACGACGAGGTCGGCCTCCGTGATGCCGGTGCGGGGCAGGACCGTCTCGACCTTGCCCTGCTCGATGCGGACCCGGTCGAGGTCGCCGAGGTTGTGCCGGGCGTCCTCCACCGCGCGCTTGCCGGACTCGATGCCGAGCACGGCACCCGTCTCGCCGACGCGCTCGGCCAGGGCGCCGGCGAAGAGCCCGACGCCGCAGTACAGGTCGAGGGCGGTCTCGCCCTTGCGGGGGGTGAGGCCCTGCATGACGGCCTCGACCAGAAGCTCGGCAGCCATGGGGTGGACCTGCCAGAAACCACCGGAGCCGACGCGCCAGGTGCGGTCGTCCGCGCGCTCGCGTACGAAGCCGCGGCCGTGGACGCGGTGCACGCCGCCCTGCTCGTCGACCCGCATGACCGACACCGGACGGTCGAGCTCCACGATGGGAAGCCGGCCGCCGGGACGCGGCGTGATGATGACCTGCCGGTCGGAGGAGCCGGTGGCGGAGATCGCCTCGACGGTGGCGATGCCGGGCCAGTCGCGGGACTCCACGCCCAGCTCGGAGACGCCCGGAGCGGCGATCAGGCAGCGGTCGATCCGCTCGACCTCGTGGGAGCGGTGGCGGCGCAGCCCCGCGTGCCCGTCGGCGTCGACCGCGTACTGGACGCGGGTGCGCCAAGCCGGGACCTCGCCCTTGGCGACCTTGTCGCCGGGAGCGGGCTCCACGGTGCCGTCCCAGCCGGCCTCCTGCGGGGTGAGGCCGCCGAGCCGCTCCAGCTGCTCGGTGATGACCTGGACCTTCAGCCGCCGCTGAGCGCCGGGCGCCGCGTGCTGCCAGTCGCAGCCTCCGCATTTGCCCGGTCCGGAGAAGGGGCACGGCGCCTCGACCCGGTCCGGGGAGGCCTGAAGGATCTCCACCGCGTCGGCGCGCAGGAAGCGGGAGTCCGGGCCGCCTTCGGTGACCTCGGCGATCACGCGCTCGCCGGGGAGGGCGTGCCGGACGAACAGCACCTGGCCCTCGTGGCGGGCGACGCAGTGACCGCCGTGCGCGACGGGGCCGACCTCGACCTCGTAGCGCTCGCCGACGAGGGCGTCGGCCTCAGGGGCCTTCGTACGGTGCTGCATCTCGGAACGGGCTCCTGACAACGGGGGCGGGATGAGGACGGCAGCTCACCAGTCTACGGTGCGCCGCCGCCCTCCCCTCACGCTCGTCCGCTGGGCTCCCGGCGCCTGCGCGGGCGCCCGACCTCGCCGCGGCGCACCGAGCCCGGGGCGTTCCACTCGGCGCCCTTGCGGGCCCGGACCTTGGCGCGCTCGGAGGACTCCAGCTGCCAGGGCACCGAGGTGACCATCACACCGGGGGTGAACAGCAGCCTGCCCTTGAGCCGCAGGGCGCTCTGGTTGTGCAGCAGGTGCTCGTACCAGCGGCCGACCACGTACTCCGGGATGAAGATCGAGACGACGTCGCGGGGGCTGCTGCGGCGCAGGCTCTTGACGTAGTCGACGATCGGCCGGGTGATCTCGCGGTAGGGCGAGTCCAGCACCTTGAGCGGGACGTCGATGCCGCGCCGCTGCCACTCCGCCTGCAGCGACTTGGTGTCGGCGGGGTCGACGTTGATGCTGAGGGCCTCCAGCGAGTCCGAGCGGAACAGCTTGGCGTACGACAGGGCGCGCAGCGTGGGCTTGTGGACCTTGGAGACCAGCACGATCGAGTGCACCCGGGAGGGCTTGGCCTCCTCCTCGCCGGGTTCCTCCGAGGCGGCGAGCTCGCTGGAGACCCGGTCGTAGTGGCGGCGGATGGCGGTCATCGTCGCGTAGAACAGGCCCATGCCGAGCACCGCGACCCAGGCGCCGTGGGTGAACTTGGTCAGCAGGACGACCACCAGCACCAGGCCGGTGAAGAAGGCGCCGAAGGTGTTGATCGCGCGCGAGCGGATCATGTGGCGGCGCACCGCCGGATCGGTCTCGTCGGCCAGGTGCCGGTTCCAGTGCCGGACCATGCCGATCTGGCTGAGGGTGAAGGAGACGAAGACGCCGACGATGTAGAGCTGGATCAGCCGGGTCGAGTCGGCCCCGTAGAGGTAGACCAGCACGGCGGCGAACGCGGCCAACAGCACGATGCCGTTGCTGAAGGCGAGCCGGTCGCCGCGGGTGTGCAGCTGCCGCGGCAGGTAGCGGTCCTGGGCGAGGATCGAGCCGAGCACCGGGAAGCCGTTGTAGGCGGTGTTCGCGGCCAGGAAGAGCACCAGGGCGGTGGCCCCCGCCAGGAAGATGAAGGGGATCGAGCCGTCGCCGAAGACGGCCGAGGCGACCTGGGCGATCACCGGGTCCTGGGTGTAACCGGCGCCGACCGGCTTGCCGTTCACCAGCAGGTCGGTGGCCGGGTTCTCGGCCATGCGCACCTTGGTGTAGAGCGCGAGGGCGATGATGCCGCAGAACATCGTCACCGCGAGCAGGCCCATGGCGGCGAGCGTCGTGGCGGCGTTCTTCGACTTCGGCTTGCGGAAGGCGGGCACGCCGTTGCTGATCGCCTCGACTCCGGTGAGCGCCGCGCAGCCGGAGGAGAAGGCGCGCAGCAGCAGGAAGACCAGGGCGAAGCTCGCCAGTCCGGTGTGCTCGGCCTTGATCGTGTAGCCCGCCGTCGGGGCGTGCATCTCACTGCCGGTGGCGATCTTGAAGATGCCCCAGAGCAGCATGCAGAAGACGCCGAAGACGAAGGCGTAGGTGGGGATCGCGAAGATCGTCCCGGACTCGCGGACGCCGCGCAGGTTCATCAGCATGAGCAGCACGATCATGCCGATCGCGCCGATCACCTTGTGCTCGACGAAGAACGGCACCGCCGAGCCCAGGTTCTCCACGCCCGAGGCGACCGACACGGCCACGGTGAGCACGTAGTCCACGAGCAGCGCGCTGGCCACCGTGAGACCGGCGCGGGGCCCCAGGTTGGTGGTCGCGACCTCGTAGTCGCCGCCGCCGGAGGGGTAGGCGTGCACGTTCTGCCGGTACGAGGCGACGACCGTGAACATCAGCACGACGACCGCGACCGCGATCCAGGGGCTGAAGTGGTAGGCCGACACTCCCGCGATCGACAGGACGAGGAGCACCTCGCCCGGCGCGTACGCAACGGAGGACAGCGGGTCCGAGGCGAAGACCGGGAGGGCCAGCCGCTTGGGCAGGAGGGTCTCCCCGAGCTTGTCGCTCCGCAGCGCCCGCCCGATCAGGATCCGTTTCGGAAGGTCGGTCAGTTTGGACACCCGAGGATGTTAGAGGATCGTCAAGGTTTTCGATCCACCGCCCACCTATCAAGCGGTTACGTGCGTGTGTAGCTTTGGCCGCGGTCTGAGACCCTGAGAGGGAATCGGCCACATTGTTGACAGCCGGAAGGACGGTCGTGCACGTCGTGATTATGGGTTGCGGGCGAGTGGGTTCCACTCTCGCGCACTCCCTTGAGCAGCAAGGTCATACAGTGGCCGTAGTGGACCAGGACCCGACGGCGTTCCGCCGCCTGGGCTCGGGTTTCAGCGGACGCCGCGTGACCGGGGTCGGATTCGACCAGGACACGCTGCGCGAGGCGGGCATCGAGGAAGCCGGCGCGTTCGCCGCGGTCAGCAGCGGGGACAACTCCAACATCATCGCGGCCCGGGTGGCCCGTGAGATGTTCGGCATCGAGAATGTGGCCGCCCGGATCTACGACCCCCGCCGTGCCGAGGTGTACCAGCGCCTGGGCATCCCGACCGTGGCCACGGTGCGCTGGACGGCCGACCAGATGCTGCGCCGCCTGCTGCCTTCGGGGGCCGAGCCGTTGTGGCGCGATCCGAGCGGTGGGGTGCAACTCGCCGAGGTGCACACCGACACCGCGTGGGTGGGCCACAAGGTCAGCCGGCTTCAGGAGGAGACCGGAGTGCGCGTGGCGTTCCTCACCCGGCTCGGCGAGGCGATGCTGCCCACGTCCGAGACCGTCCTGCAGGAGGGCGACCTCGTGCACGTGATGATGCGCACGAACGAGGTCGAGCAGGTCGAGGCCGCGTTCGCCAAGGGCCCCGAGGAGGCGGGCCGATGAGGGTCGCCATCGCCGGGGCGGGGGCCGTGGGCCGCTCGATCGCGGGTGAACTGCTGGAGAACGGCCACGAGGTCCTCCTGATCGACAAGAACCCGACCTCGATCTCGGTCGAGCGGGTGCCGCAGGCGGAGTGGCTGCTGGCCGACGCCTGCGAGATCACCTCGCTGGACGAGGCGGCGCTGCAGCGCTGCAATGTGGTGATCGCCGCCACGGGTGACGACAAGGTCAACCTCGTGGTGTCGCTGCTGGCCAAGACGGAGTACGGCGTGCCGCGCGTGGTCGCCCGGGTGAACAACCCCAAGAACGAATGGCTGTTCAACGAGGCCTGGGGCGTGGACGTGGCGGTCTCGACACCGCGGCTGATGTCAGCCCTGGTCGAGGAGGCCGTGAGCGTCGGCGACCTGGTCCGGCTGCTGCGCTTCAGCCAGGGTGACGCGAACCTGGTCGAGTTGACACTGCCCGAGGAGGCCGCATTGGTCGGCACCCGCGTCGGCGACGTGAACTGGCCCGAGGACACCGCGCTGGTGACCATCATCCGCGGCCACCGGGTGCTCACCCCCTCCAAGGACGACGCGCTGGAGGCGGGCGACGAGTTGCTGTTCGTCGCGGCCCCGCACCGCGAGGAGCAGTTGGAGGACCTGCTCTCGGTGCGCAGCGGCGCGTAACGGGCGGTACGGCACACGCGAAGGGGCGCCCGGAACCATGCGGTTCCGGGCGCCCCTTCGTCTGTTGCTCGGGAGCGCGAGCAGTCCGCGTCAGCGCTCCGCGGCCTCCTTGGCGGCCCGTTCCTTGGCTTCCTTCGCTTCCTCGGCCTCCATCTCGGCGATCACGTCGATCGGCGGCGGGGCCTTGGCGAGGAAGATCCAGGTCAGGTAGACCGCGAGCAGGAACGGCGGGATGCCCAGCGCGACCTTGACCCAGCCGAGCTGGGTGGCGTTGCCCCAGAAGTACAGCGGGAACAGGACCGCCGACTTGGCCAGCAGGATGATGCCCCAGGCCCAGGTGGCCTTGGTGTACGCCACGAGCCGCCCGGGGTTCCTGGTCTTCCAGGACAGGTTCTCCTTCAGGATCGGGCCGAGGAGCAGTCCGATCAGTGGATAGCCCACCAGCGCGGAGACCACATAGGCGACCGCGAGCCCGAGGGTGTAGAGCATGCCCGGCAGGTAGAAGTTCTTCGCGTCCCCGGAGAGCATCGCGAAGACCGCGCCGAAGGCGACGCCGAAGACACCGCTGAAGGCGTGCTTGAGGGTCTGCTTGCGCACCACCCGCGCGAGTGCCAGCACCAGCGAGAGGCCGAGCGCGGCGACGGCCGCGGTCTTGATGTCGCGGTTGATCGTGTAGATCAGCACGAAGACCAGGCCGGGCACCGTGGTGTCCACCATGCCCCAGACGCCACCGAAGGCCTGCAGGAGCGCGTGGTCGGCGGCCGCCCTGGAAGCGGCCGCGTCGTGCTCCGGGCCCTGGGGCCCGGCATCGGTGCCGGGCTCTGTCCCGGTCCGCTTGTCGATCGACACCACCGGCTACTCCTGTCCGACCGGACGCAACTCGTACTTGGGGTTGAACAGCACCGGACGGCCGCGGTTCATGGAGATCCGCCCCGACGCGATGATCCTGCGGCCCGGCTCGATGCCGACGATGCTCCGCCGGCCGAGCCACACCACATCGAGCGGTGCCGAGCCGTCGAACAGCTCCGCCTCCAGCGCGGGGACACCCGCGCGAGGACGCAGCGTGACAGCGCGCAGTGTACCCGTCACCGTGACGATGTCACGGTCGTGGCAGTCGCAGATCCGGGTGCACCCGACGTCCGCGGTGTCCTGCCGCAGTTCATCGGAGTGCAGCTCCTCCTGGGAGGTGGACAAGCGGTCGAGCATCCGGCGAAAACGGCCGGCGGGTCGGTCCGAACGGGTGGCACCACTCATACTCCGAAGGGTACCGGCCCGCGCGGCCGGTCACTTCTCGAAGCGGTAGCCCATACCCGGCTCGGTGATGAAGTGCCGGGGATGCGCGGGGTCCGCCTCCAGCTTGCGCCGGAGCTGCGCCATGTAGACCCGCAGGTAGTTGCTCTCCGTGCCGTACGAGGGTCCCCAGACCTCCTGGAGCAGCTGCTTCTGGCTGACCAGGCGGCCGGTGTTGCGGACCAGGACCTCCAGCAGGTGCCACTCGGTCGGGGTGAGCCGGACGTCGGCTCCGTCGCGGTTGACCTTCTTGGCGGCCAGATCGACGGTGAAGGACTCGGTCTCCACGGTGGCGGCGCCGTCCTCGGGGCCGCCGGGCGTGGCCCGCCGGACCGCGGCGCGCAGCCGGGCCAGCAGTTCGTCCATGCCGAAGGGCTTGGTGACGTAGTCGTCCGCGCCCGCGTCCAGCGCCTCGACCTTCTCGTCGGACGCCTGGCGGGCGGAGAGCACGATGATCGGGACCCGGGTCCAGCCGCGCAGCCCCCGGATCACCTCGACGCCGTCCATGTCGGGCAGACCGAGGTCGAGCACGATGACGTCGGGGTGGCGGGCGGCCGCGAGCGCGAGCGCGGTCGCACCGTCATGGGCGGCATCGACCTCGTATTTGCGGGCACGCAGATTGATCACGAGAGCGCGCACGATCTGCGGCTCGTCGTCGACCACGAGCACCCGGTTCATGGTGCCTGCCTTTCGTTCACTGCGACGGTCATGGGGGCTGCGGTCACGGCGCCGGCCGGCGCGCTCATGTGGTCGCCTCGGCGGGAAGGTCCGGCATCGTGGGAGGGCTGCCGGGCGCGGCCTTGAGGGTGAGCACCATCGTCAGCCCGCCGCCGGGGGTGTCCTCCGGGTGCAGCGTCGCGCCCATGGCGTCGGCGAAGCCGCGGGCGACAGCCAGGCCCAGGCCGACGCCGTTGCCGCGGGGCGCGTCGCCGTAGCGCTGGAAAGGCTCGAAGATGCGGTCCTTGGCGCTGTCGGGAACGCCGGGTCCGCGGTCGACCACCCGCAGGTCGACGCGGTCACCGAGGGCGCTGGCGGCCACCAGGACCTTCGTGCCGTCGGGGCTGTACTTCACGGCGTTCTCGACGATGTTGGCGACGCTGCGCTCCAGCAGACCGGGGTCGACGGAGACCATGGGCAGCGTCTCGGGGACGTCCAGGGTGACGCTGCCGTCCGGGACGCCGCGCAGCGCCTTGGGCACGACCTCGTCCAGGTCGATCTCGCGGATCAGCGGGTTGACGGTGCCGGTCTGCAGCCGGGACATGTCGAGCAGGTTGCCCACCAGGTTGTCCAGCCGGTCGGCGCCGTCCTCGATGCCCTCCAGCAGCTCGGCCTCGTCCTCCTCGGACCAGGCGACGTCGTCCGAGCGCAGCGAGCTGACGGCGGCCTTGATGGCCGCCAGAGGGGTGCGCAGGTCGTGGGAGACGGCCGCGAGCAGGGCGGTGCGGATGCGGTTGCCCTCGGCGAGCCCGTGGGCCAGCGCGGCCTCGTCCTCCAGCCGCTGCCGGTCCAGGACCCCGGCGGCCTGGGCCGCGAAGGCGGACAGCACGCGGCGGTCCGAGGCGGGCAGCACGCGGCCGCTGAGGACGAGCGAGAGGTTGTCGCTGACCGGCACCTCCACGTCGGCGTCCTCGGGGCGCAGGCACTGACGGCCGCCGACACCGGCGGCACAGGTCCACGCATCGTGCTCGCCGGCGCGTTCCAGCAGAGTCACGGACTCCATGCCGAAGGTCTCCCGGACCCGGTCCAGCAGCGCGTCCATGGAGTGCTCGCCGCGCAGCACGCTGCCGGCGAGGTAGGACAGGATCTCCGCCTCGGACTGGAGTCTGGCCGCCTGGTGCGTGCGGCGGGCCGCCAGGTCCACGACCGAGGCGACGGCGAGCGCGACCACCACGAAGATCACGATGGCGATGAGGTTCTCGGGCTTGGAGATCGTGAGGGTGTGCAGGGGTGGCGCGAAGTAGTAGTTCAGCAGCAGGGAGCCGCCGACGGCGGAGACGAGCGCCGGGTACAGGCCGCCGGTGAGCGCGGCCGCGACCGTCAGGGCCATGAACAGCAGCATGTCGGTGGCCAGGCCGAGGCCGTCGTGCAGATTGGTCAGCAGGACGCAGAGCAGGATCGGGCCGAGCACACCGGTCAGCCAGCCCGCGATCACCCGCGAGCGGCCGAGCCGGGCGCCGCGGGCGATGGGCAGGCCGCGGCCCTTGGCGGCCTGCTCGTGGGTGACGATGTGCACGTCGAGGTCGGGGCCGGACTCACGGGCCACGGTCGCGCCGACGCCGGGGCCGAACACGTACTGCCAGGCCGGGCGGCGGCTGGTGCCCAGCACGATCTGGGTGGCGTTCACGCCGCGCGCGAAGTCCAGCAGGGCGCCCGGCACATCGTCGCCGACGACGTGGTGGAAGGAGCCGCCGAGGTCCTCGGCCAGCGTGCGCTGGACCGCGATCTCCTTGGGCGAGCCGGCGGCCAGACCGTCGCTCCGGGCGATGTGGACGGCGAGGATCTCGCCGCCCGCGCCCTTGGCGGCCATCCGGGCCGCGCGCCGGATCAGGGTGCGCCCCTCGGGGCCGCCGGTGAGGCCGACGACGATGCGCTCGCGGGCCTGCCAGGTGGTGGAGATGTGGTGGTCGGCGCGGTACTGGCGCAGATACTCGTCGGCCCGGTCGGCGACCCACAGCAGCGCGAGTTCGCGCAGCGCGGTCAGGTTGCCCGGCCGGAAGTAGTTGGACAGGGCCGCGTCGACCTTGTCGGGGGCGTAGATGTTGCCGTGCGCCATGCGGCGGCGCAGGGCCTGCGGCGACATGTCGACCAGCTCGATCTGGTCGGCCCGGCGGACCACCTCGTCGGGGACGGTCTCGCGCTGCCGCACTCCCGTGATCGACTCGACGGCGTCGCCGAGCGACTCCAGGTGCTGGATGTTCACCGTCGATATGACGTTGATCCCGGCCTGCAGCAGTTCCTCGACGTCCTGCCAGCGCTTCTCGTTGCGGCTGCCGGGAACGTTGGTGTGGGCGAGTTCGTCGACGAGGACCACTTCGGGCCGGCGGGCGAGCACCGCGTCGACGTCCATCTCGGTGAACGTGGTGTCCCGGTACTCGATCTCCTTGCGCGGCAAGATCTCAAGGCCGTGCAGCATGACCTCGGTGCGGGGGCGCCTGTGGTGCTCGACGAAGGCCACGGCCAGGTCGGTGCCGCGCTCCAGCCGCCGGTGGGCCTCGGAGAGCATGGCGTAGGTCTTGCCCACTCCAGGGGCGGCCCCCAGATAGATCCGCAAAATGCCGCGTGCCATGACTCCACGTTCCGCTTCGTTGTGCCGACCTCCGGCGCGTCGACGTAGCAAATCCTATGGTCCCAGCAAAGGACAAACCGGACACGGTGCCCGACACCTGGCCATGTTGACGTGGCCTTGACGCCTCCGGATACTCCTCAGGTTCTCAGGCGGCCGCGTGCTCCGGTGCCGTGGCGGCGGGCAGGGACAGCACCATGGTGAGGCCGCCGCCCGGTGTGTCCTCGGGGACGAGGGTTCCGCCCATGGCCTCGGTGAGGCCTCGGGACAGGGCCAGGCCCAGGCCCAGCCCGGTGCTGTTGTCGGTGTCGCCCATGCGCTGGAACGCCTCGAAGACCCGCTCGCGGTCGGCCGCCGGCAGCCCCGGTCCCCGGTCGGCGACCCGCAGCTCCACCCGGCCGGCCAGCGAGCTGGCGGTGACCAGCACGGGCTTGCCCACGGGCGCGTACCGGACGGCGTTGCCGACCAGATTGGCGAGCACCCGCTCCAGCAGCGGGGCGTCCGCCAGGACGTCGGGGGCACCCTCCAGCTCCGGCGCGAGGACCGGCGCCCGGTCCTCCGGAAGGCTGTCGAGGGCGAGCGGCAGCACCTCGCACAGCGCCGTGGGCACCGGCCGGAACGTGAGGGCGCCGGCCTGCAGGCGGCTCATGTCGAGCAGGTTGTCCACCAGCCGGTTGAGCCGGGCCATGGACTCGTCGGCCGTGGCGAGCAGTTCCTCACGGTCCTCGGCGGAGAAGTCGACGTCGCTGCTGCGCAGCGAGCTCACCGCCGCCCAGCCGCTGGCCAGGGGGGTGCGCAGATCGTGGCTGACGGCGGTGCGCATCCGGTCGGCCGCCTTGACCGGCTCTATCTCGGCGGCGGCCTCGGCCAGCCGCGCGTGGTCGACCGCGGCGGTCAAGTGGGCGGCGAACGCGGTGAGCACACGGCGTTCCGAGGCGGCCAGGTCCCGGCCGCGCAGCACCAGGCGGGCGTCCGCGCCGATCGGCACGGTGACCGGCGGCGGCTCCTCTCCGGTCACGGGTTCGCCGGCCGCGGTCAGCTCGGCGCTGTCCATCCCGAAGACCTCGCGGGTGCGCTCCAGCAGCAGCGGCACGGCCTGGTCGCCGCGCAGGACGTCGCCCGCGAGCGAGGACAGCGTCTCCGCCTCGGCCGTCGCACGGGCGGCCCGGCGGGACAGCCGCAGCGAACGGTCGACGATGGCCGCCACGGTCACGGCGACCACGGCGAACACGACGGTGGCCAGCGCGTTGTTGGTGTCGCCGATCGTGAACCGCCCGAAGGGCGGGATGAACCAGTAGTTGAGCAGCACCGACGCCGTGACCGACGCGAGCAGCGCGGAGACCACCCCGCCGAAGCAGGCAACCCCGACCACCGTGAGCAGGAAGAGCAGGGCCTCGCTGGTGAGGTTGAGGTGCCCCCGGGTGTTCGCGAGCACCGCTGTCAGCAGCAACGGCAGTACGAGGCCGGCCACCGGCCCGGCGACCTTGCGCACCAACGGCAGCCCGCCGCCGGGCGCGGACGCCAGCAGGCGCCCGTGCCCGGACCGCTCGTGCGTGACCATGTGGACGTCGATGTCGCCGGAGTGCTCGACGGTGGTCTCACCGACGCCCGGCCCGGTCAGCAGCCGGGTCAGCCGGCCGCGCCGGCTCACCCCGACGACGAGCTGGGTGGCGTTCTCGGCACGGGCGAACTCCAGCAGCGCGGTGGGCACATGGTCGCCGACGACGGTGTGGAAAGTGCCGCCCAGGCTCTCCACGAGCTGCCGCTGCTGGACGAGGGCGCCGGGCGGGACGTCGATGCGGCCGTTGCTGCGGACCACGTGCACGGCCAGTACGTCGCGCGCCCGGCCCGTGCCGGGGGTGCGCCCGCCCGCCGCGCGGTCGGCGATCCGCACCGCCCGGCGGATCAGCGTCTCGCCCTCCGGCCCGCCGGTCAGCGCCACCACGACGCGCTCGCGGGTCTCCCAGACCCGCCCGATGCCGTGCTCCGTGCGGTACCTCTGCAGCGCCTCGTCGACCCGCCCGGCCAGCCACAGCAGGGCCAGCTCGCGCAGCGCGGTGAGATTGCCGATCCGGAAGCGGTGGGCGAGCGCGGCGTCGATGCCGCCGGGTTCGCACACGTTGCCGTGCGCCAGGCGCCGGCGCAGCCCCTCCGGCGAGATGTCCACGAGTTCGATCTGGTCGGCTCGGCGGACGATCGCGTCCGGCACGGTCGCCGCCTCCGGGACGCCGGTGATCTCCCGCACCACGTCGTTCAGCGACTCCAGGTGCTGGATGTTGACGGTGGTGACCACGTCGATCCCGGCGGCCAGCAGTTCGGCGACGTCCTGCCACCGTTGGGCGTTCCGGCCGCCGGGCACATTGGCGCGGGCGAGTTCGTCGACCAGCGCGATCGCGGGCCGGCGGGCGAGTACGGCGGCCACGTCGAGTTCGGCGCGTTCCACGCCCTGGTGCGTGCGCCGCGCCGTGGGCACGGCCTCCAGGCCGTGCAGCATCTCCAGGGTGCGCGGGCGGCCGTGGCACTCGGCGAGGGCGACGACCACGTCCGTGCCCCGCGCGGCCCGCCGGCGGCCCTCGTCGAGCATCCGGTACGTCTTTCCGACCCCCGGAGCCGCGCCGAGGTACACCTTGAGCCGGCCGGGCGCCCGGCCCGGCGGATCGCCCGCGACGACGCTGTGCGCCACCTGATGCGCCTCCTTGCGCGGAGTGTGCGGTGGAGAACACCGCCTCACTGGCAGCGAAGCGCCTCGCCGTCGCCGCCGCCCAGACCGTTTGCGAAGCCATGACGTTGCGTGGAGCGCCTTTTACACCCCCTTGACGCCGCCGGCGCGGCCGCCGGCACCGGTCAGCGGAACTCGGCGAGGCGGGGGCGCAGGCCGAGCAGGACCAGACCCGCCGCCGCGGCCACGCCGCCCGCGAGCCCCAGCGGCAGCGGGAGGGCGCGGCGGGCACCGTCGGCGGAGGCGCGTTCGTAGGCGGACATGTTGATGGCGATGACGTCACGCAGCGCCGCGTCGAGGGCGGCGAAGTCGTGGTTGGACTCACCGGGGCCGTACCCGGTGCAGTAGGCGATGGCCTCAGTCCGCCGGCCGGACCGGGCGAGTGCGCGAATGGTGCGGTCGTCGCGCTGGTAGGCGCGATAACGGTCGAGCACGCGGCCGGCGGCGGCGCGTTCGCCGGGGAAGGTGATGTTCCGGAACTCGTCGCCGAGGTAGCCCGTCGCGCCGTCGTCGACGCGGACCCGGTCGAGCCCGGTGGCGTACGTGTCGATCGTGGCACCCGGCACGCCCAGCAGCCGCTGGCTCTTGCCGAGGAAGGCGGCCTCCTGCGCGCCGGCGTGCGACCGGTCCAGCAGGTAGCGGGACTCGTCCGCGTTGGCGTCGTACGCGATGGCGCGGGCGCGGGTGAGGGCCAGGACGGAGTCGAAGGCGTCCCGCCGCGCGACGTCCAGGTCGTGCCGCTGGGCGCCGAGTCCGGCCGCGCCCGCCACCGTCACCGCGAGAACGAGGAGCGTGGCCGCGGCGGCACCGGGGTTGACCACGCGGCGGAAACGCCTGGAGAGGTACACCTGCAGCGCGACGAGGACCGCGAGCAGGACCAGGCCCGTGCCGAGCAGCGCGGCGCGCACCCATGCCGCCCGCCCGAGGGCGTCCCGGTAGGTGTGCTCGAAGGCGCGGTCGTTCGCCGTCACCAGGGCGTCGGCCTCGGGCAGCAGGCGCGTGCGCATCAGGTGCGAGGCGTTCCGGTACTCCGCGGTGCCGCCGAGGGCCAGGGCGCGGGCGGCCAGCTCCTCGTACGCCCCGAAGTCCGCGATGACGGTGGCCACTTCGCGCTCGCCGACCGGATCCCCGGCGGCCGCCCCGGCCAGATCGCCTAGGTAGCCGGCGGCCTCGGTCCGGCGCTGATCGTAGACGCGGACGGCGTCGGAGCGGGTGCGGGCGAGGGAGGGGGTATGACCGGCCAGCAGCTGGTTGGCGATCTGGGCGTCCATGTCGTTGAGGGCGAAGTACAGCCCGGTCGCGCTGGTCACACGGGGTGCGGAGTGCTCCCGGACCGCGTCCCACGAGGCGTCGGCGGCCACACCGCCCGTCACCAGGACGGCCGCGAGCGCGGCGCACGCGGCCGTCACGAGCGCGCGAAGGCCGCGCAACCGTGCCGGTACGGTGACCGTACGACGGTCGCGCGGCCTCCGTGGCCGGCGAGCGGCGGGCTCCGGCGGAACGCGGTGGCGTTCTTCCGGGTCCGGTTCCGGCGCCCCCGCAGGCGCCTTCCGGCCTTCCGCAGCAATGACGGCAACCGCCATCGGGCTGCGCCCCCCTCCGCCACGCGGAGCGGCCTCCGCCGGCCCCCCTCGCGGTTCCCCACTCTTCCCGCGATCGTCGCCCCGTCCCGCCGCCCTGGCGGGTTCCGTACGGCCCCCGCGCCGTCCTTGACGCGTCCCTGACGCACTGCTGTGCGCCTCTCCTCGCACGGCGGCAGCGGACAGCGCCGCGGGTCAGCCGGCCAGCTGCTGGAGAGCGATGTTGAGCTCCAGGACGTTGACGGTCGGCTCGCCGAGGAAGCCCCACTCGCGGCCGTCGGTGTGCTCCTTGACGAGCCTGGCGACCTCGGCGGTGGGCAGGCCGTTGGCCTTGGCGACGCGCGCGGTCTGGATGGCCGCGTAGGCCGGGGAGATGTCCGGGTCGAGGCCGGAACCGGAGGCCTGGACCGCGTCGGCGGGGACCTCGGACTGCGGCACGTTATTGAAGGCGGCGACCTCCCGCTTGCGCTCCTTCACCAGGTCGGTCAGCGCCTTGCCGGTGACCGCCAGGTTGGAGGCGCTGGTGTAGGTCGGGTCGTAGGGGCCCGCACCGGCGCCCGCGTCCGCGGCCGAGGGGCGCGGCTGGAACCACCGGGGGTCGGGCGCGAAATCCTTGCCGGTCGTGAAGTTCTGGCCGATGAGCTTCGAGCCGACGACCCTGCCGTCGGCCTTCACCTCCGAGCCGTTGGCCTGCCGGTGGAAGGCCGCCTGGCCCACGCCCCACACCGCGACGGGGTAGACGACGCCGAGCACCACGGTCAGGACCAGCAGGGCGCGCAGGGCGCTCCACAGCAGCCGGGCGGAGTTGCGTACGGAAGTGTTCATGGCCGTCAGCCGATCCCGGGGATCAGGGAGATGAGCAGGTCGATGATCTTGATACCGACGAACGGGGCGACCAGGCCGCCGAGGCCGTAGATCCCGATGTTGCGGCGGAGCATCCGGTCGGCGCTGCTCGGCTTGTACTGGACACCGCGCAGGGCGAGCGGCACCAGCACGATGATGATCAGCGCGTTGAAGACGACCGCGGACAGGATCGCGGACTCCGGCGAGGTCAGCCGCATGATGTTGAGCTTGTCCAGGCCCGGGTAGACGATCGCGAACATCGCGGGGATGATCGCGAAGTACTTCGCCACGTCGTTGGCGATGGAGAAGGTCGTCAGCGCGCCACGGGTGATCAGCAACTGCTTGCCGATCTCCACGATCTCGATCAGCTTGGTCGGGTTGGAGTCCAGGTCCACCATGTTCCCGGCCTCCTTGGCGGCCGAGGTACCGGTGTTCATCGCCACGCCGACATCGGCCTGCGCCAGCGCCGGGGCGTCGTTGGTGCCGTCACCGGTCATCGCGACGAGCTTGCCGCCCGCCTGCTCCCGCTTGATCAGCGCCATCTTGTCCTCGGGCGTCGCCTCCGCGAGGAAGTCGTCGACACCCGCCTCCTGCGCGATCGCCCTCGCGGTCAACGGGTTGTCACCCGTGATCATCACCGTGCGGATACCCATCCGCCGCAGCTCGTCGAACCGCTCGCGCATGCCCTCCTTGACGACATCCTTCAGGTGGATGACGCCCAGCACCCTGGCCCCGTCGCCGTCCTTGACCGCGACCAGCAGCGGCGTGCCGCCGGCGGCGGAGATGGAGTCCACGACCCGCTGGGCGTCCGCCGCGACGCTGCCGCCGTTCTCGGCGACCCACGCGGTCACCGCGGACGCGGCGCCCTTGCGGACCTGCCGGTCCTCCAGGTCGACGCCGGACATACGGGTCTGGGCGGTGAAGGGCACGAACTCGGCGTGGCCGAGCTCACCCTCGCTGCGGGCCCGCAGCCCGTACCTCTCCTTCGCCAGGACGACGACGGAGCGGCCCTCGGGCGTCTCGTCGGCCAGCGACGACAGCTGCGCCGCGTCCGCCAGTTCCGCCTCGCCCGCCCCCGACACGGGGAGGAACTCCGCCGCCTGGCGGTTGCCGAGGGTGATGGTGCCGGTCTTGTCCAGCAGCAGGGTGGAGACATCACCGGCGGCCTCGACGGCACGGCCGGACATGGCCAGCACATTGCGCTGCACCAGGCGGTCCATGCCCGCGATGCCGATCGCCGACAGCAGGGCGCCGATCGTCGTCGGGATGAGACAGACCAGCAGCGCGACCAGGACGATCATCGACTGCTCGGCGCCCGCGTAGATCGCGAACGGCTGCAGGGTGACGACCGCCAGCAGGAAGACGATGGTCAGCGAGGCCAGCAGGATGTTGAGCGCGATCTCGTTGGGCGTCTTCTGCCGGGCGGCGCCCTCGACCAGGGCGATCATCCGGTCGATGAAGGTCTCACCGGGCTTGGTGGTGATCCGGACCTCGATGCGGTCCGACAGCACCTTGGTGCCGCCCGTCACGGCCGAGCGGTCGCCGCCGGACTCCCGGATGACCGGGGCCGACTCACCGGTGATCGCCGACTCGTCCACCGAGGCCACACCGGCCACGACATCGCCGTCGCCCGGAATGACGTCGCCGGCCTCGCACACCACCAGGTCGCCGATCCGCAGCTCGGCGCCCGGGACGCGCTCCTCCTTGCCACCGGCCAGCCGGCGGGCGACGGTGTCGGTCTTGGCCTTGCGCAAGGTGTCGGCCTGGGCCTTGCCGCGTCCCTCCGCGACGGCCTCCGCCAGGTTGGCGAAGATCACGGTCAGCCACAGCCAGACGGTGATCGCCCAGCCGAACCAGTCGCGCGGGGACAGCGCCGCCAGCACGGTGGTGAGCACCGAGCCGATCAGCACGACGAACATGACGGGGGACTTGATCATCACCCGGGGATCGAGCTTGCGCAGGGCGTCCGGCAGGGACTTCAGCAGCTGCGCCGGGTCGAACAGGCCACCCGAGACGCGGCTGCCGTGGGCCGTGTCGGGGGCGTGCGGCGCCGACCCTCCCTGGTCCGCGCGGCTCATGACAGTCCCTCCGCCAGCGGGCCGAGGGCCAGCGCCGGGAAGTAGGTCAGACCCGTGATGATCAGGATCGCGCCGACGAGCAGGCCCGCGAAGAGCGGCTTCTCGGTGTGCAGGGTGCCGGCGGTGGCCGGGACCGGCTTCTGCTGGGCGAGCGAGCTCGCCAGGGCCAGAACGAAGATCATCGGCACGAACCGGCCGAGGACCATCGCGAGGCCGAGCGTGGTGTTGTACCACTGCGTGTTGGCGCTCAGGCCCGCGAAAGCGGAGCCGTTGTTGTTGCCCGCCGAGGTGTAGGCGTACAGCACCTCCGAGAAGCCGTGCGGGCCGCTGTTCAGCATGGAGTGCGGCGGGGTCGGCAGCGCCATGGCCAGCGCCGTGAAGCAGAGCACGATCGCGGGGGTGACGAGGATGTAGAGCGCGGCGAGCTTGATCTCGCGCGTGCCGATCTTCTTGCCCAGGTACTCCGGCGTGCGGCCGACCATCAGGCCCGCGATGAACACCGCGATGATCGCCATGATCAGGATGCCGTACAGGCCGGAACCGGTGCCGCCTGGGGCGATCTCGCCGAGCATCATCGACAGCAGGGTGATGCCGCCGCCGAGCCCGGTGAAGGAGGAGAGGGCGGAGTCCACCGCGCCGGTCGAGGTCAGCGTCGTGCTCACCGCGAAGAGCGACGAGGCGCCGACGCCGAAACGCTGCTCCTTGCCCTCCAGCGCGGCGCCCGCGATCTGGTCCGCCGAGCCGGGGTGCGCGAACTCCACCCAGCTCATCAGGACGACGAAGCCGGCCCAGATGACGCCCATGGCGGCGAGGATTGCGTAGCCCTGCTTCTCGTTGCCGACCATCTTGCCGAAAGTCCTGGTGAGCGAGACCGGGATCACCAGCATCAGGAAGATCTCGAAGACATTGGTGAAAGGGTCCGGGTTCTCGAAGGGGTGGGCCGAGTTGACGTTGTAGAAGCCGCCGCCGTTCGTGCCCAGCTCCTTGATGGCCTCCTGGGACGCGACCGGCCCGCCGGTCAGGGTCTGATGGCCACCCGCGAGCGTGGTGACCTCGTGCCAGCCGGCGAAGTTCTGCACCACACCGAAGGCGGTCAGGACGATCGCGGCGACGAAGGCGATCGGCAGCAGGACGCGGATGGTGCCGCGGACCGTGTCGGTCCAGAAGTTGCCGAGATCGCCGGTGCGGGACCGGGCGAAGCCACGGACCAGCGCCATGGCCACGGCCATGCCGACCGCCGCCGAGACGAAGTTCTGCACCGCCAGGCCGGCGGCCTGGGCGGCGTGCCCCATGGCGTTCTCACCCATGTACGACTGCCAGTTCGTGTTGGTCACGAACGAGGTCGCGGTGTTGAACGCCTGGTCGGGGGTGATCGCGGCGAATCCGAGGGAGAGCGGCAGGTGGCTTTGGACCCGCAGGAACAGGTAGAGGAACAGCACGCCGACGAAGGAGAAGGCCAGGACCGCCCGGAGATAGGACAGCCAGCGCATCTGGGCGTCGGGGTCGGCGCCGAAGCAGCGGTACATGACGCGCTCGACCCGCAGGTGCTTGCCGGAGCTGTAGACGGCGGCCATGTAGTCGCCGAAGGGGCGGTACACCAGGGCCAGAGCCGCCACCAGGGCGAGGACCTGGAGCACTTGCGCGAGTACGGGGCTCATGTCCGGGCCTCAGAACCTCTCGGGAAGGACGAGGGCGAGGACGAGATAGCCCAGTAGGGCGACGGCCACGACGAGGCCGACGATGTTCTCGGCACTCACAGCTTCGTCACCGCCTTGGCGATGAAGGCCACCAGCGCGAAAACCGCGACCGTGGTGACCACGAAGACCAGATCGGCCATCGTGTGCTCCCGGATCAGGAAGGAACGGACATCAACCAGGACAGCAAACATCCGGTCAACGGGCTGTCCGAGCGCGCTGACGCCTTCCCGAGGGGCCATGGCGCCGTCTTGATGATCCCTTGGCAGAAGCCCGTATGACCTGCGAAAACGACGAGGGCCGACCCGCGGAAGCGGGTCGGCCCATCGATCGGGCTGTGCGGGCGGCGCTAGTGCACCTCGGTGATCTCCGGTCCACGGCGCATCGGGTCGATGCCGTCGGAGAAGCGGCCGCCGTCCTGGTCCTGGGTGATGCCCTCGGGAACCATCTGCGCGTCGTTCGGCAGCTTCAGCACGATCGGGTCGCGGGGCGCCATCGGGGTGTCGCCGCGCAGGACGACGGTGTCACGGAAGATCTGCTCCAGCAGGCCCGCCGTCTCCGGCTGCACGGCCCCCTGGCCGGAGATGACGCCGCGCAGGAACCAGCGCGGTCCGTCGCAGCCGACGAAGCGCACCACCTGCACGCCGTTGTTCCCGTTGGGCAGCTGCACCGGCACCTGGGCGCGCAGCTCCCAGCCGAGCGGGCCCTCGACCTCGTCGACGATGCCACCCTGCTTGGTGATCCCCGACGCGATCTCGTCACGGACCTCGCCCCAGATGCCCTCGGACTTCGGCGCGGCGAAGCCCTGCAGCTGGATGGCGCTGTCCCGCAGCACCACGGTGGCGGCGACGATGGACTCGCCGGCCACCTCGACCCGCAGTTCCATGCCCTGGACACCGGGCACGAACAGGCCACCGAGGTCCACCCGGCCCTCGCCGGGCGTGCCGACCTCGCTCACGTCCCACGGACCGTCCGGCCTCGGGGCGGGCGGAAGGTTGTACCGACGGGACTCCATGGAGTCGTCCGACTCCTCGGCGTCTTCGGCCAGCTCGTCAGGGCTCTCGGCCTCGAGCTCGTCGAGGGCGTCTTCGCGCTCCTTGCGACGACGACGGAACACGTCACTGTCCTTCCCGGTCAGCGTTGACCGATGCGTATCCATGGCCGGACGGTCCGACCGGCGGGCCGTCCACCGCGGCATGACCCCCCGTGGAGCCGAAGCCCCCCGTCGCCCGCGCCGACTCGGGCAGTTCCGCCACTTCGTGGAAGCGGACCCGCTCGACCTGCTGGACGACCAACTGCGCGATCCGGTCCCCCGGGGCGAACCGCACACTCTCGCGCGGGTCCAGGTTGACCACGATCACCTTGATCTCCCCACGGTACCCGGCATCAACCGTTCCTGGGGCATTCACGAGGGCCACTCCGCACCTGGCGGCGAGCCCGGAGCGCGGATGCACGAAAGCCGCGTACCCCTCCGGCAGGGCGATCGAAACGCCTGTCGGCAGCACCGCCCGCTCTCCGGGGGCCAGCTCCGCCGCCCGGGTGGTGACGAGGTCCGCGCCCGCGTCGCCGGGATGCCCGTACGAGGGAACCGGGACGTCCGCGTCGAGCCGACGGATCAGCACGTCGACCGGCGGCCGGGTCACGGGTTCACCTCGAAGGCGCGGACGACCTTGACCTGGTCGGGGTCGTCGATGACGGCCTGGATCTCCTCCGCGCGCCCGTGCTCGGTGAAGTGCGCCGGCTTCACCTCCACGAACAGCGCGTCCGCGCGTACCGCGACCGGGCCGTCGGGGCCGCCGATCCGGCCGGTGGCGGTGCAGTAGATCTTGCGCCCGGCGACCGCCGTGCAGTGTGCGTCCAGGTGGAGGGTGGAGCCGACCGGGACGGGCCGGACGAACTCGGTCTCCAGGCGGCCGGTGACCGCGATCCTGCGCAGAAGCCAGTTGAGCGAGCCCAGTACCTCGTCCATCGCGGTCGCCAGCACCCCGCCGTGCGCGAGGCCGGGGGCCCCTTGGTGCGCCGGTTGTACGGTGAACTCGGCGGTGACGGCGACGCCCTCACCGGCCCGCGCCTCCAGGTGCAGGCCGTGGGGCTGGGCCCCGCCGCAGCCGAAGCAGTGCTCGTAGTGCGCGCCGAGCGGTTCGCCGGGCGCGGGCGCGTCGGGGTGCCGCACCGGCGGCGACGCGTCCTTCGGCGGTGTCAGGGCCGGGCGGGCCGGGACGTCGGGTGTAGCTCCACTCACGCGGGAGACCCTACCCTCCTGCGGGATCCTTTCCCGCCGCCCGCCCGTTGTCCTTCCGGCCACGCGGCACGTGTCCCCCCATCCCTTGGAGCACCCCATGACCCCCAGGTCCGTCGTCGTCACCGGAGCCGGATGCGGGATCGGCCTGGCGATCACCCTCGAACTGGCCCACGCCGGCTACGACGTCATCGGAACGGTGCGCACCGAGGAGAAGGCCGAGGCCCTGCGCGCGGCGGTTGCCCGGACCGGCGCCTCCGTGCGCACCGTGCTGCTGGACGTCGCGGACGCCACGTCGTCCGTACGGGCGTTCACGGAGATCGCCACGGTGACGGACGGGGGTCCCTGGGCGGTGGTCAACAACGCCGGCATCGCGCAGCCCGGCGCGATCGAGGACGTCGACGACGAGCAGGTGCGCCAGCAGCTGGAGATCAACCTGGTGGCACCGGCGCGCATCGCCCGGCTCGTTCTGCCGACCATGCGCGCCCGGCGCGCGGGCCGCATCGTCAACATCTCCTCGGTCTCCGGCCGGGTCTCGATGCCGCTGCTCGGCTGGTACTGCGCGAGCAAGCAGGGCCTGGAGGCGATCACGGACGCGCTGCGCATGGAGGCCGCGCCGTTCGGGGTGAAGGTGGTGCTGATCGAACCCGGGTCCTTCGGAACGGACATCTGGGAGCGCGGCGCCTCCCGGCTGCCGCAGGGCACCACGTCGCCCTACCGCGACCAGTACGAGGCCGCGGAGGACCTGCTCAAGCGCGAACTGCCCGGCCCGCGCCCGGTGGCGCGTACGGTCCTCAAGGCACTCTCGGCGCCCCGGCCGCTCCCCCGGTACCTGGTGGGGAACGACGCCCGCTCCTCGGCCGTCCTGGACGCCGCGCTGCCCACCGCCGCCACCGACTGGGCCAAGCAGGTCGCCACCGGCCTGCGCACGGCCCCGCGCGCCGCTCAGGCCCTCTCGCGCCTGCGGTCCCGCGGCGGGCGCTGACAGGGCGGCATGACAAGCTGGGTGCCATGACCGGCATGACCTATGAGGAGCGGCTGACCGCGCCGCGTTCCTGGTGGCTGCTCGCCTTCGGCGCGGGTGTGTCACTGGCGCTGATCCTGCTGCCCTTCGGGGCGCTGCCGCTGCTGGGCGGTCTCGTCGGCGGCACGGCCGCCGGGGCGGTCGCGGTGAGCTCGTACGGCTCGGCGCGACTGCGGGTGGTGGCCGGGTCACTGGTCGCCGGCGACGCGCGGATCCCGGTGGGAGCGCTCGGCGAGGCGACCGTGCTGGACCACGAGGAAGCGCTGGCCTGGCGCTCGTACAAGGCCGATCCTCGCGCGTTCATGCTGCTGCGGTCGTATGTGCCGACCGCACTGAAGGTCGAGGTCACCGACCCCGCGGATCCGACCCCCTACCTGTACCTCTCCACCCGCGCCCCCGAGCGGCTGGCCGCGGCGCTGCGGGACGTGCGGACGGCCTGAGGCGTCCCGCCGGGCGGCCTCAGTCGTCCTGGCCGATGGATTTCCCCGGCAGCTCCCCGCGCCTGCCGGACTCGCCAGGCTCCCCGGCTTCCAGGGCGGACGGCGGCTCCTCTGCGGCGAGCAGGGCCCAGGGCACCTGCCGCTCGCGGAGGTCCTTGCGGATCTGCTCCGCGAGTTTCCTGGTGTCGCGCCGGTTCATCACCGCGCCGACGGCCGCGCCGACCATGAACGGGGTCAGCGTCGGCAGATTGCGCATGGTGCGCTTCATGAGCTGCTGGCGCAGCTCGCGCTTCATCCGGCCGCCGAGCGCCACGTTCAGCGTGGACGGCTTGGAGAAGTCGATGCCGCGTCGCTCGGTCCACTCGGCGATGTACATCATCGCGCGCTGCCGCAGCGTGCCCGGGGCGCGCAGCCCGTAGACCTCGTGCAGCTCGGCGATGAGCTTGTACTCGATCAGGGCGACCCCGATCGTCTCGCTCGCCAGTTCGGCGGGCATGGCGGGCGGATTGGGCAGCATCGCGGCGGCGCCGATGCCGGCGCCGACCGTCGCGGTGCCCATCGTGGCGGCGCTCACGAGCTTGTCCGCCAGCTCCTCGGGCCCCAGCCCGGGGAACTGCCGGCGGAGCGTCTCCAGATCCCGTACGGGTATCCGCGGGGCCGTCTCGAGGAAACCCTCGGCGAGGGTCGACAGTGCCGCCCTGGCGCGAGCACGTCCGCGGGCGGCACGGCTCGGAGGCCCGGGCAGGGCGCTGTCGCCCGCCGGTTCCTCCGATGCGCCCGCGAGCGAGGCCGCGCGGCCTCGCTCGTCGTCGCTGTCCACGATCCCGGTGTCCCGTCAGGCCGCGCAGTCGCGGCAGATCGGGTTGCCGTTCTTCTCCGAGGCCAGCTGGCTGCGGTGGTGCACAAGGAAGCAGCTCATGCAGGTGAACTCGTCGGCCTGCCGGGGCAGGACCCGGACCGAGAGCTCCTCGTTGGAAAGGTCGGCGCCGGGCAGTTCGAGGCCTTCGGCCTGGTCGAACTCGTCGACGTCCACCGTGGAGGTGGACTTGTCGTTCCTGCGGGCCTTGAGTTCCTCGATGCTGTCTTCGTTGACGTCATCGTCGGTCTTGCGTGGTGTGTCGTAATCAGTAGCCATGTATCGCTCTCCCCCTTTGGGTGTCTGCGGTGTCTCCAGCGCACGTAACGCATGGGAGGCCGTTCTTGTGCCCGGCCCGAAGCGGAGATTTTGCCTTACATCAAGTGCCGTTACTCAATCGACACCCAACCGCACCTCCGAAGAGGTGATCGGATCCACTGCCGGTCATGACCGGAAAGGGCCGTGTTGTCGCACCTTGCTCACGCCTCCACGTGTACTTCCCGTGATCATGACCTGCGGAAACATGGATTTTTCCGCTCTTTTCCCGGACTTGCGATCACGGAGCGTACCCGCGGCCGGAATCGTATGTGCAATCGCTCACAGCATGCCGCCGCCGGGATCAGACCGCAAAATTCAGCGCAAAGCGAACACGACCCCGGGGGTGTCGCGGGATGGTTCCGGGATGCGTCAGACAGGGATCGCAACCCGCATGACCAGGCCGCCTCCCTCGCGCGGCACCGCCGAGATGGTGCCTCCGTGGGCCCGCGCCACCGATCGCGCGATGGACAGGCCGAGTCCCACGCCCTTGTCGCTCCCGGTGCGCTCGGTGCGCAGCCGCCGGAACGGCTCGAAGAGGTTGTCGATCTCGTAGGCCGGGACCACCGGGCCGGTGTTGGAGACCGTCAGGACCGCGAGGCCCGGTTCCAGGCCCGTGGTGGCCTCGACCCAGCCGTTCTCGGGGACGTTGTAGCGGACGGCGTTCTGCACGAGGTTGAGCGCGATCCGCTCCAGCAGCACGCCATTGCCCTGGACCACCGCCGGGTGCAGCTCCCTGCGGAGCGCCACGCCCTTGGCGTCGGCCTCGCTGCGGGTCTGCTCCAGGGCCTGGGAGGCCGCCTCGGCCACGTCCACGGGCTTGCGGTCCACGATCTCGTTGTCGCTGCGGGCGAGCAGCAGAAGGCCCTCCACGAGCTGCTCGCTGCGCGTGTTGGTGGCCAGCAGGGTCTTCCCGAGCTGCTGGACCTCCGGGCCGGCCGCGGTGTCGGACAGCTGGACCTCCAGCAGGGTCCGGTTGATCGCCAGCGGGGTCCGCAGCTCATGGGAGGCGTTGGACACGAACCGGCGCTGCGCGTCGAAGGACCGCTCCAGCCGCTCCAGCATCTCGTCGAAGGTGTCCGCGAGCTCCTTGAGCTCGTCGTCCGGACCGTCCAGGTGGATGCGGCGCTTGAGGTCGGAGGAGACCACGGCCTGCGCGGTGCGGGTGATCCTGCCCAGCGGGTACAGGACACGGCCCGCCAGCAGGTATCCGAAGGCGAAGGCCAGGACGGCGAGACCCACCAGCGCGAACAGCGACCGGCGCAGCAGGGTGTCGAGAGCGGCCTCGCGCTGGTACGACATGCAGGCGTTGATGGCGACGGTGAACTGGTCGCTCGACCCCTCGCGCGGCAGCTGGCAGCTGGCCGTCGTGGTGCGCACCTGGCCGCTCACCAGCCGGAAGGGCAGCATATTGCCGTCGTGCAGGGCCTGTGCGGCCAGCAGGTAGATGATCCACAGCAATACGACACCGGCGATCAAAAACATGCCGCCGTAGAGCAGGGTGAGCCGTATCCGGATCGTGGGACGGAACAGCGGGCCGCGGCGGGCCGTCGGCGTCGGCTCCCAGGTGGGCTTGGGCGGAACGCGCGGCGGGGTCGTCGGCGAGGACGATGAAGTGGCCACGGCGCATCAGATCCGGTAGCCGGAGCCGGGAACGGTGACGATCACGGCGGGCTCGCCGAGCTTGCGGCGCAGCGTCATGACCGTGACCCGGACCACATTGGTGAAGGGGTCCGTGTTCTCGTCCCAGGCCTTCTCCAGCAGCTGCTCCGCGGACACCACGGACCCCTCGCTGCGCAGCAGCACCTCGAGCACCGCGAACTCCTTGGGCGCCAGATGCACCTGCCGCCCCTCGCGGACGACCTCGCGGCGGTTGGGGTCGAGACGGATGCCCGCGCGCTCCAGCACCGGCGGCAGGGGGGCGGTCGTCCGCCGGCCGAGCGCGCGCACGCGGGCGATCAGCTCGGTGAAGGCGAACGGCTTGGGCAGGTAGTCGTCGGCGCCGAGCTCCAGGCCCTCGACGCGGTCACTCACGTCGCCGGCGGCGGTGAGCATCAGGACCCGCGTGGGCAGGCCCAGCTCCACGACCTTGCGGCACACGTCGTCCCCGTGGATCACGGGCAGGTCCCGGTCGAGGACGACGACGTCGTAGTCGTTCACCCCGATCCGCTCCAGAGCGGCTCCGCCGTCATAGACGACGTCCACGGCCATGGCCTCGCGGCGCAGTCCCGTGGCCACCGCGTCGGCGAGCAGCTGTTCGTCCTCGACGACCAGTACGCGCAAGGCGCCCTTCCTTCCCTGAACACTTCTCAATGGCCTGTGCGCAGGCCGAATGCGTCTCCATCCTGCACCTGAAGGCCGTAAACCGGCGGTAAGAGCGCGCTCACGGGCCGCGTGCGGCCGTCCCGGCGGCCTTGCTGACCGCCCTCCGGCCTGGGGCGGCCCGTCACCTCACGTGACGCGTGCCACACCGTACGCCGCGATCCACGGCGTACGCGCCGGTCGCGGCCCGCGCGCGGCGCGGACGGGAATCGGGCGCGGAATTCTTCGGGTTGCGGAGGTTTCCGCTCCGGCAGCCCTGGGGAGGACGACTGCACACCCCCGATCGCGCCCCCAGGGCGTTCGCAACCGACGTGTGGCAGAGCCGTCGCGCGATCCGCGGGGACCTCGAAGAACTGCCCGCTACCCGTACCGACCCCTAGACACCCACACCCTGTGTCACCTATCGACGACGAGGGGGCGCCACCTGATGGACGCATTCACCACTGGCATCCTGCAGCGCATACACAGCACTGAGTCGGACCTGCTCGCCGCCCGGGAGGCGGGGGACGAGTTCCTGGCCGAGGTCGAGGAAGCCGAACTGGCCGATCTGCGCCGCCTCGCCGCCGACCACGGCGTACAGGTGCTGCCCAAGATCGCCTGAGCGCGACCGGACCCGAACGCCGCGCCCCGGACACCTGACAGGTGCCGGGGCGTTCGCGCGCCCGGCGCTGCGCGCGTAGAGCGACGGGCACGCGAACGTCGGGTCCGGACCGGACCCGCCGGGTCAGTCGTGCCAGGCGCCGAACTCCTCCAGGAGCGTTTGCAGCGGTTCGAAGACCCCCACGGTCGCCGCCACCGTCAGTTCCGGGGACGGCGGCTGCCCCGGGCGGCCACCGGTGAGTGCGCCCGCCTCGCGGGCGAAGAGGTCGCCCGCCGCGTAGTCCCAGATGTTCAGGCCGCGCTCGAAGTACGCGTCGAGCCGGCCGCAGCCGACGTCGCACAGGTCGATGGCGGCCGAACCGGCCCGGCGGATGTCCCGCACCCGCGGGATCAGGCGGCGGGCCACCTCGGCCTGTCCGGTGCGCACTTTGGTGTCGTACCCGAAGCCCGTGGCGACCAGCGCCTGCTCGAACGGCGGCGCGGGACGCGGCCGGGCCCGGACGTCGCCCACCCACGCGCCGCGGCCGAGGACGGCGCGGTAGCTCTCGCGCCTCATGGGTGCCTCGACGACGCCGACGACGGTCTCCTCGTCGACCTGGGCGGCGATGCTCACCGCCCAGCCGGGCAGTCCGTAGAGGTAGTTCACGGTGCCGTCCAGGGGGTCGATGACCCAGCGGACACCGGTGGTGCCGGGCGCGCTGGCGCCCTCCTCGCCGAGCAGCCCGTCGTCCGGCCGGCGCTCGCCGATGAAGGAGGTGATCAGCTTCTCCGCGGCGATGTCCATCTCGGTGACGACGTCGATCGGGCTGCTCTTGGTCGCGGCCACCCCGAGGTCGGCCGGGCGGCCGTCGCGCAGCAGTTCCCCGGCCCTGCGGGCGGCCTCCAGGGCCACGGCCAGGAGTTCGTCCTTCAGCTGGTCGGTCACGGCGCTCCTTGTGCGGCGGGATGTGTCGTTCATTCGGCGCCCGCCGCGGCGGGACGCGGGCTGCGGGCCGGGCAGCAGCCCACCGGGCAGACGTCGTGGCTCGCGCCGAGCCGGCCCAGCGCGCAGCGTTCGGGGGTGAGGCCGCGTTCGGCCGCGGCCCGCTCCAGGACCAGCTCGCGGACGGCGGCGGCGAACCGGGGGTCGGCGCCGACCGTGGCCGAGCGGGCCACGGGCAGCCCCAGCTCGGCGGCCTTGGCGGTGGCCTCCGTGTCGAGGTCGTAGCGGACCTCCATGTGGTCCGAGACGAAGCCGATCGGCACCATGACGGCGGCCGCCGCCCCGGAGGCGTGCAGTTCTTCCAGGTGGTCGCAGATGTCGGGCTCCAGCCACGGGATGTGGGGGGCGCCGCTGCGGGACTGGTAGACGAGCTTCCAGGGCCGGTCGGCGCCGGTGGCCTCACGTACGGCGTCGGCGATCACCTGGGCGGCGTCCAGGTGCTGGGCGACGTAGGCGCCGCCGGACCCGTCCCTGGTGTGCGCGTCGGCCGGGCCGGAGGTGTCGGCGGCGGCCGTGGGGATGGAGTGCGTGGTGAAGGCCAGGTGCGCACCGGCGCGCACCTCTTCGGGCAGCTCGGCGAGCGCGGCCAGGACGCCGTCGACCATGGGCCGCACGAAACCGGGGTGGTTGAAGTAGTGGCGCAGCTTGTCCACGCGCGGCACGGGGAGGGCTTCGGCCTCCAGCGCGGCAAGGGAGTCGGCCAGGTTCTCGCGGTACTGCCGGCAGCCGGAGTAGGAGGCGTACGCGCTGGTGGCCAGCACCAGGACGCGGCGGCGGCCGTCGCCGGCCATCTCGCGCAGGGTGTCGGTGAGGTAGGGCGCCCAGTTGCGGTTGCCCCAGTACACGGGAAGGTCGAGGCCGTGCTCGGCGAAGTCCTTGCGCAGCGCCTGCAGCAGTTCGCGGTTCTGCGCGTTGATGGGACTGACCCCGCCGAACAGGAAGTAGTGCTGCCCCACCTCCTTCAGGCGTTCGCGCGGGATGCCGCGCCCCCGCGTGACGTTCTCCAGGAAGGGGACGACGTCGTCCGTCCCCTCGGGCCCCCCGAAGGACAGCAGGAGCAGCGCGTCGTACGGAGCGGCAGTGGCGGCCTCGGTGTGATCGGACATGTCTCCGATCCTCCCACCGCCCGGTGACGGCAAAAAATCGCTTGCGCTCCATTTGTAAGCTGTGACGAGCAGCCACATTCCTTACCCGCACCCCCGTACATCGGCGGCGAAGCCGAGGAGCGCCCCTTGCCCAGTCCCTATCGCGCGATCTTCTCCGCCCCGGGGACCAGGGGCTTCGCCGCCGCCGGCCTCATCGGCCGGATGCCGCTGTCCATGCTCGGCATCGGGATCGTGACGATGATGTCCCAGGTCACCGGCCGCTACCGGATCGCGGGCGCGCTCGCCGCCGTGCTGGCGCTGTCGGCGGCGGCGCTCGGGCCGCAGGTCTCCCGGCTGGTGGACCGGTACGGGCAGCGCAGGGTGCTGCGCCCGGCGGCGGGCACCACGGTGCTGGCCGTCGCCGCGCTGCTGGTGTGCGTACGGACCGGGGCGCCGGACTGGACGCTGTTCGCGTGCGTCGCGGCCGCCGGGCTGACGCCGAGCCTGGGCGCGATGGTGCGGGCGCGGTGGGCGGCCATCCACCGGGGTTCGCCGGCCCTGCTGCACACCGCCTACTCCTTCGAGTCCGTCGTGGACGAGGTCTGCTTCATCGTGGGCCCGATCCTCTCCATCGGGCTGTGCACCGTCTGGTTCCCCGAGGCCGGTCCCCTGCTGGCCGCCGTCTTCCTCGCCATCGGCACCTTCCTGCTCACCGCGCAGCGCGCCACCGAGCCGCCGCCGCACCCTCCGGCGAAGCACACCCGGGGCTCGGCGCTGAGCTCGCCCGGGCTGCAGGTCCTCGTGATCACCTTTGTGGCGACCGGGGCGATCTTCGGCGCGGTGGACGTCACCACCGTCGCGTTCGCCCAGGAGCAGGGCCACAAGGCCGCGGCCAGCCTCGTCCTCGCCGTGTACGCATCAGGATCCTGCCTCGCGGGAGTCCTTTTCGGCCTGATGAAACCGCGCGGGACGGCCTCCCGTCGCTTTTTGCTGGGCGTGGGGGCCATGGGCGTGAGTATGATCCCGCCACTACTGGTCGGGAACTTGCCGTTCCTGGCCGTGGCGCTGTTCGTCGCGGGCCTGTCCATCGCGCCGACGATGGTCACGACCATGGCGCTCGTCGAGCAGTTGGTACCGCGCGCGAAGCTGACCGAGGGCATGACGTGGACGAGCACGGGGCTCGCGGTCGGTGTGGCGCTCGGGGCCTCGCTGGCCGGGTGGGTGATCGACGCGGCGGGGGCCCGGGCGGCGTTCGCGGTACCCGCCTCCGCCGCGGCGCTCGCCGTGGTGGCGGCCTTCCTGGGGTACCGCCGGCTGGAGCCGGCGCCGGAGCTGGAGGGATCGCGTACGCATGGCTACGACGAACAGAACCGCCGGGAAGGCCACATGGCATAACTGGGCGGGCAACGTGCGATCCGTCCCGGCGCGGGAGGTGTCGCCCGCCTCGGTGGAGGAACTCGCCGCCGCCGTACGGAAGGCGGCCGAGGACGGGCTCCCGGCGAAGGCCGTCGGCACCGGGCACTCCTTCACCTCCACCGCGGCCACCGCGGGCGTCCTGATCCGCCCGGAACGCATGAGTTCCATACGCTCCCTCGACCGCACGGCCGGGACCGTGACCGTCGAGGCGGGCGTCCAGCTGAAGCACCTGAACGCGTTCCTGGCCGCCGAGGGACTCTCGCTCACCAATATGGGCGACATCATGGAGCAGACCGCGGCCGGGGCGACCAGCACCGGCACACACGGCACCGGGCGCGACTCGGCCTCCATCGCCGCCCAGATCACGGCGCTGGAACTGGTGACGGCCGACGGCTCGGTGCTCTCGTGCTCCGCCGAGGAGAACGCCGACGTCTTCGCCGCCGCCCGGATCGGGCTGGGCGCCCTCGGGGTGGTCAGCGCGATCACGTTCGCGGTGGAGCCGCTCTTCCTGCTCAGCGCGCGCGAGGAGCCGATGCGCTTCGACCGGGTGCTCGGGGAGTTCGACCAACTGGTCGAGGAGAACGAGCACTTCGAGTTCTACTGGTTCCCGCACACCGACGGCTGCAACACCAAGCGCAACAACCGCAGCCAGGGTCCCGCCGCGCCGGTGCCCGCGGTCCGCGGCTGGATCGACGACGAGTTCCTGTCCAACGGCGTCTTCCGGGCCGCCTGCGCGCTGGGGCAGGCCGCCCCGTCGCTGATCCCCGGGATCGCGCAGGTCTCCAGCCGCGCTCTGTCGGCACGCACCTACACCGACATCCCGTACAAGGTCTTCACCCACCCGCGCCGGGTCCGCTTCGTGGAGATGGAGTACGCCGTTCCGCGGGCCGCGGCGGTGGAGGCGCTGCGGGAGCTGAAGTCGATGGTCGACTCCTCGGCCCTGCGGATCAGCTTCCCGGTGGAGGTGCGGGTCGCCCCCGCGGACGACATCGCGCTGTCGACGGCGTCCGGCCGCGACAGCGCCTATGTGGCGGTCCACATGTACCGGGGGAGCCGCTACCAGGAGTACTTCACGGCCGTCGAGGAGATCATGACCGGCCATCAGGGCCGGCCGCACTGGGGCAAGATCCACACCCGGGACGCGGACTGGTTCGCCAAGGTGTACCCGCGTTTCGGGGAGTTCACCGCGCTGCGGGACCGACTCGACCCCGACCGGCTGTTCCGCAACGACTACCTGCGGCGGGTGCTGGGCGAGTAGTCCCCAGGCTTCCGGTTGTGGAGATTTCGTAACGGCCCTGGGTCAACTCCCTTGACCCGCACAAAGTTCGACGGCGCGGCGCCCCACCAGCGTGGCCCAAATGGAGTACTGTGACAAATCCTGGCTCCGGGGGGAGACGGCGCACTTCATCCCGGGGTGCTGTCGAGCGACCCGGAGACACGTGACGCCGAGTGAAGCCTTTGGTCACTCAGCGTTGCAAAGAGGTAACCGTGCCATAACGGCGCGTCACGGCACATGCCCGACACGCCGGGAAACTCAGCAAGGTTGTGGCAGGCTGCACCCGGGCAGGTCACACTCGTCCATCGGGAGCAGCGACGCACGTGACGTCGGCAGGCACCACCCGGGAGGTAACCGTGCCCGAATTGCGTGTCGTGGCCGTCAGCAACGACGGCACACGACTGGTGCTCAAGGCTGCCGACAGCACGGAATACACACTTCCGATCGACGAGCGCCTGCGTGCCGCCATTCGCAACGACCGGGCGCGGCTGGGCCAGATCGAGATCGAGGTCGAGAGCCATCTGCGCCCCCGCGACATCCAGGCGCGGATAAGAGCGGGCGCCACCGCCGAGGAGGTCGCGCAGCTCGCCGGCATCCCCGTCGAGCGGGTGCGGCGCTTCGAGGGCCCCGTGCTCGCGGAGCGGGCCTTCATGGCGGAGCGGGCGCGCAAGACGCCGGTACGGCGCCAGGGCGAGAGCACCGGTCCGCAGCTCGGCGAGGCCGTCGCCGAACGGCTGCTGCTGCGGGGCGCCGAGAAGGACTCCGTCGTCTGGGACTCCTGGCGACGCGACGACGGCACCTGGGAGGTGCTGCTCGTCTACCGCGTCGCGGGCGAGCCGCACTCGGCGAGCTGGACGTACGACCCGCCGCGGCGGCTGGTCCAGGCCGTCGACGACGAGGCGCGCGCGCTGATCGGCGAGGCCACGCAGGAAGCCGCGGAACCGAGCTACCCCTTCGTGCCGCGGATCGCGCGACTGCCTCGGGACCGGGCACTGGAGCGGCCGGAGCGCGCGACCGGCGCCGAGGAGCGGGCCGAGGAGGAACGTGACTCCCTGACCAGCCTCCTGGAGGCCGTGCCGAGCTTCCGCGGTGACATGGTCGTCCCCTCGCAGACCGCATCGCCCGCGGCACCCGAGGTTCCCCCCGCGGCGGCCGCGGCCGCCGACGGTGTGGCCGACGACCCCGAGGCGGAGGAGGCCGTGCCTCCGGCGCCCGCCGCGAGCGCGGGATCCGCGTACGCGGACGTCCTCATGCCGCGGTCCGTGGGCGCCCATCGTGACCGGCTGGTCGGCTCCACCGACCGGCAGGCCGAGGCGGACGGGGTACGGCCGGGGCGCCGGGCGACGGTGCCGAGCTGGGACGAGATCGTCTTCGGGAGCCGGCGCAAGAAGCAGGACTGACCGGATACGCCGTCACTTCACGGCGGCTGGGGGCGCGTCGGAAGGCGCGTCCATGAGCGCTGTCCGGCTCCCCCGCCCGCCCGCGGGCCGGAACCGCCGGGCGGGAAGGGGGGCACCGGGAGTCCCGGGCCTCAGCCCGGCTGCGGGCCCGTCGCGACCGGGCGGTCGGTGTGGGACCACTCGCTCCAGGAGCCGACGTAGAGGGCGGCGGGGACGCCGGCCGCGGCGAGGGCGAGGACCTCGTGGGCACCGGAGACACCCGAGCCGCAGTAGACACCGACCGGGGCGCCCGCGGTGGCGCCGACGCCGGAGAAGCGGGCGGCGAGGTCGGCGGGCGCGAGGAAGAGGCCGGTGGCGGGGTCGACGTTCTCCGTCGTGGGGGCGCTGACCGCGCCGGGGATGTGGCCGGCGACGGGATCGATGGGCTCGACCTCACCGCGATAGCGCTCGGAGGCCCGGGCGTCGAGAAGCACTCCGCCGCGCGCGAGTGCCGCCGCGCCGTCGGCGTCGAGCAGGGGCATTCCGCCGGGGACGGCCGTGAAGTCCCCGTCCTCGCCCGCAGGGACGTCCGTCTCCAGCGGGAGGCCCGCCGCCTTCCAGGCCGCGAGGCCGCCGTCCAGGACCCGCACCCGCTCGTGCCCGGCCCAGCGCAGCAGCCACCAGGCGCGGGCGGCGCCCCAGCCCAGCCAGTCGTCGTAGACGACGACATCGCGGTCCGGGCCGACGCCCGCGCGGCGCATGGCGGCCGTGAACACCGCCACGTCCGGCAGGGGATGGCGGCCCGCGTCGCCGGGCGGCCCGGCGAGTTCCCTCTCCAGGTCGACGTAGTGCGCGCCGGGGAGGTGGCCCGCCTCGTACTCGGGGCGTCCGGGCGGCCCGCCCATCCGGTAGCGGACGTCGAGCAGTACGGGCCCCTCGCCTGACGCGCCCTTCGGCTGCGCGGCCAATTCGGTTACGGTAATGACAGGATGCATAAGCCCATTGTGGTCACCCGGCACGGGGACCCTGCGGCGCGGCCCCCGTACGCGGCACGCCCTGTGGTGCGAGCATTGCTGTGGTACCTCCTCCGCAACCCCGAGCGCCGCTCCCCAGGAGAGAATTGATGACCGAGGTAGGGAACCGCCACCCGCACGGGACACCGTGCTGGGTCAGCCTGCTGGCACGCGGCGTCGAGGCCACGCAGGAGTTCTACGGCCGTCTGTTCGGCTGGGAGTTCCACCCTGGTCCGTCCTCGCTGGGCACCTATGTGCGCGCCTCGCTGAACGGGAAGAACGTGGCGGGCATCGGGGAACTGCCGCGCGACCGGCCCCTGCCCATTGCGTGGACCACGTACTTCGCCGCCGACGACGCGGACAAGACCGCCGAACTGGTCCGCGGTTGCGGCGGCACCGTCGGCGTGGGCCCGCTGGACGCGGACGACGCGGGACGCCTGGCGATCGCCCTGGACCCGCTGGGCGCGGTGTTCGGGATCTGGCAGGCCGTGCACCACCGGGGCATCGAGACCTCCGGCGAACCGGGCTCGCCCGTCTGGAACGAACTGGTCACCCGCGAGACGTCGATGGTCGCCACGTTCTACTCGCTGGTCTTCGGCTTCGAGACCCAGCACGTCGTCTCGACCGACTTCGACTACCTCACCCTCCAGCTCGACGGCCGCCCGGTGGGCGGCATCCACGGCGTCGGCCGGGGTCTGCCGCGCGACCGCGGCGCGCACTGGATGGCGTACTTCGAGGTGGCCGACACCGACGCGGCCGCCCGCCAGGTCGTCCAGCTCGGCGGCAGCGTCCTGCGCGCACCGCGCGACTCCGCGTACGGACGGGTGGCGACCGTCACCGACCCCGAGGGCGCGGTGTTCACCGTGATCCGCACCGAGCCGCTGCCGGCCTGACTCAGTCCACGGGCAGGACATCCGGCGAGATCGCGGACGCACGGGCCGCGGCCGCGGTCATCCTGCGGATGTCGTGCCGACCACAATGCGGGCGTGATGGGTGGCACGAGCGCCGCACCAGCACAACGCCTCGACCCGTAGCACCACGATCGCGCGGCGGACCCCCGGCCCACGCCGTGAACGCGCCCACCGGGCAGCCCTCGCACCGAGCCGCTGCCGGCCTGACTCAGTCCACGGGCAGAACGTCCGGCGAGATCGCGGACGCACGGGCCGCGGCCGCGGTCATCCTGCGGATGTGGTGCCGCCGACAGAGGACCTCGTAGCCGGTCTCGCCATCGGGACGGCCCACGTCGCCGACCACGACCTGCTCGCCCTCGACGACCATCGTGCCGCCCACCGTACGGGCGTTGTGGGTGGCACGGGCGCCGCACCAGCACAGCGCCTCGACCTGGAGCACCTCGATGCGGTCGGCCATCTCGACCAGCCGCTGCGAGCCGGCGAAGAGCTTGGTGCGGAAGTCGGTGGTGATGCCGAAGGCGAAGACGTCCAGGCGCAGGTCGTCCACGATGCGGGCGAGCTGGTCGATCTGCCCGGGGGCGAAGAACTGCGCCTCGTCCACGATGACGTAGTCGGCGCGGTTGCCGCCGGACAGGTGGGAGACGAGGTAGGCGTAGAAGTCGAAGTCGTCGGTGGCCTCGACGGCCTTGGTCTCCAGCCCCAGCCGGGAGGACAGGACGCCCTTCCCGGCCCGGTCGTCGCGGGTGAAGATCAGCCCTTCCAGGCCCCGGGCCGAGCGGTTGTGCTCGATCTGCAGGGCGAGCGTGCTCTTTCCGCAGTCCATCGTTCCGGAGAAGAACACAAGCTCAGGCATGAGGAGGCGACGGCCTTTCGGGGCGGGCGGCGGTGGACGGCGGCGGGGCGGGACAGCGGGGGCGGGCGGGAAGTGCGGGACTCAGGAGCGTACTTCGAGCAGCGGCACCAACTGCTCGACGGGGGTCATCGAACCGTGCAGGCCCACCATCGTGGACTCCCCCGGCTCGCGGCGGGTGGCGACGACGGCGACGTCGTCCCGGGCGACAGCGACGACGTCGCCGATACGGCCGCGCACCCGGTCCTCCACGTGCGGGCCGAACCAGCCCGCCGCGACGGCCTGGTCACGGGTGGCGACCCACATCTGCTCGCCGAGGACCTCGCTCCACACGGCGAACACGTCGGCGGCGGCGCCGGGGACGGCGTAGACGTGCCGGGCCCGGGCCTCGCCGCCGAGGACGGCGACACCGGCGCCCAGTTCCCAGTCCTCGTCGAAGTCGATCCGCGACTCCGGGTCGAAGGGGATGTCGATCATGCCGTGGTCCGCGGTGACATAGAGCGCGCTGCGTGGCGGCAACTGCTCCGCGAGCCGCTGGACCAGGCGGTCGGCCATCATGAGCTGGCCGCGCCAGGCGTCGGAGTCGACGCCGTGCCGGTGGCCCATGGAGTCCAGCTCGCTGTAGTAGGTGTAGACCAGCGCCCGGTCGGTCGCGCCGAGCCGTTCGGCCGTGAAGTCCATGCGCTCGTCGCCGGTGAGCCGCCCGTGGAACGTGCCGCCGCTCAGGGCGATCTTCGTCAGCGGGGTGTGCTGGAAGGTGGGCGAGGTGACCTGGCAGGTCTCGATGCCGGCGTCCTGGGCGAGCTGGAAGACGGTGGGGTGCGGCTGCCACTCCTGCGGGGAGGTCCACGGCTGCCAGCGCAGCTGGTTCATCAGCTCGCCGGTGCCCGGGTTGAGGACGGTGTAGCCGGCCAGCCCGTGGGCGCCGGGCGGCAGACCCGTGCCGACCGAGGCGAGCGAGGTCGCGGTGGTCGAGGGGAAGCCCGCGGTGAGCGGCTGCCCGGTGCCGCCGGTCGAGGAGCCCAGCAGCGAGGTGAGGAAGGGTGCCTCGTCGGGGTGGCGCCGGATCAGTTCCCAGCCCATGCCGTCGACGAGGAAGACGCAGACCCGGTCGGCCGGTTCGAGCCGCAACGCGGTCGGCGGCACCGTGGTCACACCGAGGCCGGCGGCCACCGCGGGCAGCACGTCGCTGAGCGAGGCGGTGCCGTAGCGCGGGGCGGGCGCGCCCGCGGGATCCAGCGGCGCGGACTCGTACGGGGGGACGGGATGGGCCATCAGGCGGCCGTGCTCGCGGTCGCCTCGGAGAGGGCCTGCGCGAAGGCCAGGGTCTGGCGGACGGTCTCGGGGCCGTCGCCCGCCTCGCTGACCCGCAGGCTCAGGTCGTCGGCGGTGGAGGAGCCGGTGTAGCCGTGGTCGGCCTCGCAGTTGGGGTCGCCGCAGGCGGCGGGCTCCAGGTCGATGCGGCTGACGGCGCCCCAGCCGATGGTGAGCACGACCTCGCGGGGCAGGGTGCCCACGGTGTAGGACTCGGGGTTGGCGACCACCCGGCTGAGCACGACCGAGGAGATCCGCTCCAGCTTCACCGATTCGGTGGAGGTGGTGGCGTACGGCGTCGGGGACGTGTCGTCGGCGCCCTGCTCGTCGGTGTGGCTGACGATGAAGCGCGTGCTGGTCAGGACGAGCACGGTGACGTGCCGGCGGACCTCGTTGGCGTCGAAGGTGGTCTCCTGGTGGACCAGGTACGAGTGGACCGGCTCCCCGCCGACGGAGGCCTCCACGGCCTCGGCCACGAGGGTCGGGTAGTAGCCGCTGCGCTCGATCGCCGCGCGCAGCCCCTGAGTGGTCGTACCGGTCTTCGCCATGCGCACCATCCTAGTGCGGCGCATGTGTTCAGAAGGACGACAGTGCGCGTGGTCCGAGGTCCGTTCGGGCAGGGGGACGCGCGAGGCGTACGCAGGCGCCGAGCACCGTCAGCCCCTCGGCGGCCACGACGACCGGTTCGAGGTCGACGGAGACGACCTCCGGCAGGTCGTCGACCAGGAGCGAGACCCGCAGCAGCAGCTCCTCCAGGGCGGCGGTGTCCACCGGCTCGGAACCGTGCCAGCCGAAGAGCAGGGGGGCCGCCTTGATGGAGCGCACCAGCTGGGCGGCGTCCCGGTCGGTCGCCGGGACGAGACGGTGCGCGGTGTCACCGAGCAGTTCCGAGGCCGCGCCGGCCAGGCCGAAGGACAGCACGGCGCCGGCGCCCGGGTCGACGGTGGCGCGGACGACGGTGTCCACCCCGCGCGGCGCCATGGCCTGCACGACCAGGTGCAGCTCCTCGGGCTTGCCGAGGCGCGCGGTCAGCTCCTCGTAGGCCCGGCGCAGGTCGTCGGGGTCGGCGAGGTCGAGGCGGACCGCGCCGAGGTCGGCGCGGTGGCGCAGGTGCGGGGCGGTGGTCTTCAGCGCCACGGGGTGGCCCAGGCGGCGGGCGGCGTCCAGGGCGGCGGCAACATCCGGCGCGGGCAGGGTGGGGCGCACGGCGATGCCGTAGCGGGCCAGGAGCGCGGCGGCGGAGGCGTCGTCCAAGGTGACGCCGGGGGCACCGTCCGCGGCCCGTTCGCCCGTGTTCCCGAGCAGCCGCGCCACGTCCAGGCGGGCCTGCGCCTCGTCCACGTCGTCGAACTGGGGCACCCTGCCGGGGGTCCCGGCGTCCCGCCGCCACTGGGCGTAGGCGGCCGCCTGGGCGAAGGCCTTCACGGCGCGCTCGGCGGCGGCGTAGGCGGGGATGCCGGCGGCGGCGAGGCGGGTGCCCATGGCCTCCAGCGCGGTGTGGACGATCGCCACGGGCTTGGCGACCCCGGCCTCGGCGACGGCGCGCTCCAGGGCGGCGGCGAGCTCGGGGTCGTCGCCGGTCTCGGGGTGCCCCTGCAGCTCGTCGCCGACGCGCGGGATGGCCGTGACGACTACGGCGTCGTGGGCGGGGTCGCGCAGCGCGGCGGTGAGCGCGGCCCGGAAATCCTCGGGCGTCGCGGAGGTGGTGAGGTCGGCGGGGCGGCCTGGTTCCAGCCCGGCGGTGAGGCACGCGTCGTAGGTGAGCAGCCCGAGCGACTCGGAGTTGCCGAGCACGGCGACGCGGGGTCCGGCCGGCAGCGGTTGGCAGGACAGCAGCAGTCCGGTGTCCATGAGCTCGGTGACGGTGTCGGTGCGGATGACGCCGGCCTGGCGCAGCAGCGCCGACACGGTGCTGTCCGGGATGCGGGTGGCCGGCACGGTGTGGCCGGGCGGGGTGGCCGCGAAGTGGCGGGCGCCCTTGACCACCACGACCGGCTTGACCGCGGCGGTGCGGCGGGCGAGGCGGTAGAACTTCCGCGGGTTGCCGAGGGTTTCGAGGTAGAGCAGCGCGACGTCGGTGGCCGGGTCGTCGTGCCAGTACTGGAGGATGTCGTTGCCGGAGACGTCCGCGCGGTTGCCCGCGGAGACGAAGGACGACAGCCCGGCGCCGCGCCGGTGCAGCCCGGACAGCATGGCGATGCCGATGGCCCCGGACTGGGTGAACAGCCCGAGCCGACCTCCTTGGGGCAGCTCGGGGGACAGCGAGGCGTTGAGCCGGACGTCGTCGGCGGAGTTGAGGACGCCGAAGGCGTTGGGCCCGATGACGCGCATGCCGTAGGAGCGGGCCTGGCGGACCAGGGCGCGCTGCCGGCGGCCGCCCTCAGGACCGGACTCGGCATAGCCGGAGGACAGGACGAGCAGGCCGAGGACGCCGTGCCGCCCGCAGTCGTCGACCACCTCGGCGACGCTCTCCGCGGGCACGGCGATCACCGCGAGGTCGACCTGTCCGGGGATCTCCGCGAGGGAGCGGTGAGCGGGGACGCCCTCGGGTTCCAGGACCGGGAGGCCGGCGTCGAAGGAACGGTTCACCGCGTGTACGCGGCCGGTGAAGCCGGCCTCGGTGATGTGCCGCAGCACGCTGCGGCCGACGCCTCCGGGCCGCCGTCCGGTGCCGATCACGGCGATCGAGGACGGGCTGAGCAGCCGCCGTACGGACCGCGCCTCGGCGCGCTGCTCGCGGGCGCGCATGACGGCGACGGACTGCTCGGTGGGTTCCAGGTCGAATTCGAGCCGGACGACGCCGTCGGTGAAGCTGCGCTGCTGGGTGTAGCCGGCGTCCGTGAAGACCTTGATCATCTTGCGGTTGGAGGGCAGCACCTCGGCGATGAACCGCCGGATGTCGCGCTCGCGGGCGACGGCGGCGACGTGCTCCAGCATCGCGGAGGCGACACCGCGGCCCTGGTGCGCGTCCTGGACGAGGAAGGCGACCTCGGCCTCGTCGGTCTCCGTGCGGTCGTAGCGGACGGTCGCGATGAACTCGCCGCCGACGAGGGCCGCGAGCCCCACCCGGTCGCGGTAGTCGTGGTGCGTGAAGCGGTGCACGTCCCGGTCGGAGAGCCGGGGGTAGGGCGCGAAGAAGCGGTAGTACTTGGACTCGTCCGAGACCTGTTCGTAGAAGCTGACCAGCCGGCCCGCGTCGTCGGGCCTGATCGGCCGGACATGGGCGATCCCGCCGTCGCGCAGGACGACGTCCGCCTCCCAGTGCACCGGGTACTCGCGCTCTGCCGTGGGCGGCGGGGTCGTCATGGGCCCAGCGTACGGGCATCGGGGTGCGCGGCACGGTGCGACGATGGCAGGGACGGATCGGTGCGCCCGGCGTGGCAGACTGGTCTAGACCACCCTGGAACGACCAGAAGGACAACACCATGGCTGAGCGCCGCGTCACCGTCGGCTGGGCCGAGGGCCTCCACGCACGTCCCGCAGCGATCTTCGTCCGCGCCGCGACCGCCGTCGGCGTCCCCGTCACCATCGCCAAGGCCGACGGCGCCCCCGTCAACGCCGCCTCGATGCTCGCCGTGCTGAGCCTGGGCGCCGCGGGTGGCGAGGAGATCGTCCTGGCCTCCGACGGCGAGGGCGCCGACGCCGCGCTCGACAGCCTGGCGAAGCTCGTGTCCGAGGGCCTGGAAGAGCTTCCCGAGACCGTGTGACCCGGTCGCCGGATATGTGAGCCCGGGCCGCGAAATCCGACCGGATTTCGCGGCCCGGGTTTTTTCGCGCAGCTGTCGAATTCGGCGCGGCACACGGCGGAATCAGGCGCGCGAATTACAGTGCGGCCCTATTCTCCCAGTTGTATACGGCACTACTGTTAAACGTGACCGCTCGCTGTGTGTACGGCATGTTTCCAATTCCTCACCGAGGGGGCGCACCGCGGCCCGCGCGCTCCGGGCGGCGCAGCCGGTGCACCGAGGTGGCGCGCTCCACGTGGTCGGCCATCACCGTGCGTGCGCGCTCCGCGTCCCCGCGGGCGACGGCGTCCACGACGGATCCGTGCTCCTCCCAGGACTCCACCGCGCGGCCCGGCGAGTCGACCGCGTAGACCCAGGCGATCTTGTGTCGCAGCTGCGTCAGCAGCGCCACCAGCGTGGGGCTTCCCGAGGCCTGCGCCAGCGTCTCGTGAAACCAGCCGTCCAGCGCCGGCAGATCGGACAACTGCCCCTGCGCGGAACGTTCCTGTCCGAGCCGTACGAGTCCGCGCAACACCTTGACGTGCGCCTCCGTACGCCGCTGGGCAGCGCGCGCGGCGCCCAGCGGCTCCAGCAGGCCGCGGATCTCCAGCAGGTCCGCGGCTTCCTGGTCGGTGGGCTCGGCCACGGAAGCGCCGGCGTGCCGGCGGGTACGGACGAAGCCCTCGGACTCCAGGGTGCGCAGCGCCTCGCGGACCGGGACCCGCGACACCCCGTAGCGCTTGGCGAGCTGCTCCTCGGTCAGCCGGCTGCCCGGCGCGAAGTGCCCGCTGATGATGTCGTCACGGATCGCCGTGCACACCGCCTGGGCGGAGATACGGCGCCCCGCGCCGCCCGTCCCGTTCACGTCCGGTCCCACATCGCCGGTTCCTTCCATTTGCTGCCGACGACTGCTGCTTAATTTCCGCGTAACGCAGGTGCCGGCGTTTCCGTGGCGACTCTATTCCAGTACGCGGCCGATTCCGGCGGCGGCCCTGAATTCATGGAGCGTTTTTGGACACACCTCCGGGCATGCCGAAGGCCCCGGCGGGGGGAACCGGGGCCTTCGGGTGGGGGGAGGGAGGTGGACTGGGAGGCCGGGAAGGCCAGGGACAGTCAGGACGGTCGGGACCGTCGGGACCGTCAGAAGAGAACGCCGTGGGAGCGCAGGTAGGACACCGGGTCGACGTCGGAGCCGTACTCCGGGGTGGTCCGGGCCTCGAAGTGCAGGTGCGGGCCGGTCACGTTGCCCGTGGCGCCCGACAGGCCGATCCGCGTGCCCGCGGAGACCGTCTGGCCGACCGAGACGCCGATCGAGGACAGGTGGCCGTATTGGGTGTACATGCCGTCCGCGTGCCGGATCACGACGTTGTTGCCGTAGCTGCCGCCCCAGCCGGCCTGGACGACCGTGCCGGCGCCGACGGCGTGCACCGGGGTGCCGGTGGCCGCCTGGAAGTCCACGCCCGTGTGGTAGCCGGACGACCACAGGCTGCTGGTCGCGTGGTACGGGGTGCCGATGCCGCCGTGCACCGGCAGCATCCAGGACGTCAGGGACGTGCGGCCGTGCGAGCGCGAGGCGTGCGCCGCGCCACCGCGGGCCGCGGCCCGCGCCTCGGCGCGGTGCTTGGCGGCGGCCTTCGCCTTGGCGGCCTTGGCGGCCCTGACCGCCTCGGCCTTCTTGGCCGCCCGCTCCTTCATCACGTCCGCGACGTGCGCCGCGTGCTGCTTCTTGGCCTTCTTCGCCGCGGTGACCGCCGCCTTGTGCTGGGCTTCCGCCTGCTCCGCGAGGTGGGCCGCCAGTTCGCCGCTGACGGCGGCGCACTTGGCGAACGCGGAGCGGTCGGCGTCCGCGGCCTGGGCGGAGGCGGTGAGTGTGCCGGTGGTGACGGCGGTGAGCGCGGCGGCGCAGGCGACGGTGGTACGTATGGTGAATGACGCCATGGGCAGGCGGAGATCCTTTCCTTCCTTCTCGCCTACCGGGTTAGCTGACGGGTTCGGAGCAGGAAGGTCTCCTACGGGCGCCCCGGTGAGGGCGGGCCCGATTCACCCCAGGGGGACGACTTACGTGGGTCCCCGGCTCCCCAGGCTCACGCCCGACGGGGACTCGGCGATCGTTGCTCCGGTGCCGCGGGAGGCGGCTGATTCCGCCGGACAACCCGAGGACGCTAACCGCGCCCCCTCGGCCGCTCCAAAAAAATCCGGCCTTTTGTGCGGGATGCCACACTGCCGCCCAACTGGCGCCAACTGCCTTGAAAGCCACGTCTTCGCAGGCCGGCGTCGGTGTGCACGGACCACGACGCACCCTCCGCGCCTCCGCCGCGGACCCGCTGCCAGGGGACGTGACGGACGTCACCGTCCTGCCCCGCAGGGCAGGCGCCGGGGGCGGGGGCCCTTCGCGACCGGCCCCGGCCTCCAGTCGGCGCCGGTCCGGCTCACCCTCGGCGGGACCGCCGCGCAGCACGCGGCCCCGGGCGCCGCTGGGGCGTCCGGGGCCGCGGGGTGGGCGGGTGGGGTCAGGCGCCCGTGACGACCGTCACCGGGCCGATGCCGAGTTCGCGGACCGGGTCGGCGATCGCGGAGGCGTCACCGACCAGCACGACCACGAGCCGGTCCAGCGGGAACGCGGCGACGGCCGCCGCCGTGGCCTCGACCGTGCCGGTGGCCGCCAGGCGCTCGTACAGCCGCGCCTGGAAGTCGTCGGGCAGGAACTGCTCGACCTGGTCGGCGAAGGTGCCGGCGACGGCCGAGGCCGTCTCGTAGCGCAGCGGCGCGACACCCACGAGGTTCTGGACGGCGACGTCCCGCTCCTCGTCGGTGAGCCCGTCGGCCGCCAGGGTGCGCAGCACCTGCCAGGTGTCGGCCAGCGCGGGCGCGGTGACGTCGGTCGCCACGGAGCCGCTGATGCCGAGCAGCGAGATGCCGGTGCCCTCCGGCGTGGAGAGCAGGACCTGCCCGAAGGCGCGGACGCCGTAGGTGTAGCCCTTCTCCTCCCGCAGCACACGGTCGAGGCGCGAGGTCAACGTGCCGCCGAGGCAGTACGTGCCGAGCACCTGGGCCGGCCAGACCGGGTCGTGGCGGTCCGAGCCCGTGCGCCCGATGAGCACCTGGGTCTGGACGGAGCCCGGCCGGTCGACGACGATCACGCGCGCGGTGTCGTCCGCGGTGATCGCGGGCAGCGGGCGGCGCTCGGCGGGCTTGCCGCTCCACTCCCCCAGGGTGCTGCCGAGCAGCGCGTCGAGGTCGATCCCCGTGAGGTCGCCGACCACGACCGCGGTCGCGGTGGACGGCCGTACGTGCGCGTCGTAGAAGGCGCGGACGGATGGCGCGTCGATCCGGGAGACGGTCTCCTCCGAGCCCTGGCGCGGCCGGGAGCAGCGCAACTGCGCGGGGAAGAGCTCCTTGGACAGTGCCATGGCGGCGCGCCGCGCGGGGTTGGCGAGCTCGTGGGGGATCTCGTCGAGGCGGTTGCCGACCAGGCGCTCGATCTCGCTCTCCGGGAACGCCGGGGCGCGCAGCGCGTCGGCGATCAGGCCGAGGGCCTTGTCGAGACGCGAGGCGGGGACCTCCAGCGAGACCCGGACGCCGGGGTGGTCGGCGTGCGCGTCGAGCGTGGCGCCGCAGCGCTCCAGCTCGGCGGCGAACTCCTCGGCGGTGAGCTTGTCGGTGCCCTCGGACAGCGCGCGGGCCATGATCGTGGCCACGCCGTCCAGGCCCTCGGGCTCGGCGTCGAGCGGCGCCGCGAGCAGCACCTCGACGGCGACGACCTTCTGGCCGGGGCGGTGGCTGCGCAGCACGGTCAGCCCGTTGGGCAGCTGGGACCGCTCGGGGGCCGGGAAGTCCCAGGGCTTGGGCTCCCCGGGCTCGGGCCGCGGGTGGAACGTCATGGTGCTGTGGACCTCGGTCACTGTTCCACGCCCTCCTCGAACTCGTCGGACTCGTCGGAGTCCTCGCCGGAAGCCGCCGCGGAGCCCGTGGGCTCGTAGACGAGCACGGCACGGTTGTCGGGCCGCAGTGTGGCCGCCGCGATGTCACGCACCTCGTCGGCGGTGACCTCCAGGACCCGCTTGACCGCGGTCAGTGCCAGTTGCGGGCTGCCGAACAGCACGCTGTAGCGGCACAGTTCGTCGGCGCGACCGCCGACCGTGGCCAGCCGGTCCAGCCACTCCCGCTCCAGCTGGGCCTGGGCCCGCTCCATCTCCTCGGGAGTGGGGCCCTCTTCGGCGAAGCGGGCCAGCTCCTCGTCGACGGCGGCCTCGATGTCGGGCACCTCGACACCACTGGACGTCTTGACGTCCAGCCAGCCGAGCGACGGCGCCCCGGCCAGCCGCAGCAGGCCGAAGCCGGCCGCGACCGCGCTGCGGTCCCGGCGGACCAGCCGGTTGTGGAGCCGGGAGGACTCCCCGCCGCCGAGGATCGTGAGCGCCAGATCGGCGGCGTCGGCCGCGCGACTGCCGTCCTCCGGCAGCCGGTAGGCGGCCATGAGGGCACGGGAGGGGACGTCCTCCTCGACGACCTCGCGGAGTTGCCCGCCGATCACTCCAGGGAGTGAACCGTCGCGCGGCGCCGGCTTGCCGTCGTGGGACGCGATGGTGCCGAAGTACTTCTCGATCCAGGCGAGCGTCTGCTCCGGGTCGATGTCGCCGACCACCGCCAGGACGGCGTTGTTCGGGGCGTAGTACGTCCGGAAGAAGGCGCGCGCGTCCTCCAGGGAGGCGGCGTCAAGGTCCGCCATGGAGCCGATGGGCGTGTGGTGGTACGGGTGCCCGTCCGGGTACGCCATGGCCGTCAGCCGCTCGAACGCGGTGCCGTAGGGAACATTGTCGTACCGCTGACGGCGCTCGTTCTTGACCACGTCGCGCTGGTTATCCAGGCTCTCCTGGTCCAGCGCGGACAGCAGGCTGCCCATGCGGTCGGCCTCGAGCCACAGCGCCAGCTCCAACTGGTGGGCCGGCATGGTCTCGAAGTAGTTGGTCCGCTCGAAGCTCGTGGTGCCGTTGAGCGAGCCGCCGGCGGCCTGGACCAGTTCGAAGTGTCCGTTGCCCTTGACGTTCGCCGATCCCTGGAACATCAAGTGCTCGAAGAGGTGGGCGAGTCCGGTACGGCCCTTCACCTCGTGACGGGAACCGACGTCGTACCAGAGGCAGACCGCGGCGACCGGGGTGAGGTGGTCCTCGGAGAGCACCACACGCAGGCCGTTGGCCAGGCGGTGCTCGGTCGCGGTGAGGCCGCCGGATTCTGCCTCCGGCGTGGCCGTGTGACCCATGGGCAAGCTGTCCTTCCCGTCGCGTACTCGTTGTTTCGTGCCTAGACCTGCCACTCTAGGCAGCGGACAAACAGCCTGCGAAGTTCCCGTCACCGGCGCGCAGGAGCCGGGGGGTGGTCCGGGCTGTCGGTGGGGCGGTCCACAATGGTCCGCGTCAGTCACATGTCCGCACCCGATGAGGTCCAGCCGAAGGAGCAGCGCCCTGATGGCCCGCCGCACCACGAAGACCCCGCCGCCGGACGATTTCGAGGAGCGGATCCTCGACATCGACGTCGTCGACGAGATGCAGGGGTCCTTCCTCGAGTACGCCTACTCGGTCATCTACTCGCGCGCGCTCCCCGACGCCCGCGACGGGCTCAAGCCGGTGCACCGCCGGATCGTGTACCAGATGAACGAGATGGGGCTGCGTCCCGAACGCGGCTTCGTGAAGTGCGCCCGCGTCGTCGGCGAGGTGATGGGTAAGCTCCACCCGCACGGCGACGCGTCGATCTACGACGCCCTGGTGCGCATGGCGCAGCCGTTCTCGATGCGGGTGCCGCTGGTCGACGGACACGGCAACTTCGGCTCACTCGGCAATGACGACCCGCCGGCCGCCATGCGGTACACCGAGTGCCGCACGGCGCCGGCCGCGATGCTGATGGTCGAGTCGATCGACGAGGACACCGTCGACTTCACGCCGAACTACGACGGCCAGGAGCAGGAGCCCGTCGCCCTGCCCGCCGCGTATCCGAACCTGCTGGTCAACGGCGCCTCGGGCATCGCGGTCGGCATGGCGACCAACATGCCGCCGCACAACCTCGGCGAGGTCATCTCCGCCGCCCGCCACCTGATCCGCTACCCGAACGCGGACCTCGAGACGCTCATGCGCCACGTGCCGGGCCCCGACCTGCCGACCGGCGGCCGCATCGTCGGCATGGACGGCATCCGGGACGCGTACGAGAGCGGGCGCGGCACCTTCAAGATCCGCGCGACGGTCTCGGTGGAGGACGTCACCGCCCGCCGCAAGGGCCTGGTCGTGACCGAGCTGCCGTTCACGGTCGGCCCGGAGAAGGTCATCTCCAAGATCAAGGACCTGGTCGGCGCCAAGAGGCTGCAGGGCGTCGCCGACGTCAAGGACCTCACCGACCGCGAGCACGGGCTGCGGCTGGTCATCGAGGTCAAGAACGGCTTCCACCCCGAGGCCGTCCTGGAGCAGTTGTACAAGCTGACGCCGATGGAGGAGTCCTTCGGCATCAACAACGTGGCCCTGGTGGACGGCCAGCCCCTCACGCTGGGTCTGAAGGAACTGCTCGAGGTCTACCTCGACCACCGCTTCGAGGTGGTCCGCCGGCGCAGCGAGTTCCGCCGCGGGAAGCGCCGCGACCGGCTCCACCTGGTCGAGGGCCTGCTCGTCGCGCTGGTCGACATCGACGAGGTCATCTCGATCATCCGCTCCAGCGACAACGCCGCCCAGGCCAAGGAGCGGCTCATCGAGCGCTTCTCGCTGTCGGAGATCCAGACCCAGTACATCCTCGACACCCCGCTGCGCCGGCTGACCCGCTTCGACCGCATTGAACTGGAGTCCGAGCGGGACCGGCTCACCTCGGAGATCGAGGAGCTGACCCGGATCCTGGAGTCCGACGCCGAACTGCGCAAGCTGGTCAGCACCGAACTGGCGGCGGTGGCCAAGAAGTACGGCACCGAACGCCGCACGGTCCTGCTGGACTCGGCCGCGACGCCGATCGCGGCCGTGCCGCTGGAGGTCGCCGACGACCCCTGCCGCGTGCTCCTGTCCTCCACCGGCCTGATGGCGCGCACCGCGAACGGCGAGGCCCTGTCGCCGGGCGACGGCAAGCGGGTCAAGCACGACGTGATCGTCTCGGCCGTGCCGACGACCGCGCGGGCGGACATCGGGGCGGTCACCTCGACCGGGCGGCTGCTGCGGCTGGCGGTGATCGACCTGCCGATCCTCCCGGAGATGTCCGGCACGCCGAACCTGGCGGGCGGCGCGCCGCTCGCGGAGTTCCTGTCGCTGGAGCCGGACGAGCAGGTGGTGTGCCTGACCACACTGGACGAGTCCTCACCGGGCCTGGCGCTCGGCACGGAGCAGGGCGTCGTCAAGCGTGTCGTGCCGGACTACCCGGCGAACAAGGACGACCTGGAGGTCATCACCCTCAAGGAGGGCGACAGGATCGTCGGCGCGGTCGAGCTGCGCACCGGCGAGGAGGACCTGGTCTTCATCACCGACGACGCCCAGCTGCTGCGCTACCCGGCGGGCCAGGTGCGTCCCCAGGGCCGCCCGGCGGGCGGCATGGCCGGCATCAAGCTCACCGAGGGCGCCAAGGTGATCTCCTTCACGGTGGTGGAGCCGTCGGCCGACGCCGTGGTCTTCACCCTCGCCGGCGCCCGTGAGGTGCTGACCGGGGCCGAGGAGAGCACGGCCAAGCTCACGCCGTTCGACCAGTACCCGCGCAAGGGCCGGGCGACCGGCGGCGTGCGCTGCCAGCGCTTCCTGAAGGGCGAGGACGTGCTGTTGCTGGCCTGGGCCGGCGTCGCCCCCGCCCGCGCCGCCACGTCCACCGGTGCCCCCGCCGACCTTCCGCCGAAGGACCCGCGGCGGGACGGCTCGGGTGTGGCGCTGACCAAGAGGGTCGCGGTGGTGGCCGGCCCGGTGTGACGGGCCTGATCACGGCAAGGCGAGGGGCGCGGCACCGATGCGGTGCCGCGCCCCTCGGCGTACGCGGTCAGGACGCGTACGCCTCCAGCCCGCCGAGTCGGGCGGCGGGCCGGCCGGTGGTGCCCGTGAAGGTCAGCCGCCCGCTCCGGCGGGGCCGGCCACGAGGTCCGTGACGGACAGGGCGTTCGCGGGCCTGGCGGTGGTCCGGGCGACCTGGACGCGTGCCCCGGTACGGGCGGGCCCGCGGGCAGGACGGCGGGGCCCGCAGGGCGCCGGGGAAGCGGTGCGCCGAAAGCTCCAAGTGCGCCTGGTGCCGCCCCGGTTGGCGCCGAGGTCCTCGGACGTACGCGGGCGCGCTCGACAGGACCTCCAGCCTTGCTGCGCGCATGACAACCACACCTCTCCTGCGTGGGGACGGAGGGGGCCGCCGGTGCGGCGCGGTGCGGCGGCTACTCCTCCAGGCGCAACCACACCGCCGTGTCCTGGGGCAGCCGGCCGTCCTCGCCGAGCGGGCCGCTGGCCAGCACGAGCTGCCGGTGGCGGGGAAGGTCCACCGGGGTCCCCGACAGGTTGACCACGCAGGCGAAACCGCCCTCGCGGCGGAAGGCGAGCACCTCGCCGGCACTGTCGAGCCAGCTCATCGGCCCCTCGCCGAGGCCGGGTTCGGCACGGCGGATGTCCAGCGCCGTGCGGTACAGGGCGAGCATGGAACCGGGGTCGGCCTGCTCCGCATCGGCGGTGTACCGCGCCCAGTCCGCGGGCTGCGGCAGCCAGGGCTGCTCCCCGCCGAAGCCGTACGGCGGCGCGTCGCCGGACCAGGGCAGCGGCACCCGGCAGCCGTCACGGCCCGGGTCGGTGCCGCCGGAGCGGAAGTACATGGGGTCCTGCAGCCGGTCGGCCGGGATGTCCTCGACCTCGGGCAGGCCCAGTTCCTCGCCCTGGTACAGGTAGACCGAGCCGGGCAGGGCGAGCGTGAGCAGGGCGGCGGCGCGGGCGCGGCGCGTGCCCAGCGCCAGGTCGGTCGGGATCCCGTGGGCCTTGGTCTTGAAGTCGAAACCGGTGTCCGCGCGGCCGTAGCGGGTGGCCGTGCGGGTCACGTCGTGGTTGGCCAGCACCCAGGTCGCCGGCGCACCCACGGGCGCGTGCACGGCCAGCGTCACGTCGATCGAGGTACGCAGCCGCTCCGCGTCCCAGGGGCAGGACAGGAAGTCGAAGTTGAAGGCCGTGTGCAGCTCGTCGGGCCGCAGGTAGCGGGCGAAGCGCTCGGCGTCCGGCAGCCACACCTCGCCGATCAGGACACCGCCGTAGGAGTCCGCGAGGGTGCGCCAGGAGCGGTAGATCTCGTGCAGTTCGTCGCGGTCGATGTAGGGGTGCGGGTCGCGCCCCTCCTCGAAGTCGGGCAGCGCCGGGTCCTTGGCGACCATGGCCGCCGAGTCGATGCGCACCCCGGCGACGCCGCGGTCGAACCAGAAGCGCAGGACGTCCTCGTGCTCCTTGCGGACCGCGGGGTGCTCCCAGTTGAGGTCGGGCTGCTCGGGTGCGAACAGGTGCAGGTACCAGTCGCCGTCGGGCAGCCGGGTCCAGGCGGGGCCGCCGAACTGGGACCGCCAGCCGTTCGGGGGCAGTTCGCCGTTCTCACCGCGGCCGGAGCGGAAGTGGAACAGCTCACGCTCCACGCTGCCCGGTCCCGCGGCGAGCGCGGCCTGGAACCAGACGTGCCGGTCGGATATGTGGTTGGGGACGACGTCGATGATGGTGCGGATGCCGACGCCGCGGGCCTCCGCGATGAGCTTCTCCGCCTCGGCCAGGGTCCCGAAGGCCGGGTCGATGGCCCGGTAGTCGGCGACGTCGTAGCCGCCGTCCGCCAGGGGCGAGGGGTACCAGGGGCTGAACCAGAGGGCGTCGACGCCCAGCGCCGCCAGGTACGGCAGTCTGGACCGCACCCCGGCGAGGTCGCCGGTGCCGTCCGCGTCGCCGTCGGCGAAGCTGCGTACGTACACCTGGTAGATGGCGGCTCCGCGCCACCACTCGTCGGTGGCCTCGGTCGGCTGGGTGTCTGCCACGTGACTGGTCCTTTCGGGCAGCTGGGACCACGCCGCCGGCCCGTGCGGCGGGCGGCGTGGCGCTGGTGGGAAGCGGTCGTGCGGTGGGCGGGTGCGGGCCTCAGCCCTTCAGGCCGCCGGCGGTCAGGCCGCTCATGATGTTGCGCTGGAAGACGAGGAAGATCAGCAGGGTGGGGACGGAGGCCATGGCGATGGCCGCCAGCAGCCAGTTCTCCGGCACCCCGCTGGCGAGCGAGTAGATGCCGACGTTGAGCGTCTGCTTCGTCGGATCCGGCAGCGTGAGCATCGGCCAGAGGAAGTCCTTCCAGACTCCGACGATCGCGAAGATGGAGACCACTCCGAGGATCGGGCGGGAGATCGGCAGGACCACCGACCACAGGGTGCGCAACTGGGAGGCCCCGTCGATGGCGGAGGCGTCCAGCAGTTCCTGCGGCACCGAGTCGAAGAACCGCTTCAGCAGGAAGATGTTGAAGGCGTTGGTGACCGACGGCAGCCAGATCACCCAGGGCGAGTTGAGCAGGTTGCGCTGGAAGATCGGCACGTCCAGCACGGTCAGGTACTGCGGCACGACCAGCACGGCCGCCGGGATCATCAGCGTCGCCAGCATCATGCCGAGGATCACGTTGCCCAGCACCGGGCGCAGCTTGGACAGCGAGTAGGCCGCGGCCACGTCGAGGACCAGCTGGAAGGCGAGCGCCCCGAAGGCGTACCAGAGGGTGTTGATCAGCAAGTGGGACAGATCCATCACGTCCCAGGCGCTCTTGTAGTTCTCGGGGTGGAAGGCCTGCGGGAAGGCGGTGGGCGGGATCTGCGCGAACTCCTCCGTGGACTTCAGGCCGTTGGCGGCCATCCAGTACAGGGGGCCGAGGAAGACCAGCGTGAAGACGGCGACCACCAGGACGAGGACCGTCCGGTAGAGGATCTTGCCGCGCCGGGTCGCCAGCTGTGTCGGCGATATCAGCGTTCTCGTGCTGCTCATCGTGGGGTTCCCCGCCCTACTCGTCCGCGGCCCGGCTGAGCCGCACGTAGCCGGCGGAGAAGACCGCCAGCAGCACGAGCAGGACCAGGCCGAGCGCCGCGGCGCCGCCGTAGTTGTTGAAGTTGAAGGCGTACTGGTAGATCAGATAGACGACGGTGGTCGTGGAGCCCTCCGGGCCGGAGCCGCCGGTCAGCAGGAAGGGCTCGGTGAAGACCTGCATCGTGGCGATGATCTGCATCAGCAGCATCAGCGAGAGGATGAGCCGGGTCTGCGGGATCGTCACATGCCAGATCTTGCGCAGCAGTCCGGCCCCGTCGAGCTCGGCGGCCTCGTACAGCTCGCCTGGGATGCCCTGCAGGGCGGCCAGGTAGATCAGGGTGGCGCCGCCCATGTTCATCCAGGTGGACGCGATGACCACCGACAGCATGGCGGTGTCGGTGGACTGCAGCCATTGCTGGGCGGGCAGGTGCAGCGTCTCGAGGATGCGGTTGAACAGGCCGTACTCGGGGTTGTAGAAGTTCTTGAACAGCAGCACCGAGGCGACCGGCGGCAGCATCACCGGCAGGTACACCAGCAGCCGCAGGTAGCCCTGCGCCTTCCGCAGCTCGTTCAGCAGCAGCGCGACGAAGAACGGCACCGCGAATCCGAGCAGCAGCGCCAGGCCGGTGAAGAGCAGGGTGTTGCGCCAGGCCTGCCAGAAGGCGGGGTCGTGGAAGACGTAGTTCAGGTTGGACCAGCCGGCCCAGGTGGTGTGCCCGTCCTTGGTCTTCTGGAAGGCCAGTACGAACTCCCGGACCATCGGGTACCAGGAGAAGAACGCGAAGCACAGCACGGCGCCGATGAGGAAGCCGTACGCGGTGAGGTTGCGGCGCACGGAGCGGCCGGCCCGCCCCGGACGGTGGGGATCCGGGGCAGGGCGGCGTGCCGAGCGGCGCGACCGGCTCTTCGCGGGAGTGCTGGCGGGCAGGGTGGGGGCGCTGGGGGCCGACATCGTTACTCCTGAGTGCCGGGGGGCCGGGGGTCCGGTCCGGTGCTACTGGTTGGCGAGGACCTGGTTGACCTGGGTCTCCGCGGTGGACAGCAGCTTGGCGGCGTCCGCGTTCTTGTTGGTGAGGACGCCGGACATCACGTTGTCCAGGACCTTGTAGATCTCCTGGGCCTTCGCGGGCTCGGCCTTGCCGGGAATCGGGTTGTCCATGAAGGCGCGGAAGTTCTCCACCGGCATGGTGGCGCTGGCCGACTTGAGCTGGTCGTCCTTGGCCTTGCTCGCGCCGGTGAAGAAGGCCGGCTGGGGCAGACCGACGGGCAGGCCGTCCGCCTTGGACCGTGCGTACTCGAACTGGCCCTTGCCCGGGGTGAGGGTCTTGAAGTTCAGCCAGGCGATGGCGGCCTTGATCTTGTCGGGCGAGCTGCCCTTCTTGATCATGTAGTCGTTGCCGCCGAAGAGGGTGGCCTTGCCGCCGGGGATCGGGCCCATGCCGAAGTTGGCGTAGTCGGCGCCGAGCTGCTGGACCATGTACGTGATGTCGTCGGGCGCGGCCAGGAACATGCCGAGCTTGTCACCCGCCATCTGCTTCTGCAGGTCGCCCCACTTGAGCAGCTGGGTCTGGCCCATGCTGTTGTCGGTCCAGCGCATGTCGTGCAGGTTCTGCACGATCTGCTTGCCGAGGTCGGTGTTGAAGGCCGCCTTGGTGCCGTCCTCGGAGACGACGTCGCCGCCCAAGCCGTACATGGTGGCGGTGTAGTGCCAGCCGCCGGTGTTCTGGGCGCTGTAGTCGCCGTACCCGGCGATGCCCTTGCCGAGACCCGCGATGGCCTTGGCCGCCGTGCGTACCTCTTCCCACGTGGTCGGCGGCTTGTTGGGGTCGAGGCCGGCCTGCGTGAAGAGCTTGCGGTTGATGAGCAGGCCCATGGTGTAGTTGCTGGTGGGCAGGCCGTAGAGCTTGCCGTCCTTCTTCAGGACGTTCAGCACGTTGGGGTCGATGTCCTGGAGCGCGGGGACGGTCTTGTCCGTCACGTACGCGGAGATGTCCGCGGCCCCGTCGTTGTCCAGCACCTGCTGCAGGTCGGTGAAGTACGTGTAGAACACGTCCGGCTGGGACTTCGCCTTCAGCGCCGCGGTGAAGCGGGCCGGCTCCTCGCACTGACCGGGCGTCGACTTACCGTCGATCGTCACGTTCGGGTACTGCTTGTTGAAGGTGGCGACGTCCTCCTTCCACTCCTTGAGCTCCGCCTTCTTGGCGGCCGGCGGCATACAGTCGATGGTGAGCGTGACCTTGGCCTTCGGGTCCAGCGGGGCGGTCGGGTCGGACGATGATGCGCCGCCGGCGTTGTCGTCGTTGTCCCCGCTGCTGCTGGTGCCGCAGGCGGAGAGGGCGACCAGGGCCAGCGCGGAGACGAGCGCGGCCGCGGAGGCACGGCGGGCGGGGCGGAACCAGGAGCTTCTCATCGGTGGTCCCCTTCGGGCATGAGCGTGGAAGCCCCCGGCTACGCACAGCGGGGGCGCCGCACACTCAAGCACTCCCCGCAGATGTCCGCAAGATGTCGCGCAGTTTTCGCAAAAGACTGACGAGCTTGCGCAGGTGCTCTGCGAAGCGTTTCAACCGCCGGGGCAGGGCGTGACCGGCGGGCCTGCCGCGTCCGGGCGGAGGCAGCCGGCCGGGACGCGAGGGAGCCCGCGGTGCCGGGCACCGCGGGCTCTGTGGGGGTACGCCGTCGCGCGGCGCGCGGGGCTCAGCCGCGTACCGGCCCCGTCGTGCCTCGGACGACCAACTCCGGCTCGTACAGCAGCTCGTCGGAGGCGACCTGCTTGCCCGCGATCTTCAGCGCGAGGAGTTCGACCGCGGTGCGTCCCATCGCCTCGATCGGCTGGCGCACGGTCGTCAGCGGCGGGTCCGTGCACGTCATGAACGCCGAGTCGTCGTACCCGATCACGGAGACGTCCCCCGGCACCGACAGCCCCATCCGGCGCGCCGCGCGCACCGCACCCAGCGCCATCGGGTCGTTGGCGCAGATGATCCCGGTGACCCCTCGCTCCCACAGCTTCGCCGCCGCCGCCTGGCCGCCCTCAAGGGTGAACATCGCCCTGCCGACGTGCTCGTCCGGCAGCGACGTCCCGGTCGCGGCGGCCGCGGCGCGGGCCGCCACCAGCTTGCGCCGCGACGGCACGTGGTCGGAGGGCCCCAGCAGCAGGCCGATCCGCTCGTGGCCGAGCGAGGACAGATGCCGCCACGCCTGCTCGACCGCCACCGAGTCGTCGCACGACACCCGCGGGAAGCCGAGGTGCTCTATGGCCGCGTTGATCAGCACAACCGGCAGATTGCGTTCCGCGAGCAGCCGGTAGTGGTCGTGCGGCGCGTCCGCCTGTGCGTACAGCCCACCGGCGAACACCACGCCCGAGACGTGCTGCTGCAGGAGCAGCGACACATAGTCCGCCTCCGACACCCCGCCCGCGGTCTGCGTGCACAGCACGGGCGTGAGCCCCTGCTGCGCCAGCGCCGCGCCAACGATGTCAGCGAACGCCGGGAAGATCGGGTTCTGCAGCTCAGGCAGCACCAGCCCCACCAGCCGCGCCCGGTTCCCCCGCAACTGTGTGGGCCGCTCGTACCCCAGTACGTCCAGCGCCGTCAGCACCGCCTGCCGGGTCCCCTCCGACACCCCCGGCTTCCCGTTCAGCACACGGCTGACGGTGGCCTCACTGACCCCGACCTTCTTCGCTACTTCGGCAAGCCGTCGCGTCATGTGCGCAAGCATACGACACGCCATGCAAGTGGTTTGCGCGCTTGCGCAAACCACTGGGGCCGGCGGTATCGGGGGTACGCAGGAGGGGCGGATGAGGTGAAAGCTCTGCACACTCCCACAACCTGGGCCAATACAGCGGCCGCCTGACCTGAATAGCGCGCTTCACACCAGGCCCCAGCGGGTAACACTCCCTGGACGGCGGGTGCCGGATCCGCACCTCCCTGCGTGCTTCTCACCTCTCCGAGGCAGCCGATCAGAGCCGCTCGCACCTGCCCGGAGCATCGTTTCTTCGGGCTGCGGCCGTCGGGACAACGGCCATGCGCGGATCGGGGGGTCACATGGCGCGTTCCCGAGAGGTGGGCGGAATCGCCGCTCTGCTGGTCATCGGGGTCACCACCGTCTTGGTGCTCACGGCCGTCGTCGCCGTGGCACTGGGCAAGCTCATGGTCACCCTCGCGTCGCCCTCGGGCACGGGCGCGGACTCTGCCGCATCCACCTTCATGGCGGCCAACGCGGCGTTCTCCGGACTGGCACTCGCAGCGGTGCTGGTGACGTTTGCCGTGCAGCAGCGGAAGGCACGCCACCACCGGCACGAGCTGTCCATGCAGCGGCGTGAACTCACCCGCACCCATGCGCAGTTGTACCGCAGCGCCGAGGCGGACGTACGGGCCGTGCATGTCGAACTGCTCAAGATTGCCATTGAGAATCCGGAACTCATCGCCGTGTGGCCCGGCTTCGAGTCCGTCCCGGCCGAACGCGGCAAGGAACTGCTCTACGCGAACCTGGTGTTCGCCCAGCACCTGCTCGCCTTCCGCCTTGACAATCTTCGACCCTCCGAGATGCAGGGCCATTTGAGAGTCTTGGTGCAGAGCGCGAAGTTCCGCGACTATTGGGCGTTCACCAGCCCACACCGCGCCGTCCTGGACCCGGACGGCGACGAGGTGCAGTTCGGGAGGCTCGTCGACGCGGCGATCACGGAGTACGAACGCGGCAGATCCATACAACCGTATTAAGAACACACGTCACACAGGTCGAGGTCCCAGGTTTTAGCGACAACCGTCACTCGAATGCCGTAACTTCACAGCCGCTGGGACGTGTCGACGCGCAGCCCAACCCAGCCATGGCACGATGACCTTGCCCGTTTTGACCTCAATTCATATAAAAATCGCATCGCTGACCGCGGGGCGGCCCGCGCGCGAACTTCCCGCTTCCCGGCGCCTCCCCGTGGGAGAGCGCTTAGGAGTGTTCGTGAAGATCGCACGTCGTCTTGGTGTGCCCCCTCGCCTGCGCGGAAGCATGAGCGGGTCGACATGTCCAGACATTTTCGAGCTGAGCGATGGACGCTTCGCCGTGATCGGCACGGACATGACCGGTGAACTCAAGAACAGCCTCCCCGCCGACGCCGGGGTGGCGGAGTACGAGCGGATCGTGGTCATCACCCGCGAGACCATGGTGCGCGCAAAGGTGGATATTCCGGACGCCTGAGGGGTCACTCGCGCTACACGGGAGGGGCTGGAGAGCCGTGGGGTGATTCAGAAGGTTAGGCTTACCTTCATGAGCACCTGCACGACCGTGTCCAGCTCGTTGGCGGAGCCCGTCGCCGCGACCGCGGCGACCGCGCGCACATGGCTGCTGCTGGAGCAACCAGGGCCGTGGGGGCCCAAGGCGCTGACCGGGAGCCATCTGGATCCGCGGGTGGGACGGGCGCTGGAGCGGGCCGCGGCGGGTACCGGGGTGCGCGTGGGGCTCATCCGGCGGCCCGGGCCGCATGCCGACCGGCGGCGCGACGTCCCCCGGCGCACGGCGTACGTGGCGCACACCGTGCCGGGGCGCTCGTGGGTGCGGGAGGCCGTCCTGGAGGACCCGAAGGCCCTGCTGGGGCTGGACTTCACGGCGCTCGGCCGCGGCGACCACCGCGGCTTCGGGATGCCGTACGAAGGTGATCCGCTGGCCCTGGTGTGCACCAACGGCAAGCGCGACCGCTGCTGCGCGCTCAACGGCCGCCCGCTGGCGGCCGAACTCGCCGCCGCACGGCTCGGTCAGGTGTGGGAGGTGACCCACCTGGGCGGCCACCGCTTCTCGCCGACCATGCTGGTGCTGCCGTACGGCTACGCCTACGGCCGCGTGGACCTCCCGCTGGCGCGGCAGGTCCTGGAGGCCGCCCGCGAGGGCCGTGTCGTGCTGGAGGGCTGCCGGGGGCGCTCCGCGTGGGAGCGCCCGGGTCAGGCGGCCGAGCTCGCCGTGCGCCGGCTGACCGGCGAGGACGGAGCCGGAGCGCTGACCGTGGACGGCACGCGCGTGCGGCACGTCGACGGCCGGGTCTGGGACGTCGGGGTGACCGCGGTCGCGGCGGAGCCGCCCCGGCCCGAGAGCTGCGGGGCGGCCCTGGGGGCACCGCTGCGCATGGAGATCAGTGGCATTCAGCCGGCGGTCCTGACGAACTCCGCGGTGTAGGGCCCGCGTTCCACGGGTTCGGGCCGAACGCCTGGAGGACCCGCTCCACGCGTTCCGGTGCCGTCCTCGGGCGTCGAGAGGCGCGGTGTGGACTCCGGGGCGGGGCAAGGCCTCCTACGCCGCTCCTGCGCCCGTGAGGGCCCGGACCTCAACTTCCGCGTACGCGTCGGCGTCGGCGGGCTCACGCGTGAGCAACGTCCCGGCCCAGCCGGCCAGGAAGCCCAGCGGGATCGACACCAACCCCGGGTTCTGGAGCGGGAAGAAGGCGAAGTCCATACCCGGGAAGAGGGAGTCCGGGCTACCGGAGACCACCGGTGAGAGCACGACCAGCGCCATGGCCGGCACCAGCCCGCCGTACACCGACCACACCGCGCCCCGGGTGGTGAACTTCCGCCAGAACAGGGTGAAGAGCAGCACCGGCAGGTTCGCCGAAGCCGCCACCGCGAACGCCAGTCCCACCAGGAACGCCACGTTCTGCCCCTGCGCGAACAGGCTCAGCCCGATCGCCACGCCGCCGATCCCGACGGCCGCCAGTCGTGCGACACGCACTTCCTCGTGCTCGCGGCGCGGGGCGCCGCCGGGGCGCGGGCGGCGCAGCGTGGCGTACAGGTCGTGCGCCACGGAGGCGGAGGACGCCAGCGTGATGCCCGCGACGACGGCGAGGATCGTGGCGAAGGCGATGGCGCCGACGATGGCGAAGAGCACGGTCCCGCCCGTGGAGCCCGCTCCCCCGCCGAGGTCGAGGGCGAGCAGGGGCACCGCGGTGTTGCCGGCGGCGTTGGAGGTCCGTACGGCGTCCGAGCCGACGACGGCGGCCGCGGCCACCCCGAGCACGATGATCATCAGATAGCAGCTGCCGATGAGGCCGATCGCCCAGACCACCGAGCGCCGGGCCGAGCGGGCCGTCGGCACGGTGTAGAAGCGGGACAGGATGTGCGGCAGGCCGGCCGTGCCCAGCACCAGGGCGAGGCCGAGACTCATGAAGTCCAGCCGGGAGGTCCAGTTCTCGCCGTACTTCAGGCCCGGGGCGAGATAGGCGCGGCCGTGGCCGCTGCCGTCGGCAGCCGCGCGCAGCAGGCCGCCGAGATCGCCGTGGAAGCGGATCAGGACCAGCACCGTGAGGGCGAGCGTGCCGCCCATCAGCAGCACCGCCTTGACGATCTGGATCCATGTGGTGGCCCGCATGCCGCCGAAGGTGACGTAGAAGACCATGAGGGCGCCCACCCCGACCACGGTCCACGTGCGGGCGGCCGACCCCTGGCCGCCGAGCAGCAGTGCGACCAGGCTTCCGGCGCCCACCATCTGCGCGACCAGGTAGAGCACGGAGACGACGACCGAGGCGGTGCCCGCGGCAATGCGCACGGGCCGCTGCTTCATCCGGGCGCTGAGGACGTCCGCGAGGGTGTAGCGGCCGCAGTTGCGGACGAGTTCGGCAACGAGGAACAGGACGACCAGCCAGGCGACCAGGAAGCCGACCGAGTAGAGCATCCCGTCGTACCCGAAGAGCGCGATGAGGCCGGAGATGCCGAGGAAGGTCGCGGCGGACAAGTAGTCGCCCGCGATGGCGAATCCGTTCTCCAGGGGGGAGAAGAGCCGGCCGCCCGCGAAGAACTCGACGGAGGAACTGCGCCGCCGCCCGGCCCAGGCGGTGATGGCGAGGGTGACGGAGACGAAGACGGTGAAGAGGACCAGTGCGAGTCCCTGGTGGTTGCCGGTCACCGCATCCGCTCCTGGGTGTCCCACCGCAGTTCCAGGGCGGCCCGGTCCCGGCGCAGCCGGGCGTGCCGGGCGTAGGCCCAGGTCAGCAGGAAGGTCGAGGCGAACTGGGCGAGTCCCAGGGCCATCGCGACGTTGAGCTCGCCGGCGACCGGCCGGGCCATCAGGCGGGGGGCCGTGGTCGCGAGCACGACGTAGAGCAGGTACCAGGCGAGGAAGGCCAGGGTCGCCGGGAAGACGAACCGCCGGTAGCGGCCGCGGACCTCCTGGAACGGGCCGCTGCGCTGCACCTCCCGGTACACGGCGGCGCGGCCGGACGGCGGGGTCTGTGGGGGTACGGGCGCCGGTGGCGGTTGCGGTCCCTCCCAGTCCCCGGCGGCCAGGGCGTCGTACCAGGGGTCGTCCACCCGCAGCCCGCTGGGCTCCGCCCCGTCGTGCTCTTTCACGGACTCTCCTCGCTTCACGGACCGTTCGGCCGTGCGCCCAAGCATGGACATTGCGGGAAGATCCGGGAGGCCCCAAGCAGAAACCTTCACCCCATCAGGTGACGATCCCCCACCCCGAGGGGTGGGGGACGGCGGTTTCGCCTAAAGAGCCTGGCGGGCGCCCCGGTTCGCACCGGGTGGACGTCAGGCGTCGATGCGCGAGCGGTCCAGGGTGGCCGCGGAGTTGGTGATGAACTCGCGGCGCGGCGCCACCTCGTTGCCCATCAGCAAGTCGAACGCCAGCTCGGCGCCGTCCAGGTCGCTGATGTTGATCCGGCGCAGTGTCCGGTGGCGCGGGTCCATGGTCGTCTCGGCCAGCTGGTCGGCGTCCATCTCGCCCAGGCCCTTGTACCGCTGGATGTTGTCCTTGAAGCGGATGCCCTTGCGCTCGAACTCCAGCAGCGTGTCGCGCAGCTCGCGGTCGGAGTACGTGTACACGTACTTCTCCTGCCCCTTGCGGGGGTTGGTGAGCTCGACCCGGTGCAGCGGCGGGACGGCGGCGAAGACCCGGCCGGCCTCGACCATGGGCCGCATGTAGCGCTGGAAGAGCGTCAGCAGCAGGCACCGGATGTGGCTGCCGTCGACATCGGCGTCGGTCATCATGATGATCTTGCCGTAGCGGGCCTGGTCGATGTCGAAGGTACGGCCTGAGCCGGCTCCTATGACCTGGATGATCGCACCGCACTCGGTGTTCTTGAGCATGTCCGAGACCGAGGACTTCTGGACGTTGAGGATCTTGCCGCGGATCGGCAGCAGCGCCTGGAACTCGGAGTTGCGCGCGAGCTTCGCGGTGCCGAGCGCCGAGTCGCCCTCGACGATGAAGAGTTCGCTGCGGTCCACGTCGTCGCTGCGGCAGTCGGCGAGCTTGGCCGGCAGCGACGAGGACTCCAGCGCGGTCTTGCGGCGCTGCGCCTCCTTGTGCTGCCGGGCGGCGATCCGCGTGCGGGCCGCGGCGACGGCCTTCTCCATCACGGCGCGGGCCTGCTGCTTGTCGTCACGCTTGGTCGAGGTGAGGAAGGCCTTCAGCTCGCGGGCGACCACGTTGGAGACGATGCGGTTGGCCGCGGAGGTGCCGAGCACTTCCTTGGTCTGACCCTCGAACTGCGGCTCGGCGAGCCGCACGGTCACGACGGCCGTCATGCCCTCCAGGGCGTCGTCCTTGACGACGTCGTCCTCGGCGACGCGCAGCAGTTTGTTGGCGCGCAGCACCTCGTTGACCGTCCGGGTGATGGCCCCCTCGAAGCCGCGGACGTGGGTGCCGCCCTTGGGCGTCGCGATGATGTTTACGAAGGAGCGCAGCGTGGTGTCGTACCCCGTGCCCCAGCGCAGCGCCACGTCCACGCCGAGTTCGCGGGTGACCTCGGTGGGGCTCATGTGGCCGCGGTCGTCGAGGACCGGGACGGTCTCCTTGAAGGTGCCGCTGCCGGAGAGCCGCAGCACGTCGCAGATCGGCTTGTCCGGGGTGAGGTAGTCGGCGAACTCGCTGATGCCGCCGTCGAAGTGGAAGGTGTCCTCGACCGGCTTGCCGTCCTCGGAGCCGTTTTCGGCGCGCTCGTCGCGGACGACGATCGTCAGGCCGGGCACCAGGAACGCGGTCTGGCGGGCACGCTGGTGGAGCGTCTCCAGGGCGAGCTTGGCGTCCTTGAGGAAGATCTGGCGGTCCGCCCAGTAGCGCACGCGGGTGCCCGTGCGGGTCCGCGGCACCTTCTTGGACTTGTCGAGCCCGCTCTCCGGCTCGAAGTGCGCCTCCGGGCCGGGCTTGGCGAAGCGGCCGGGGACGCCGCGCCGGAAGCTGATGGCGTGGGTGTGGCCGCCGCGGTCGACCTCGACGTCGAGCCGGGCGGACAGGGCGTTGACGACCGAGGCGCCCACACCGTGCAGACCGCCGGAGGCCGCGTACGACCCGCCGCCGAACTTGCCGCCCGCGTGCAGCTTGGTCATGACGACCTCGACGCCGGACAGCCCGGTCTTGGGCTCGATGTCGACGGGGATGCCGCGGCCGTTGTCGCGCACCTCGACCGAGCCGTCCTCGTGGAGGACGACGTCGATGTGGTCGCAGTGCCCGCCGAGGGCCTCGTCGACGGAGTTGTCGATGATCTCCCAGAGACAGTGCATCAGGCCGCGACTGTCGGTGGAGCCGATGTACATGCCCGGGCGTTTACGCACCGCCTCCAGGCCTTCGAGTACCAGCAGATGCCGCGCGGTGTAGTTGGAGCCGTCACGATCTGCACCGGTCAGCAACGCGGTGGACGGCACGGATGTTTCGGCGGTCACGCGGGACGTCTCCTCGATGAAGTTCTACAGCCGTATCGGTCAGAGCGTACCGAGGCCGCGCGCGGCCGTTTCGCCGCGACCCGGTATGCGGTCCACGATAGCCCGCTATCGAAGGCATGTTCGATCCCTCGTTTGAGTGATACACATGTCACGTTCCCCTGGAGGCATGAACCATTTAGGCTGCGGGCACGTCCTCATCAACAACCGGCAAGCCAGCCGGCGGGACATAACTGAAGAATCTGACCAGTTCCGCCTGATTGCCCCAAATACGACAAATAACCACACCAGAGGATCATTCGCCGCCAATCGGTAGCATCCAGCCGCTACAACAACGGTTTCCAGGAAAAAGGCATGAGCGGGAACAGTATCGGCCTGGTTGGATGTTGACCCTGGTACGACAGCTCGTCGAGCTAGAGAAGAGGCGACGTGACTACAGTTCTGACCCCCGCGAGCCCGCTGACGGCGGCGGATCGCTGCGACCGTTGCGGCGCCCAGGCCTACCTGCGCGTCGTTCTGATCAGCGGCGGTGAGCTGCTCTTCTGCGCGCACCATGGGCGTAAGTTCGAGCCCGAACTGAAGAAGATCGCTGTGGAAATACAGGACGAGAGCGGCCGCCTCACGGCCACGCCGACCGTCGCGGTCGATGACGAACGCTGACGCGTAGCACTGCGACGAGCTTGCAGCAACGGGCGGCCTCCCGCATGGAAGGCCGCCCGTCGGCTTGTCCGCACCTCGTCATCGCGGCATGGGGCCCGTGGCGCCATCCGCACCGCGCATCCGTGGCGCCTGGACGCGCCACGGTGCACGATCATCCGTCATCACCCGGTCACGAGTGCTGCCCGACCAGCCCGGAGACCGACGAGACCCTGGTGTAGACCCCCGGGTGGCCCGCCTGGGCACAGCCGGAGCCCCAGGACACCAGGCCGATCAGCCGCTGTCCCGCCACGAGCGGGCCGCCGCTGTCCCCCTGGCAGGAGTCCCGGCCGCCGGTGAGTTCACCCGCGCACACCATGGAGCCGGGCAGGTACTTGCCGTCGACGCTTCCCGGGTAGGCCTGCCGGCACACCGAATCGGAAAGCACCTTGACCGGGGCCGCCCGCAAGGTGTTCGAGTACGTGCCGAGCCCCGTGGTGTCGCCCCAGCCGAGCACCTTCGCCGGGGTGCCGGAACGGTAGACGGCACTGTCGCCGGGCTTGGCCATGGGGATCGCGGACGACGCCGGAAGCCGCTCGGCGAGCGTGACCACCGCCACGTCGCCGTTGTTGGTCGCCGGATCGTAGGCCGGGTTCACCCAGACCTTGCTGACCGGCACCTCTTTGCCCCCCGTGCCGCTCAGGTCCGTGCGACCGCCGATGACACGCAGATCCGGCACCTGCCTCCAGTCCCCGCCCAGCGCGGCCGGGGTGAAGCAGTGCGCGGCGCTCACCACGGTGGCCGGCCCCACGAGGGCACCGGCGCAGAACTGCCCCGAGCGTGTCGTCCCGTACCGGGAGCGACTGGAGAGGGCCACGGCCCAGGGGTACTGCTGGGTCGACACGGGCGCACCGCCTATGACGGCTCCGGTGGCACCCTGTGCCGGCGTCTTCGGACTCGCCACGTCGCGGCGCGCCTCAGGTGCCGCGGGCGCCGCCGCCCGGCCGAGTGGCGCGGAGGATCCCGCGCCCCGGGCTATGGACTCCTGGCCCGGTTCGGCGGCCGAGGCTCCTTCCGCCTCCGCGGCGTACGAGGCCCCCTCCCCCTCCTGCGACGCGGCCTCGGGCACGGCGACGCTCCGCGCCTCCGGGGCCACGGGTTCCACGCCCGGCGCGGCGGGCTCAAAGGCGGCGGCGTACGCGGTGTACGCAGGGACCACCAGCGGCATCGCGAGCGCGGATGCCAGCGTCAGTCCGCCGATCATCGAGCGGATCGAGGAACGCATGCACTCTCCTCACCCTCCGGAACAACAAGTGCACTCAGAGTGGCCCGAGTGATCCACACCCGCATCCGGAGAGCCCTCCGGAAACGCCGACGGGCCCGCGACCGCCGAGTGGCGG
>NZ_JBHXSO010000025.1:114489-118812 GCF_042714775.1 Streptomyces sp. NPDC058691 | reverse complement strand
CCGCCCCGGGGCTCAGACAAACAGCGCAGCCGGGCGGCGTGACATCCCCGCAAGGAAGGACTCCTGGTGACGCAGCCAGACGTCACAGCCGCACCGGGCGCCCGCCACGGGCGGCCCGGCAAACTGAAGGTCTTCCTCGGAGCGGCACCCGGAGTGGGGAAGACCTACCGGATGCTGGACGAGGCCCGCCGGCGGGCCGCCCGTGGGACGGACGTCGTCGTGGGCTACGTCGAGTGCCACAAACGGCCGAACACCGAGGCGAAACTCGAGGGCCTGGAGGTCGTCCCGCGCGTCGAACGGCGCTACCGCGGCGCCGACTTCACCGAGATGGACCTCGACGCGGTCCTCGCCCGCGCCCCGCAGGTCGCGCTGGTCGACGAGATGGCCCACACCAACATCCCCGGCGGGGCGCACGCCAAGCGATGGCAGGACATCGAGGACCTGCTCGCCGCCGGGATCGACGTCATCACCGCCGTCAACATCCAGCACCTCGAGTCGCTCAACGACGTCGTCGAGAAGATCACCGGCGTCCCCCAGCGCGAGACCCTGCCCGACGAGGTCGTCCGCCGCGCCGACGAGATCGAGCTCGTGGACATGCCCGCCGAGGCGCTGCGCCGACGGATGGCGCACGGCAACGTCTACGCCCCGGAGAAGGTCGACGCCGCCCTGTCGAACTACTTCCGGGTCGGCAACCTCACCGCGCTGCGCGAACTGGCCCTGCTGTGGGTCGCCGGGCGGGTCGACGAGGCGCTGCAGAAGTACCGCACGGAGCACGGCATCGGGCGGGTCTGGGAGACCCGCGAACGTGTCGTGGTGGCACTCACCGGCGGGCCGGAGGGCGAGACGCTGATCCGCCGGGCCGCGCGCATCGCCGAGCGCTCCTCCGGCGGGGGAGCGTCCGGCGCGGGCGGCACACGCGACCTGCTGGCCGTCCACATCGCCCGCAGCGACGGCCTGGCGGACTCCTCGCCCGCCGCCCTGTCCCGGCAGCGCGCCCTGGTGGAGAGCCTGGGCGGCAGCTTCCACTCCGTCGTCGGCGACCATGTCCCCACCGCGCTGCTGGAGTTCGCCCGGGCCGAGAACGCCACCCAGCTCGTCGTCGGGGTGAGCCGGCGCGGCCGGCTGTCGCGCTTCGTCACCGGGCGCGGGGTCGGCGAGACCATCGTCGAACGCTCCGGCGACATCGACGTCCACATGGTCAGTCATGAACGCGCGGGCCGCGGGCGGCTCCTGCCCACCCCCAGCAACGACCTGCCCTTCGTCCGCAAGGTCTCCGGGCCGGTGGCGGGATTCGTGCTGCCCGCGCTGCTGACCGTCGTGCTCGCGAACACCCGCGGGCACCTCAACCTCACCAGCGAGGCCCTGCTCTTCCTGCTCACGGTGGTCGGCGTCGCGTGCATCGGCGGGGTGGTCTCCGCGCTGCTCGCCTCGGTCACGGCGTCGCTGCTGCTCAACTACTTCTTCATCCCGCCCATCGGCCGGTTCACCATCGGCGAGACCAACAACGTGCTCGCCCTGGCCGTCTTCGCGGTCGTCGCCGTCACGGTCGCCACCATCGTGGACCGCTCCCTGCGGCTGGGGCGTCGCGCGGCCGGGGCGACGGCGGAGGCCGAGACGCTCTCCTCACTGGCCGGGAACATCCTCCGCGGCGACCAGGCCGTGGAAGTCCTGCTCCAGCGGACGCGGGAGGCCTTCGGGCTGGAGTCCGCGGAACTCGTCCACGGACCTTCCCGGCCCGGCCGCCTCGCGGTCACCGGGCGGGACGAGGCCGGCGACACCGTCTCCGTCACCGTCGGGCCGCAGGACACCCTCGTGCTGCGCGGGCGCCGCCTGGCCGCCTCGGAGCGGCGGGTCCTGGTCGCCTTCGCGGGACACGTGGCCTCCGCGCTGGAACGGGCCCGGCTCGCCGAGGCCGCCGCCGAGGTCGAACCCGTCAAGGCGGCGGACCGCATGCGGACCGCGCTGCTGGCCGCGGTCGGGCACGACCTGCGCACACCCCTGGCCGGCGCCTGGGCGGCGATCAGCTCCCTGCGCAGCCGGGAGGTGGAGTTCTCGACCGAGGACCGCGACGAACTGCTCACGACGGCCGAGGAGTCCCTCGCCCGGCTCAGCCGCCTCGTGGACAACCTGCTGGACATGAGCAGGCTCCAGGCTGGCGCGCTCCGGCTGACGCTGCGGCCGACCGCGTTCGCCGAGGTGGTGCCGCTCGCCCTGGACAGCCTCGCCGACACCACCGCGCCTGTGGTCACGCAAGGTCTGGACGAGGCACCGCTCGCACTGGCCGACCCACCCCTGGTGGAGCGCGTCGTCGCCAACCTGGTGACGAACGCGCAGCGGCACGCCCCGGAGGGCACCATGATCCTGGTCGGCGCGAGCGCGCTCGGCGGCCGCGTCGAACTGCGCGTCGCCGACCGGGGCCCCGGGCTCCCGCCCGCCGACTGGGAACGGGTCTTCGAGCCGTTCCAGCGGCTCGGCGACACCGACAACACCACCGGGCTCGGGCTCGGGCTCGCGCTCTCCCGCGGTCTGACCGAGGCGATGGGCGGCACCCTCACACCCGAGGACACGCCCGGCGGCGGCCTGACCATGGTGCTGTCGCTGCCCGTCGCGGACGCCCCCGAAGCCACCCCTTCCCTCACTCCCGGAGACGAGGAGGCCCTGACATGAGGCGCGTCCTGGTCGTCGACGACGAGCCGGGCTTCCGCAAGGCCCTCGACATCGACCTCACCGCCCGCCACTACACGGTCAGCACGGCACCCGACGGGGCCACCGCGCTGACGCTGGTGTCACTCAACCCGCCCGACGCGATCGTGCTCGACCTGGGGCTGCCCGACATGGCGGGCATCGACGTCATCCTCGGCGTCCGCGCGTGGAGCCCGCTGCCGATCATCGTGGTGTCCGGGCGGTCGGACCCGGCCGAGAAGGTGCCCGCGCTGGACGCGGGCGCCGACGACTTCCTCACCAAGCCGTTCTCCATGGACGAACTCGCCGCCCGGCTGCGCGCCGTGTTCCGCCGCCCCGCGGCCGTGGAGGAGCCGCAGACGGTCGACGTCGGCCAATACCGCCTGGACCTGGCGGCGTTCACCGTCGGCACCCGCCACGGGCGCGGCGAGGCACCGCACCTGACGCCGACCGAGTGGCGGCTGCTCATGCCGCTGCTGCGCAACCCGGGGCGGCTGGTCACCGGCCGCCAGCTGCTGCGCGAGGTCTGGGGACCGGGCAACGAGAAGCGCACCAACTACCTGCGCGTCTACCTCGCCACGCTCCGGCAGAAGCTGGAACCGGACCCCGCCCACCCCCGCCACCTGATCACCGTGCCCGGCCTGGGCTACCGCTTCGAGCCCGGAGCCTGAGCCCAGGGTCCTGAGCCCAGGGTCCTGAGCCCCCGCCGGTGGCGTCACCCCGCCCGGCCCATGTGCCGGACGGGGCGGCCCACCGCGAAGTGGACGTACTCGCCGAACAGCCGGAAGCCCGCCGCCCACGCCAGCAGCCGGCTCGGCCGGTTGTCGCGCGAGCAGGTCCAGCTCGGAACGCGGCCGCGGGCGGCGACGTCCGCGCACAGGCCCGCGAGGCAGGCGAGCGCGAGACCCTCGCGGCGGTGTCCGGGCAGCGTCAGGACGGCGATGTCCTCGTAACCGGTGCCCAGGAAGTACGTGCAGGCCAGCGAGACCGGACGGCCCTCGCGGAAGGCGCCCCAGCAGTGCCCGGAACCGGCGAGTCCCGCCGCACCGCCCCAACTGCCGCTGATCCAGGCGGCGTCCGGGCCCGCTGCCGCCAAAGCCGCGCCGTCGGCCGCCGTCAGCCGGCGCACCTCCACGTCGCGGGGCGGGCGGCCTTGCGGCACCGGGCCGGACGGCAGCCAGATCATCCGCTCCCAGGGCACCACACGGTCGAACGCCGCCCCGAGGACCGGCAGGAACCGCGACCGGGCCAGGACGTAGCTGCCACCCAGCGGAGCCAGGGCCCGCGGGTCCGTATGGCGTGGGTCCCCGTCCACCAGGACGTGTCCTGCGCAGGCCACGCCGACCACGCGCGGCCCGGCGGGCCGGTCCGCCCACCACCGGCCGTGGCCGGTGGCGCGGACGTGCTCCGCGAGTGCCACGGGCCCCGGGACATCGGCCGGGAACCAGCCGTCGGGGAGGGGGAGTCCCGTGTATTCGATCATCTGCGTCTCTCTCAGGTGCGTCGGTACGCCGACGGGCGGGGGGGCCCCCCCGCCAGCCCGGGGGGTGGGCCCCCCCCGGGGGGGGGGGGGGGGTGGGGGCCGGAAGGCTGTTGTGCGCGGGGTGGGCGACGCGCTGGCCGGGCCCGCGGAGTGCGGGG
>NZ_JBHXSO010000025.1:0-114479 GCF_042714775.1 Streptomyces sp. NPDC058691 | reverse complement strand
CCACCGGATCGCCCGTGTGGTCCGCACCGCCGTGGGGGGTGTGCGGGATCAGCCCTGGTTGGCCTTCTTGCCGTGGTTGGCCCCGTTCTTGCGACGGGACCTCTTCTTGCGGGCGCGCTTGGACACCGGTTTCCCTCCTCTCGGTTCGTGACGGGCGTGTGGTTCGGGTTCAGACGGTGACGAGCCGGTCGGCGGCCTTGCACAGCCGGCGCGCGGTGCGCTCCCCGTGGCCGGCGGTGGAGGGGCCGGTCGTGTCGTAGTGGGCGCCGGGGACGAGCGGGGTCCGCGGGTCGCAGAGCCGCACCACGCGCGCGGCGCCCTCGGCCGGCGACTCGCCCTCGCCCTCGTGCACGTACACCGGCAGCAGGGCGGTCGCGCCGGTCCCCGGGTCGACGCTGACCACCGTGCAGCCCGCGGGCGCCGCCGCCCCGGCGAACACGGTCAGGGCCAGCTGCGACTGGGCGTACGCGGCGTAACGGGAGTAGCGGTGCGCCCGGTTGAGGTCGTCCCAGTCCAGCGACGCCGTCCGGTACGTGATGGACGAGACGTTGACGACCCGGCTGCCCGGACGTGCCGTCAGCGGGCCCCTGAGCTCCCGGGTGAGCAGGTACGCCGCCAGGAAGTTGACCTGGAAGGCGAGCTCGTTGCCGTCCTCGGTGAGCGTGTGCTCCTCGGGGGCCGCGACAGCCGCGTTGTTGACCAGGACGTCCAGCACCGGGTGATGGGCCGACAGGTCCGCCGCCATCCTCTTGACCTGCGACAGCCGGCGGAAGTCCGCGACGGCCAGGCGCAGTCGGGCCCGGTCGGCGCCCGCGGCCACCAGCCGCTCCACGGCGTGGTGCGCCGACTCGGTGTCGGGGCCGTGGACGATGACCACGCGCCCCCGTTCGGCGAGCAGGCGGGCGGTCTCCCAGCCGATGCCGGAGGTGGCCCCCGTGACGAGGGCGGTCTTCGGGGGAACGGCTTGCAGGGCGGATGCGGACATCGGTCATCACTCCGGAGGAACGACGCGCCGGCGCGCCCCGGCCACGGCTCGTGGGGGGCGCGCCGCACGCGAAGGAATGCGGCCGTCGGACGTGGCCGCTGGACACCGGCTCGTCAGGGAGCCGGCAGGAGAACAGCGCGCGGAACCGGCGGCACCCGATGGGGTGGCCGGTCGTCATGCCGCCGACCGCTGTTCACATCCCGATTCCACCGCCCGCCGACGCGGGCGGCAAGATGCGCCGCCCGTTCCTGACACCGCCCTGACGGCGCGGCCCGCGCGACGTCAAGGCCCCGTCAGAAAGGCGCACCACGGGCGCAAGGGTCCTGTCAGGAAAGCCCGTCGGGCGTCCGCGACCGCGATGTGCTGGTTTCGCACCTCCGACTCCCGTATCCCTCAGAAGGCCCCCTTCCATGCAGCCCCTGGCCCCCGCCCCCGAGACAGACCGCGCCTTCCCTCACCCGCCGGCCCCCGGGCGAAGGCCCGGCCGCCGCCGCAAGGTGTCCGCCGGACTGCTCGACCCCCGGCAGTTGTGGACCGCCCTCCCGGAGGCATTGCGCAAGCTCCACCCGCGCGGCATGGTGCGCAAACCGGTGCTCTTCGTCGTCGAGGCAGGCGCGGTGCTCACGGCGCTGTCGGCGCTGCTTCACCCCAGCGTCTTCGCCTGGGTGATCACCCTCTGGCTGTGGCTGACCGTCGTCTTCGCCAACCTCGCCGAGGCCGTCGCGGAGGGCCGCGGCAAGGCCCAGGCCGAGAGCCTGCGCCGGGCCCGTACCGGCACGGTGGCCCGGCGGCTGCGCGGCTGGCGCCCGTACGGCCAGGAGTACACGGAGGAGCCGGTCCCGGCGGGCGAGCTGCGGCGGTTCGACGTGGTGGTCGTCGAGGCGGGCGGGACCATCCCCGGCGACGGGGAGGTCGTCGAGGGCATCGCCGCCGTCGACGAGTCCGCGATCACGGGGGAGTCGGCCCCGGTCATCCGTGAAGCGGGCGGTGACCGTTCCGGGGTGACCGGCGGTACGAAGGTGCTGTCGGACCGGATCGTCGTCCGCGTCACCTCACGGGCCGGCAGAACCTTCCTGGACCGGATGATCGCCCTGGTCGAGGGCGCCTCCCGGCAGAAGACGCCCAACGAGATCGCGCTGAACATCCTGCTGGCGTCGCTGACCGTCGTCTTCATCCTGGTCGTCGTCACCCTCGCGCCGATGGCCTCCTACGCCGGCGCCGCCCAGGGCACGGTCGTCCTGGTGGCCCTGCTCGTCACGTTGATCCCCACCACCATCGGGGCGCTGCTGTCGGCCATCGGCATCGCGGGGATGGACCGGCTCGTGCAGCGCAATGTGCTGGCGATGTCCGGGCGCGCCGTCGAGGCGGCGGGCGACGTGTCGGTCCTGCTGCTCGACAAGACCGGCACCATCACCTTCGGCAACCGCCGCGCCGCCGCCTTCGTCCCGCTGACCGGCGTGGACGACATGCAACTCGCGCAGGCCGCCCAGGCGTCCAGCCTCGCCGACGAGACCCCCGAGGGCCGGTCGATCGTCGTCCTGGCCAAGGAGCGCTACGGGCTGCGCGCCCCGGCCCCCGGCGAGCTGGGGCAGACCCGTTTCGTGCCGTTCACCGCCCGCAGCCGGATGAGCGGGGTCGACCTGCGCTGGGAGGACGGCGCCGGAGTCGCCGTGCGCAAGGGCGCCGCGGGGACCGTGGCCGCGTGGGTCACCGGCCGCGGCGGGCAGGTGCCGGGGGAGGTGACGTCGATCGTGGACCGCATCGGCGCCTCCGGCGGCACCCCGCTCCTGGTCGCGCTCGACGACGGGCACGGGGCCCAGGTCCTCGGCGTGATCCACCTCAAGGACGTGGTGAAGAACGGCATCCGCGAACGCTTCGCCGAACTGCGGCGGATGGGTATCCGCACGGTGATGGTCACCGGCGACAACCCGCTGACCGCCCGGGCGATCGCGGACGAGGCGGGTGTCGACGACTTCCTCGCCGAGGCCACCCCCGAGGACAAACTCGCGCTGATCAAGCGGGAGCAGGAGGGCGGCAACCTGGTGGCGATGACCGGTGACGGCACCAATGACGCCCCGGCGCTGGCGCAGGCGGACGTCGGCGTCGCGATGAACACCGGTACCTCGGCCGCCAAGGAGGCCGGGAACATGGTGGACCTGGACTCCAACCCGACCAAGCTGATCGAGATCGTCGAGGTCGGCAAGCAGTTGCTGATCACCCGTGGCGCGCTGACGACCTTCTCCATCGTCAACGACGTGGCGAAGTACTTCGCGATCATCCCCGCGATGTTCGCCGGCGCCTACCCGGGGCTCGGGACGCTCAACATCATGCACCTGCACAGCCCCACGTCGGCGATCACCTCGGCGATCGTCTTCAACGCCCTGATCATCGTCGCGCTGATCCCGCTGGCCCTGCGCGGCGTCCGCTACACGCCGTCGTCCGCGGGCGACCTGCTGCGGCGCAACCTGCTGGTCTACGGACTGGGCGGGCTCGTGCTGCCGTTCCTCGGCATCAAGCTGATCGACATGGCCGTCGTCCAGTTCGTGCCGGGCCTCGGCTGACCCGCGGCGCCCTACACCAACCCCGACACGCGGAACACCGCCTGGGCCCGCGGGCCGTCGACGCGCTCGCCGAGGTGCGCCAGCACCTCGGAACCGTGGCGCAGGACGCCGAGTTCACGGGAGCGCAGAGCGCCGGCCTCCAGCAGATGCCAGAGCAACGGGTCGGCGATCAGCGTCCGCGGATCGACCTCCACGCGGCGACCGGAGGCGTCGTACAGCAGCAGGTGCGCCCCGGGGCCCTGGTGCTGCCGCAGCGCCACCAGGGCGTCCGTGCGCACCGTATGGGTGCGCAGCGTGCCGCGTACCGAGAGCCAGCCCTCGCCCGCCGTCACGCGCGGCGGCACCAGCACCGCCAGGACCAGGACCGAGAGGCCCGCCCAGAGCCCGGCGCGCGCGGCGCCGAGCGTGCCGGCGGCCGCGTCGAGCACCAGGGCGAGGGCGAGGAAGCCGAGCGCGCAGCGCGCCGCGAACCGTGCGTCCCCGGCCCAGCGGCGGTCGGTGTACCCGGTGGTGGTCCGCTTCATGCGGCCGACCGTAGGAGCGGCCTCCCCCGGGGTGACCGGGGTTGACGCGCCCCTGACGGTCCGCCGCGGGATCCTGGCGCGGTCCTGACGGCCGGTCGCGGGTGGGCCGGCGGCCGGGTCAGCCGACGTGCACGCGGGGGCGGCGGGTGCGGTCGGGCTCGGCCTCGCGCAGGACCTCACGGGTGACGGGGGCGACCTCGCCCTGCCCGAAGAGGAAGAAGCGCAGGAAGTTCGCGAACGGGGTGCCCTCGGTCCACTCGAAGTAGATGTGCGGCCGCTGCCCGCAGGCGTCGCGCACGTGCAGGAGCAGGGCGGCCAGCGCGTTGGGGATGGACGAAGACTCCAGCGTGAGGACCCGGTAGCGGCCGTGCAGCACCTCGCCGCGCACGGTGAGGCCGGACTCGAACTCCGAGGGGTCGGAGACGGTGACCTCGACGAAGACGAAGTCGTCCTCCGCCGGGATGTCGTTGTCGGTGCGGATCTGCTGGATCTTGTCGCGGTACTCCGCCAGGTCGCGGCGGTCCGGCTCGTTGGCGATGAAGCGGATCCTGCGGTGGGCGATGTCGCGGACGAAGCGCTGGGCCATGTCGTCCAGCGTCACGCTGGTGACCCGGAGTTCGAAGGCGCGGGCCAGCCGGGACAGCAGGGAGATGAGGATGATGCCCGCGATGAAGCAGGCACCGATCTTCACGCCGTCCGGGCGCTCGATGACATTGACGACGGTGGTGTAGAGGAAGACCGCCGAGATCACGGCGAACGCGATGGTCCAGCCGCGCTGGCGGGCCTTGCGGGCGGCGATGGTCACCGCGATGGCCGCGGAGCTGATCAGCACCAGCACGCCGGTGGCGTACGCGCCGCCCTGCGCGTCGACGTCCGCGTCGAAGATCCACGTGACCAGGAACGCGACCAGGGTGAAGACCAGCACCATCGGGCGCACCGCGCGCGCCCAGTGCGGGGCCATGCCGTAGCGGGGCAGGTAGCGCGGCATCAGATTGAGCAGGCCCGCCATGGCCGAGGCGCCGGCGAACCACAGGATGCAGATGGTGGAGACGTCGTAGACGGTGCCGAACACGTTGCCCAGGTACTCGTGCGCCAGGAAGGCCAGCGCGCGGCCGTTGGCCTGGCCGCCGGACTCGAACTCCTTGGCGGGGATGAGGAGCGTGGTGATGAAGCTGGTGGTGATGAGGAAGCAGCTCATGATGACCGCGGCCGTGGTCAGCAGCTTCTTCGTCCCGCGGATCCGCCCGGTGGGCTTCTCCTCGGTGTCACTGGGGTCGCCCTGCACATGGGGCATGACGGCGACGCCGGTCTCGAAGCCGGACAGGCCGAGCGCCAGCTTGGGGAAGACCAGCAGGGCCACGCCCACCATCGCGAGCACGTTGCCGTGTTCCGCCGTCAGCGCGCTGGACCAGTCGGTGACGACGTGCGAGGCGGTCGCCACGTGCCACAGACCGACGATGACCACCACCACGTTCAGCGCGAGATAGAGCCCGACCAGGGCCACGGCGACGCCGATCGCCTCCAGGAAGCCCTTGAGGAACACCGCGCCGAGCAGCGCCACCAGGAACAGCGTGATGATCATCTCGTGGCCGTGCAGCACGCTCGTCAGGTGCGGGTTCTCCACCAGGTGGGTGGAGGCGTCCGCCGCCGACAGCGTGATCGTGATCAGGAAGTCCGTGGCCGCGAAGCCCAGCAGCGTCAGCACGAAGAGCTTGCCCTGCCAGAACGACAGCAGCCGCTCCAGCATCGCGATCGAGCCCTCGCCGTGCGGGCTCTCCTCCGCCACCCGCCGGTACACCGGCAGCGCGCCCGCCAGGGTCACGATCACCAGGACGATCGTGGCGACCGGCGACAGCAGGCCGGCGGCGAGCGCCGCGATGCCCGGCTGGTATCCCAGGGTGGAGAAGTAGTCGACACCCGTCAGGCACATGACCCGCCACCACCGCTGCCCGCGATGGGCGCTCTCGGGTACCGGCTGCCCGCCCTGCTGGTGCCGGGCCATGTCGGACAGGCCCTCCAGCAACCACGCGCGCAGCCGACTCGGATGAGCGGACATGGCCACGTTGCACTCCCGTCGACAACAGTCAAGATTCCGCCGTCGGCGGACGGCCACGTCAGCGTACGCAGACCGGCCGGGGCCTTCGGCGCACGCCACGGCGGCGCGACGGCACCGCGGTGCCCCGACGCCGGCTCCCGCGTGAGCGGCCGAGGCGGCCCGAGCGCCGCGGCGCTCGGTGCGCGCCGACGGCCGTCCGGTGATCAATTCCGCAGGTAGGGGCGGGAATCAAGGGCGCGCGGGGGAGCGGGAGCGCCGGGCCGGGTGACGGTCCGGCGGGCGGTGGGGTCCCCCGGGCCGCCAGGGGCCGGTCCTTGACGGGCTCCATACGGCTGACGCGCAATCCTGACGTGTTCTTAACGCCCCGCCTCCCCCGGGGACCCGGACGGGCGCCGGAGCCGGGTAGATTCGTCTGCGGTGTGCCGGGAAGTCTGGTCGGCGGACAGTGCGCAGCAGCCGCAACAGCTCCTTCCCGTGGGGACCCTCACATGACCGTCCTGACCGCCGTCCTCCTGCTCGTGGCCCTGGCGTCCGCCGTCGCCACCGGCGCCCGGCACTGGCGGGTCCCCGCGCCCTCGCTGCTGGTCGTTGCCGGGCTGATCGTGGGACTGCTGCCGTGGGTGCCCGCGGTGCACGTCGCACCCGAGGTGATCAGTGTCGTCGTGCTGCCCCCGCTGCTGTACGCCTCCGCCGAGGAGATCTCCTGGCGGGAGCTGCGCCGGGTGTGGCGCCCGGTCACGGTCCTCGCCTTCGGGCTCGTCGTGACCTCGGCCGCCGCCGTCGCTGCCGTGGCGACCGCCGTGACACCGCTCGGCGGGCCGATGGCGCTGGTGCTCGGTGCCGTGCTGGCCAGCACCGACCCGGTCGCCGTGACCGCCCTCGGGCGCCGGCTGTCGCTGCCGCCGCGGGTGAAGGTGCTGGTGCAGTCCGAGAGCCTCTTCAACGACGCCACGAGCCTGGTGCTGTTCAAGGTCGCCGTCGGCGCGGCGGTCGCCTCGGGCTCGCTGCTCACACCGGCCGCCGCGGGCCGCTTCCTCGAACTGGGCGGTGGCGGCGCGCTGGTCGGCGCCGCCGTGGCCGGACTCGTCACGCTCCTGCGCCGGCGCACCGAGGACCCGGTCCTGGAGACGGTCGTCTCGCTGGTCACGCCGTACGGCGTCTACGTGCTCGCCGAGGATCTGCACACCTCCGGGGTCACGGCGGTCGTCCTGGCGGGCGTGGTGCTGGGCAGCGCCGGGCACCGGTTCACGAACGCGCCGATCCGGCTGCAGATCCACGCCGTCTACGCCACCGTCGTCTTCCTGCTGGAGAACGTCGTCTTCGCGCTCATCGGCCTCCAGCTGCCGACGCTCGTGCGCGAACTCGAACCGTCGGCGCGGGGCCTGCCGCTGCTGGTCGGGGTGGTCGCGGTGGCCGCCACCGTCGTCGTCGTACGGCTCGTGTGGGTCTTCCCGCTCTCGGCCGTCATGCAGCACCGCCGCAAGGACGGCCCGGTCTCCTGGCGGGTGCCGCTGGTGACCTCGTGGGCCGGTACGCGCGGGGTCATGCCGCTGGCCGCGGCGCTGTCGGTGCCCGTGGTGACGGCGGGCGGGGCACCGCTGCCGCACCGCTCGCTCGTGCTCACCCTGACGACCGGCGTGGTGGTCCTGACCGTCGTCGCCCAGGGGTTCACCCTCGCCCCGGTGGTGCGGCGCTCGGGCATCGCGCTGGAGCCGGAGCACACCGCCCGCGAGGAGGCCCGTGCCCGGGACGCCCTGTCCCGCGCGGGGCTGCGCTACCTCGACCAGCTCGACGACCTGGAGGCCGCCCCGGCGTCCGTCGTCGTCCAGCTGCGCCGCCACCTGGAGGCCGGACTCGACGAGGGGGACGAGAGCCCCGGGGCGGACCGTGCCGCCGCCTTCGCCGAGGCCGTCGCCGCCCACCGGGACCTGCGCCGGGCGCTGATCGGCGTGCAGAGCGACGAACTGCGGCGGCTGTACGAGACCGGCCAGGTGAGCGACGCCACGCTGCGCGCCGTCCAGCGGGCCCTGGACCTGGAGGAGGCCGGGCTCAGCGGGTGAGTGGGCGAGTGGCCGAATCAGAGCGTGAAGGAGTCCTGCGGCCCCCGCCCGAGGCCGAATCGCGCGCGTGACCCGCGGCGCTCGGCCTCCTCGAGCTGCGAGAGCAAGGGCGACGGCGGTACGGCGAGCACCGGGCAGCGCGCGTGGTCCAGGCAGTGGCGGGCCACCGACGGGGACAGCAGGCGCCGCAGCAGGCCGTGCGAGCCGGTGCCCACGACCAGCAGATCGGACTCCTGGTCGGCGACCCGCACCAGAGCGGGACCGGGCAGGCCGAGGGCGATGACGGGACGCAGCGGCGGGTCCAGGGGGATGCTGCCCCCGAAGGCCGTGTCCAGAGCGGCGAACAACTGCCGCCGCGCGAGGGATTGCCAGCGGTCGAGCAGGGGCGGTGACGGCGGCCGGCTGGAGCCGAAATCGACCCCGACGTTCTCCCAGGCGATCACCACCGTCAGCGCCGCCGATCGGCGGCGGGCCTCCTCGACGGCCCGGTGGAGTGCCGCCAGGCTGCCGAGGGAACCGCTGACACCGACCACTACGCGGTCTTCGCGGGGCTCTTGCATGACTCCCATGCAAACGCCGCGCCGCCGGCAGGCAACGGTCCTTGTCGCGATCCTGACGTCGCCGCCCCGGGGCCTGACGGAGCCCTGACCCGCCCGCGGCCGCGGCGTCAACAAATCGCCGCGCGCCGTCAACGTCCCGTCAGGGAGGGCCGTCACCCCCCGTGCCCCGGGCATAGCTTCTGGTGCGCCCCGGTCCGACGTGCCCGGACCGGGGCCCTGTCTTCCCTCTTGGAGGAATCCATGACCGAGCCCGCCGCCGAGGACGACCCCGAGCCTTGCGAACGCACCCCGGCCGGAGCCGGCGGGACGCTCTGCGTCCCGGTCCGGCCGGGACCCGCCGGTTGCGTCGCGCGCATGTTCCGCACGCCGCTGGGCGACCGCACCGCGGTCGCCTTCACCACACCGGAACGCCTCACCGCGACCCTCGGTGAGGAACAGAACTGGATCAGCCTCTCCGAGTCCGCGCTGCGCTCGCTGGCCCGGCCGCTCGGTGTCACCGCCCTCACGGTGGACCCCCAGTTCGCCGCCCCGGCCGTCAAGGAAGATCCCGACGAGTCGCCCGACCGGTTCGGCTCCCAGCTCATGGGCGTCCTGCGGGTGACCGGTGCGATCGCCCTCGTCGACGCACTGTGTCTGTGGATCAACTGACGAGTCCGCAGTCCGGCCCCCGCAAGGGCCCCTCCTGAACGCCCTCCGGGCAGGTGCCGTCCCCGCGTTGCCCTGCCCGGAGGTGCCCGACCGCCTCCGCATCACCGCCTGATTCCCCCGGAGCACCGCAGATGACCACAGCCACAGCACGCGTAGAACAGGCTCCGGGGAGCGAGGCGGAACCGCCCGGTCCCGGCCGGGACCGCCGGGTCGGCGCGGGCCTGCTCGATCCCCAGCAGCTGTGGCCGGCCCTGCCGGAGGCGCTGCGCAAGCTCAACCCGGTCACGCTCTTCCGCAACCCGGTCATGTTCGTCACCGAGATCGGAGCGGCGCTCACCACCGGGCTCGCGGTCGCCCACTCCTCGCTGTTCGCGTGGCTGATCACCGCGTGGCTCTGGCTCACCGTCGTCTTCGGCAACCTCGCCGAGGCCGTGGCGGAGAGCCGCGGCAAGGCGCAGGCGGACTCGCTGCGCAGGACCCGCCGGCAGACCACCGCCCGCCGCCTGACGGAGACGGGGGAGGAGACCGTCCCCGCGGTGGCCCTGCGGCGCGGCGACAGGGTGGTCGTGGCGGCCGGCGAGCTGATCCCCGGTGACGGCGACGTCGTCGAAGGCGTCGCCAGCGTCGACGAGTCCGCGATCACCGGAGAGTCCGCACCCGTCATCCGCGAGTCCGGCGGCGACCGCTCCGCCGTGACCGGCGGCACCAAGGTGCTGTCGGACCGCATCGTCGTACGCGTCACCCAGGAACCCGGCGACAGCTTCCTGGACCGGATGATCGCCCTCGTCGAGGGTGCCAACCGGCAGAAGACCCCCAACGAGCTGGCCCTCAACCTGCTCCTGGTCATGCTGACCTTCGTCTTCCTGATCGCCGTCGTCACCCTGCAGCCCATGGCGATCTTCTCCAAGGGCATCACCGGCGCCGCCCCCGACAGCACCGCGCTGACCGCGGACGGCGTCACCGGCATCGTCCTGGTCTCCCTGCTGGTCTGCCTCATCCCGACCACCATCGGGGCGCTGCTCTCGGCGATCGGCATCGCGGGCATGGACCGGCTCGTGCAGCGCAACGTGCTCGCCGCGTCGGGACGCGCCGTGGAGGCGGCGGGCGACGTGAACACCCTGCTGCTCGACAAGACCGGCACCATCACCTACGGCAACCGCCAGGCCGGCGGGTTCCTGCCGATCGGCGGCGTCGAGCCGGAGCAACTCGCCCAGGCCGCCCTGCTGTCCAGCCTCGCCGACGAGACCCCCGAGGGCCGCTCGATCGTCGCCCACGCCCGCGAGCACTTCGCACCGACCCGGCACCGCGCCGACGAACTCGACCTGCCGGACGCCGCATGGGTGCCCTTCAGCGCCGTCACCCGCATGTCCGGCGTGGACCTGCCCCAGGGCGGGCGGCAGTTGCGCAAGGGCGCCGCCGCCGCGATCGCCGGATGGGTGCGGGAGAACGGCGGCACGGTGCCGGCCGGTTTGGACGTGTACGTCGAGCAGGTGTCGGCCTCCGGCGGCACCCCGCTGGCGGTGGCCGAGCGCCCGGCCGACGGGCCGGCCCGGGTGCTCGGCGTCGTCCACCTCAAGGACGTCGTCAAGCCCGGCCTGCGCGAACGCTTCGAAGAGCTGCGCCGCATGGGCATCCGCACCGTCATGATCACCGGCGACAACCCGATCACGGCCCGCGCCATCGCCGAGGAGGCGGGTGTCGACGACTTCCTCGCCGAGGCCACCCCCGAGGACAAACTCGCGCTGATCAAGCGGGAGCAGGAGGGCGGCAACCTGGTGGCGATGACCGGTGACGGCACCAATGACGCCCCTGCGCTGGCGCAGGCGGACGTCGGCGTGGCGATGAACACCGGTACCTCGGCCGCCAAGGAGGCCGGGAACATGGTCGATCTCGACTCCGATCCCACGAAGATCGTGGAGATCGTCGAGATCGGCAAGCAACTGCTGATCACCCGCGGGGCGTTGACGGCCTTCTCGATCGCCAACGACATCGCCAAGTACTTCGCGATCCTCCCGGCCATGTTCGGCGGGGTGTACCCCGCGCTCGACGCCGTCAACATCATGCGGCTGCACTCGCCGTCCTCCGCGATCCTGTCCGCCGTCGTCTTCAACGCCGTCGTCATCGTCGCGCTGATCCCGCTCGCCCTGCGGGGCGTTCGCTACCGGCCGTCCTCCGCCTCCGCCCTGCTCACCCGCAACCTGTGGGTGTACGGCCTCGGCGGCGTCGTCGTCCCCTTCCTCGCGATCAAGCTGATCGACCTCGCCCTCGTCCAGTTCGTCCCCGGGATCTGACCATGCCTCCCCTCACCCGCCTCCCGCACTGGGCGGCCCATCACCTGGCCGCCGTGCGGGTCGTCGTGGCACTCACCGTGCTCGTCGGCCTGGCCTACCCGCTCGGCATGACCGCGCTCGGGCAGTTGCCGGGGTTCCGCCAGACCGCCCACGGCACCGCCCTCGGCAGGTCGTACACCGACACCAAGGGCCGCCCGTTGCCCGGGTACTTCCAGTCCCGGCCCTCCAACGCCGGTGCCGGCTACGACCCGGCCGCCTCGGCGGCCGGCAACCTCGGGCCCGAGAGCGTCGTCGACACCCCGGACAGGCCGAGCCTGCTCACCCAGGTCTGCGCGCGCAGCAAGGCGGTCGGCGAGCTGGAGCGCGTCGACGGCTCCCGCCCCTACTGCACCGCCGACGGCGTCGGCGCCGTGCTCGGCGTCTTCCGCGCGGGCGGCACCACCGGCGGCGTGGAGCGCGTGATCAGCCTCAACCAGCCGTGCCCCGCAAGGCCGTTCACCGCCTCGTACGAGGGCGTGGCCGTCGTGTGCGCCACACCGGAGACCGACTGGTCCCAGGCCGTCGTCGTCCCCGTTCGCGGCGACGCCCCGGCCCATCCCGTGGTGCCCGCGGACGCCGTCACCGCGAGCGGCAGCGGCCTCGACCCGGACATCAGCCCCGCCTACGCGCGCCTCCAGGCCCCCCGCGTCGCCCGCGAACGCGGACTGCCCGAGAGCAGCGTCCGCGCGCTCGTCGCCAAGTACACCACCGGCCGCGCGCTCGGTGTGCTCGGCGAGCCGGCCGTCGACGTCGTCGAACTCAACAGCGCGCTCGACCGCGCCCGTCCGCTCCAGGGAGCCTGAGCATGACCGTCTTCGGCTGGCTCCAGGCCACCCTCGTCATCGCCGTGGTCGTGGGCCTGCACGTCCCGCTCGGCGACTACCTCGCCCGCGCCCTCGACGGCGGGCGCCATTTCGCCCCCGAGCGGCTGCTGTACCGCGTCTGCGGCATCGACCCCGACAGCGAACAGAACTGGCGGCACTACCTCTTCGCGCTCCTGGCGTTCTCCGCCATGAGCATCGCCGCCCTCTTCGCGCTCTTCACCTTCCAGGACCGGCTGCCCTGGTCGCTCGGCCGTGACGGCATGCCCTGGCAGCTCGCGCTGCACACCGCGGTCAGCTTCACCACCAACACCAGCTGGCAGAACTACGCCGGCGAGTCCACCACCGGTCACCTCGCCGTCATGGCGGGCCTGGGCACCCAGGCCTTCGCCTCCGGCGCCGTCGGCATCTGCGCCGCCCTCGCGCTCGTCCGCGGCCTGGTACGGCGCGGCACCGACGAACTCGGCAACTTCTGGGTCGACCTGATCCGTTCGACCTTCCGTGTGTTCCTGCCGCTGGCCGTCGTCTCCGGGCTGCTGCTCATGGCACTCGGCGTGCCGCAGCACCTGTCCGGCGTCGACCAGCTCGCCGGCCCGGTCGGCTCCTGGGAGCCCATCAAACTCATGTCGGGCGACGGCGGCGGCTTCTTCAACGCCAACAGCGCCCACCCCCTGGAGAACCCCTCCGCCTGGACCAACACCGTCGAGATCGTGCTCATGCTGCTGATCCCGACCGCACTCATCCGCACCTACGGCCGCATGGTCGGCAGCCTGCGGCAGAGCTGGACGCTGCTGGCCGTCGTGGGCATCCTGTTCGGCCTGCTGCTGGTCGCCGGCAACCTGGCGCAGGGCGCCCACACCGGCACCGTGACGGCGGCCGTCGGCGGCCAGACCGAGGGCACCGAGACCCGTTTCGGAGTCCCCGCGAGCACCCTGTTCGGCGTCTCGGCCACCGCCTCCGCCGACGGCGCGGCCAACGCCTCGTACGACAGCTTCTCCAGCCTCGGCGGAGGCGTGCTCCTCGCGGGCATGATGCTCGGCGAGATCGCGCCCGGCGGCACCGGCAGCGGGCTGTACGGCCTGCTCATGGCGGTCCTGGTCGCGGTCTTCATCGGCGGGCTGATGGTCGGCCGCACACCCGAGTACCTGCGCAAGCGCATCGGCTTCGGCGAGATGCGGCACGTCGTGCTCTACGCCCTGGTCGCCCCGACCGCGATCCTGGTCTGCTCGGCGATCGCGGTCGCCCTGCCCGAGGGCCGCTCGTCCATGGGCAACACAGGGCCGCACGGGCTCAGCGAACTGATCTACGCGTACACGAGCAACACGGCCAGCAACGGCAGCGCGATGGCCGGGTTCAACGGGGCCACCGACTTCCACAACCTCCTCATGGTGGCCGCGATGCTGGTCGGGCGCTACGTGCCGATCGTCTTCGTGCTCGCCCTCGCCGGGCGGCTCGCCCGGCAGCGCCCCGGTGTGGTCACGGCCGGCACCCTGCGGCCGTACGGCGTCAACTTCGTCGTCCTCGCCACCGGGGCCGCGCTCGTCCTCGCACTGCTCAACTTCCTGCCGGCCCTGTCCCTCGGGCCGGTCGCGGAGGGGCTGCTGTAGCCGCCCGGCGATGCCATGGTGCGAGCCGGGCGGGCGGTCCGTGTTTTGGAGCCGTCCGCCCGGTTCGCGTGCATCGGGGCCCGGTGGCGTGGAGCCGGGCTCCCCGGGGGGACTGAAGCGCGTGACCGGTTCTGGCGCCCGTGCCCGCTGAGGGAGGGAGGCCGATTCCGTCGGCCGCGCCGCCGCGGTCCACGCTGGTGGGCGCTGTCCGGTGGGCGGTTGTTCACCGCTGCCACGCCCGGTTTCAGCGCGGTGCGGGCGTCATGGCCGGGTCCGGCCGGTACAGGCCGGGGAGGAGGCGGGTGTCGACGGCGGCACCGCCGTCGTTGCGCCGCGGCGTGCACGGCCGGCAGGCCGGCGTCGGGCAGGGCGGCGCCCACGCGGTCGGGGTGAGGCGCGTGCGTATGACCGGTCCGGCGCCCGCGCGGGCCGGAGCAGCGGGGCTCCTTCGCCCTCGTCCAGGGGCGGGCACGGTCTCTCCCCGGCGGGTGAGGGCCTCGGCGTCGAGGACTCTCGGTCTGCCACGGCACCGCCGCCCGCCGGGCGTTCGCCGCAGGCGCTGGACGGGCCGGGCGGCACCCCGGAGGATGGGGTGCCGTGAAGGTGAACAGCGTCTCCGACGCCGACGCGCTGGCGAGCAGCGCGCACGAGGGGCAGACCGACCGTATCGGCGTGCCCTATGTCGAGCATGTCCGCGCCGTCGCCGCGGGGCTCGCGCCCTTCGGGGCCGAACTGCAGATGGCGGGGCTCCTCCACGACGTCATCGAGGACACGCCCTGGACCGCGGAGCGGTTGCGCGCCGCGGGCGTACCCGACCGCGTCGTCGCCGTCGTCGAGCAGGTGACCAACCAGCCCGGCGTCGCCTACGAGGACAAGCTGCGGCGGATCGCCGGCAGCCGGGACGCCACCCTGGTCAAGATCGCCGACAACGCCCACAACAGCCGGGACGACCGCGCCGCCCGCCTCGACCCCGCCGCGCGCGAACGCCTCGCCGCCAAGTACCGGGCCGCCCGCGAGGTGCTGTGGCCGGCCGCGTCCCGCGAGGACATCGCGGCGATACTCGCCATCGTCAACCCGGACCTGCTCGCCGCGCTGCCGGCGGAGGACGGTGCTCCCTGAGGGCCGCGCTCAGTTCGAGGCCGTCGCCGGGGCCCGCGGCGCGGGGCGGGCCGCGGTGATCGCGGCCTGGAGACTGGCCAGCCAGATCGCGGCGTCGACCGCGTAGTAGAGCAGCGGGTCGGGGGGCCGGCCCCCCGAGGCCGCGCAGACGTCCTTGATGACCGTGCGGTCCGTCGGCACCTCGTCCTGGTGCGGGTCCTCGGCGACGGGGCGTTCGCGGCCCAGGCGCAGGTCGTAGCTGAACGGCAGCGCCACGCCCCGCAAGTGGTGGGCCGCGTCGCGCAGGTGCGCGGCGCTCAGCGGCCAGGCGGACAGCGCGCCCGGTGGGCAGTTCTCCAGCAGGGTCTGCCCCATCGTGATGACGCGGTTGCCGGCCAGCATGATCACCTGGAAGTCGGTGTCCCCCGACGACGCGTGCCGGGGGTCGTGCCGCTCGGTGGCGTACTGGGCGTAGGTCGCCTCGGCGATCAGCTGGGCGAGCCGCGCCTGCGGAAGGGCGTCGGTGGCCCGGACCCCGTCGGTGATCGTGCCGGTGATGTCGGCGACCGCGCGGCTGCCCTGGTCCAGGAGGCGGGCGCAGGCACGCCGCAGCTCGCCGGTTCCGCCGTGCGGCCAGGCGAGCAGCCCGACGACGGCGCCCGTCACGGCCCCGGTGAGCACGTCCAGCACGCGGGCGGCGGCCAGTTCGGGCCCGCTGCGGGCGATCTGGGTGAACGCGGCGGCCACGGTCAGGGTGAAGAACGCCTGGCCCCAGCCGGGCCCGAGCACCGGGCCCGCCGCGAAGGCCAGCAGCATGCACGGCGGCAGCAGCGCGGCGAACACCAGCGGCGTGCCCGCGGCGAGGTACAGGATCAGCGCCGCGACCACGGCTCCGGCGAGCGTTCCGCGCAGCGCGGGCCGCAGCGCGGTACGCGTGTCGACGGCGCTGGTGCGCATCACGGTGAGCGTGGTCAGCAGCGCCCAGAAGCCGTGCGACAGGCCGAGCGCGCCGACGACCAGCCGGACCGCCGCGAGGGCCACGGCGATGCGCACCGCGTTCTGGAAGTACACCGACCGGGGGGTGAGATGGGCGCGCAGCCGGTGGTAGTACAGCTCCGCCGTGGAGCGCCCGGCGTACCAGAAGGCACTGGCACGGACCTCCGGCGAAGCGCTGTCCGCCGGCACGCGGGCGCCGAGCGCGATCCGGACCGCCGTGACCACGAAGTCCGCCGTGTGCGTGATGTCCAGCGCGATCGCGCCGTTGCGCACCATCGTGGCGGAGTCCGTGCCCTTCCCGCGCGGCCGTACGCGGTGCGACTCGAAGGCGCTCGCGGCGGCACCGCAGACGGCCTGCATGGGCGGCGGGGCCCGGCCGGTCAGCGCGCGGTCCACGTCCTCGCAGGCCGCCGCCGAGGTCAGCAGCAGCCCCACGGCGGCCGGTTCCGGCGGGGCCGCCCCTTCGTCCGCCGACTCCGTGAGCTGCTGTGTCTGCGCGAGCAGATGCCGCATCTGCGAGGCCGCCTCGGACAGCGCCCGGTCCCGCGCGGACGCCGACGCCGGGCGCTCGTCCGTCGGCACGTGGCTCATCCGCAGATCCTGCGAGGCCTTGAGCAGTGTCCGCGGGTCCTGTCGGCGGGGCGGGTCCGCCGCCAGTCCGTACAGCGCGTCGGCCGCCGCCCGGGCGGCCCGCGCGAGCCGGTGCTCGTACCGCCCGGGGCACGGCGCGGGCCACAGGCAGATCTCCGCGACGCAGATGAGCACGATCCCGGCCACCAGGCCCGCCAGTCGCTGACCGAGGGTCGACGGCGCGTACGGCGGGAAGCACGGAAGGATGTAGAACAACTGCAGCCCGTTGGCGAGGCCCACCAGCTTCGGCCCGCCGACCCCGCTGAACGTGACGAGGAAGCCCACCGCCAGCATCCCCAGGGCCGCGGTCCAGGACTGCGCCGCCAGCAGCGTGCCGAGCGTCACCAGCGCCATCGCGACCGGCAGCGCCTTCAGCAGGGTGCGCGCCCGCTCGCGCGGTGTACCGGGGACGGACGACAGACCGCCCGCCGCGACGGCGCCGAACAGGGCGTAGATGGCCACCGTCCGGTCGCCCAGGCCGTATCGCGCGGCGTAGAAGCCCGTGCAGGCCACCACGGTCACCCGCGCCGAACGCCGCAGCGTGCCCAGACCCGGATCCCGGGCCCGAAGCCACTCCAGTCCGTTCCGGCGCGCCTCTCCCATCGTCAAACGGTAGGCCGCCCGATGACGCCGGGCCACCGCGGCACGGGGGGCGGGCCGCGGCGGCGCACGGCTCAGGCCGTGGTGCCCCCGCGGACGCGCCGGGGTCAGCCCGAGACGGTGCCGGGGGTGCGGGACTCCAGGTCGCGGCGGGTGGCGTCGCCGTATTCGCCGCTCTCGTCGCCGCGGATGCCGTACCAGACCTGGAAGCGGGCGACCGCGGCCGTCAGGCGCCGGTCGAAGCGGCCGTCGACCGCGCCGCCGGTGTAGACGTCGGGGATGCGCAGCAGGCGGGCCTGGAGTTCGCTGACGGCGGGGCCGCTGTCGCCCTCGCGGAGCGCGCCGGAGGCGGTTCCGGCGGCGGGCGGCGCCGTGGTGGCGGGCGCGGTGGGGACCGTGGGGGCCGCGGGCGTGAGGGTGGCGCCGGGGGAGAGCAGCGCGAGGGCGAGGCCGAAGCCGGCGGCGCCGGCGCCCGCGACGAGGGCGCCGAGACCGGTCAGGCGGGCCGTGCGGGACGAGCGGCGCCCCTGGGAGCCGCCGCGGACGGGAGGATCCGGGGGCCTCGCCGGCGCGGGGCGCTTGCCGGGGGGCGGTGCCGCCGCCGGGGGCGGCAGGGGCTGGGTGTCGGGGCCGGGACCGCCGTCGCGTGGGGGAGGGGCGGCCCCGTCGGTGGGGCGGAAGAGGTCGAGGGACTCCTCCCAGGAGCTGCCCGCGGCCGCGGACTCGCGTGCGGGGATGACGCGCGTGGGCTCGATCAGGCGGCGCCGTGACGGCCCTCCGGCGGACGGGTTCGGCACTGCGGTAACCCCTTGTCTCCCCCCTCGGCCCTGTTGGTTCGCCCACGTTAGGACCGAACTGCCTTACTCCTGCCGGGAATCGGCGAACGGACCCCACCCGGCGCCGCACTGCGCTATGCGCGGCCCCGCGAGCGGAGCGCGGCCCGTCAGCCGGACCAGGGCGGTGCGATCCGGAAGGAACTGTCGGCGCGGTAGGGGGAGTCGCGCCGGTAGGGGTCGATGCGCAGCCGGAAGTCACGGTGCCGCAGCAGGCGCTCCGGGTAGTTGTACGACGCGAAGGAGACCGTGCCCCGCCAGGCACCGGGCCGGGCGCAGAAGGTCGCGTCCTCGCGGAAGAGCGCGGAGCCGTCCGGCCGGTCGAGGCGGATACGGAAGTCCTCGTGCCGCACGTAGCGGCCGTCCGGCGTGGCGAAGGACGAGCAGCGCGCGTCGGCCAGTCCGGGCACGAGGACGAAGGTGGCGGCCCGGCGTGTCGCGCGGGAGGACGACGCGCCGACGTGGTCCAGGCGGCCGGTGTCCCCCGGGGCGCTCCAGAAGCGGCCGGGGAAGTTCACGGACTGCAGCGACAGGCTGTGCCCCCGGGGCGCGCGCGAGCCGTCCCCTGGCGCGCCCGCCCGGTGCCGGCTCGCGGTGGCCCGGGGCGTGGCGGGCGCACCGCGGGACGGCTCGGAGGCACTGCTCGCGGGAGGCGTGGTCACGGCCGGGAGCCGGGTGGTGGCGGCCTGGATCCGCGGGGTGGAGGGCGAGGGTGAGGGCGACGCCTTCCCCGCGCCCGACGCGGGCAGCGCGGGCGTCCCGGACGCGGCCGTCAGGCCGCCGGGCGGCTGGGCGAGCGCGGCGTGCTCGGCGGACGCCTCGCCCTGCGCCGGCGCGGCGTCGTGGAAGACCGTAGGCGCGAGCAGGGCGCACACCGCCACCACCGCGGTGCCCGCGACCAGCCGGAGCGCCCGTGTCTGGCGCCGGGGGACCGGTGTCGCCCGGCCGGGCGCGGTGAGGGCGACGTGCAACGGGGCGCGCGGCGCCCGCCGTGTCCACGCGTCGTCGTCGAAGCCCGGGAAGGGGTGGCGCGTGCCGCCGGGGGCGGTGCGCCGCGGCTGGAAGACGTCCAGTTCATCGTCATCGGGGCCGTCGGGCTCTGCGGCTGTCACGTGGCGCGCTCCGTCGCTGTGGGGCCGGGGGACGGACGGCGGTGTCCGGCTGTTCGGCGGCCTTCCGTGACCGGTGAGATTAGCGAGACCGGGTGGTTTCTGCGGGGCTTCGGTGAAAACCGTCATCCAGTGATCCTCCTGTTGCTGAACGCTCAACTCCCCTTCTATCGCAGGGTGGTTGACGTTCGACCGGATCGGCTCCGACCGCCCCGCCCGGGCCGCCACCGGCTCCCACCGGCCGTTCCCCCGGCATGAACGTCCCCACCTGCGGGAAGACGCGCCTGCGGAACCCGCCCCGTACGCAGAACGCCAGGAGGTGTCCCCATGGCAGGGTCAACCGCTCACGCCGATCCGCCGGGAGCGATCCGTACGGACGTGCCCGCACGGCTGGACAGGCTGCCCTGGACCCGCTGGCACTGGCGCATCGTGATCGGACTCGGCACGGTCTGGATCCTCGACGGCCTGGAAGTGACCATCGTCGGCAACATCGCCGGCCGTCTCGCGGAGTCCGGCAGCGGCATCGACATCAGCACCACGCAGGTCACCACCCTCGCGGCGGCGGTGTACGTGGCGGGAGCGTGCCTGGGGGCGCTGTACTTCGGCCGCCTCACCGACCGGCTCGGCCGCAAGAAGCTGTTCATGGTCACCCTCGCCGTCTATCTCGCGGCGACCGCGGTCACGGCGTTCTCGTGGACCGCCTGGTTCTTCATCCTGTGCCGCTTCTTCACCGGCTTCGGCATCGGCGGCGAGTACGCGGCCATCAACTCCGCGATCGACGAGCTGATCCCGGCCCGGGTCCGCGGCCGGGTGGACCTGATCATCAACGGCAGCTTCTGGGTGGGCGCGGCGGTGGGCGCCTTCGCCTCCATCGCCCTGCTGGACACCGCCCTGTTCGCCACCGACGTCGGCTGGCGGCTCGCCTTCGCCATCGGTGTCGTCCTGGGCCTGGTGATCCTCCTCGTCCGCCGCCATGTGCCGGAGAGCCCGCGCTGGCTGTTCGTCCACGGCAGGGCCGAGGAGGCCGAAGGCATCGTCGCGGAGGTCGAGCGCGAGGTCCACGCGCAGACCGGGCAACGCCTTCCGGAGCCCGAGGGCAGCATCCTCATCACCCCGCGCGGCGACATCGGCTTCCTCACCATCGCCCGCACGGTGACCCGCACCTACCCCCGGCGCACGATCCTCGGCCTCGCGCTCTTCGCGGGCCAGGCCTTCCTCTACAACTCCGTCACCTTCGGCTACGCCGTCATCCTGACCACGTTCTTCGACATCCCCAACGGCAGCACCGGCTACTACTTCGCCGTGATCGCGGTCGGCAACTTCATGGGGCCGCTGCTGCTCGGCCACCTCTTCGACTCGGTGGGCCGCAAACCGATGATCTCCGGCACCTACATCGGCTCCGGCGTGCTGCTCCTGGGCACCGCCTGGCTGTTCCAGCAGGGGATGCTCAGCGCGTTCACGATGACCGCCTGCTGGACCGCCGTGCTCTTCCTGGCCTCGGCCGGTGCCAGCGCCGCGTATCTCACGGTCAGCGAGATCTTCCCGCTGGAGACCCGGGCGCTGTGCATCGCGTTCTTCTACGCGGTCGGCACGGCGCTCGGCGGCATCACCGGCCCGCTGCTCTTCAACGGCCTGGTCAGCAGCGGCAAGCCGTCCGACACGACGCTGGCCTTCTGCATCGGCGCGGTGCTGATGATCCTGGCCGGGTGTGTGGAGGCGGCCATCGGCGTACGCGCCGAGCGCCGCAGCCTGGAGTCGCTGGCCACGCCGCTCAGTGCCGTCGACGAGCCCGGACGGACCGCCACCGCGAAGGGCTGAGGCCGCGCGCGGCCCCTTCGGTCAGTGCGTGCGACCGCCGGCCAGACCGCGCAGGAACGCGGCCTGGCCGGCGTGCTGGAGGTCGTCGGAGACGACGCTGACCAGCCGGACGGCGAGCGTCACGGGCGGGTCCCAGCCCTCGTCGACGACCCGCTCGAAGTCGGCCTCGTGCAGCGTGCGCAGATAGCCCACGGTGTGGTCGTGGACGGCGTCGTGGTAGCCGGTCAGCAGCTCGCCCGAGGACACCCGCACCGCGTCGACCTCCTTGCGGACGTGCCCGTACCCGGTGTCGGACGGCGGCAGGGCCAGGTCGAAGCGGTCGGCCCAGCCGTCGGCGGTCCACAGCTGTTCCGTGCCGGCGGCGTCGGCGACATGGTCGTCCTGGACCCGCGTCAGATGCCAGACCAGCCAGGCGATGGAGTTGGAGCGGTCCTCCAGGCGGGCGTGCAGCTCGTCGGGGGACAGGCCGTCGACGGCCTCGTGGACGACCTCCTGGATCCGGCCGAAGGCGTCTACCAGCAGCTGGGCGCTTTTCACGGGTACTCCCTACGATCGGTCCGGGACTGCGCGGTCCACGCTAGGCGGCTGCCCCGGCGGCGGCCTTCAGACACTCCAGGACCCGGCGCAGCGCCGGCTGCTCCGCGGTGCCCGCGGCGAGCAGGGCGGAGACGGTGCGGATCACCGGGCGGGCCGGGGGGTGGAGGCTGACTCCGTCCAGGACCGCAGGAAGGGCCATCCGCGGTACGAGGGCGACGCCCGCCCCGGCCCCGACGAGGGCGGTGAGCACGGAGAAGTCGCTCGCCAGCGCCACCGGCCGGGGGACGAATCCGGCGGCGCCGCAGGCCCGCCGGGTCAGCTCGTGGCACGAGGTCCCGGGACCGGGCATCAGCCAGTTCTCCCCGGCGAGCCCCGCGAGGTCGGCGGGCTCCCCGGCGGCGAGCCCCAGGCGGTCCGCGAGGGCCGTGGGGAGGGCCAGCAGCACCGGCTCGTCGAGCAGATGGTGCTGCTCGCACCCCGCCGGGACGTCATGGGGCAGCAGGCTGTACGCGTGGACCACCGCGATGTCCGTCTCGCGGCGGCGCAGCGCTTCGGCCGCGGCGTCCGGCTCGTGCTCGGCGATGCGCAGCTCCGCCGGTCCCGAGCCGTCCGCCGCGGCCGCGGCGGAGAGCCGCGACCAGGCAGCGGGCAGCAGCACGCGCGCGGCGGAGGGGAACGCGGCGACCCGCACCGGCGCCCGGCCCCCGCCCCGCAGGCCGTCGAGCGCGGCCTCGGCGGCGGCCAGGTCGCCGAGGACGACCTCGGCGTGCTCCACCAGGAGCCGGCCCGCGGCGGTCAGCCGCAGCGTGCGCCCGTGCTTCTCCAGGACGGCGACGCCCGCCTCGCGCTCCAGCGCGGCCAGTTGCTGGGAGACCGCGGGACCGGTCAGATGCAGGGCCTCGGCGGTGGCGGCGATCGTGCGGTGCACCGAGAAGTCGCGCAGCAGGCTCAGGCGGCGGACGTCGAGCAAGAAGCTCACCTTCTTGTTCCGCGAAGGAAGAGTAACTGGATCTTTGTCATCCTAATCGGGACAGTGGAGAGCGTGAAGAGCTCCCCTCGCTTCCTGGCCCTCGCCGGCACCGTGGTGCTGTGGGCGTCCGCCTTCCCCGCGATCCGGGTCGGGCTCGAAGGGCTCGGTGTCGCCGGGCTGTCGTTCCTGCGCCTGGCCGTCGCATCGGTGGCGCTGGCGGTCGTGGCGCCGCTGACGGGGGTACGGCGGCCGCGCGGGCGCGACCTGCCGCTGATCCTGCTCTGCGGGCTGACCGGTATGAGCGCGTACCAGGTACTGCTGAACTGGGGCGAGGTCCATGTCCCCGCCGGGACCGCGAGCCTGCTCGTCGCCCTCGCGCCCGTGTTCAGCGTGCTGCTGGCCACCGCCTTCCTCGGCGAGGCGCTGACCGTTCGCATCGTCCTCGGCAGCCTCGTGGCCATCGCGGGCGCCGCCGTCATCGCCTTCGCCCACGGCGGCGCGCGGGTCTCCGCGGGGGCTCTGGTCGTCCTCGCCGCGGCCGTCGTCCAGGGGACCTATCACGTGGCCACGAAGCCGCTGCTGGGCCGCTACTCGGGCCTGGAGGTCGCCTGTTACGCCATGTGGGCCGGGACGGCGCTGCTGCTGCCGCTCGCGCCGGGCACGGTCGCGGCGATGGCCCACGCGCCCGCCGCCGCCCTCGGGTCCGCCGTCTACCTCGGCCTGCTGCCCTCCGCGCTGGGCTTCGTGATCTGGGGGTACGCGGTCGCCCGCACGACGCTCGCCGTCTCGACCGCGGCGCTCTACCTCGTCCCGCCGGTCGCCATCGCCGTCGCCTTCGTGTGGCTCGGCGAGACCCCGCACTGGATCGAACTGGCCGGCGGAGTGCTCGGGATCGCCGGGGTCGTCCTCATCAACCGGCGGCGGTCCCCGGCCGGCGCGGTACCGGGGGCGCGGGCTCAGCGGAGCGCGACCGCCAAGGTGACGACGTAGGGCTCCTCGACCGTGCCGTCCGGGAAGAGCGCGGACAGCCGCTCCCGTTCCGCCGCGAGGAATTCCCGGGCCCGCTCCTGGCCGAGCACCAGGAACGCGGAGTGGCTGCCCAGGCTCCCCAGGTGGACGTCCAGCGGCACCCGGCGCGTCCAGGCCACCCGGCGCACGGCGAACTCCGGCCCCTCCGGCACCCGGTCCTTGGAACCGCCGCCCAACGCCCCGCCGCCGTGCCCGAAGTACGCCCGCAGCCGGGCCTCCTGGTCCGCCAGCCACGGCGCCGAGCGGTCGAAGTCGTTGCGCCACACCGCGAAGGCCCCGCCGGGACGCAGCACCCGCAGTGCTTCCGGCACCGACGCCGCCGGGTCCGTCCAGTGCCAGGCCTGCGCGTACGTCACGAAATCCATGACGCCGGTCGCCAGCGGCAGCCGGTCGCCCTCACCGCGCACGACGGGCACGTCCGGCAGCGAGCGGCGGAACTGGGCGCTCATGCCGTCCCCCGGCTCGACGGCCACCACACGGGCGCCGCGGGCGTGCAGCAGCGCCGTCGCGATACCGGTCCCCGCCCCGACGTCCGCCACACGGGCACCGGCCAGCGGCCGATCGGCGACCTCCTCCAGGGCGTCCAGCAGGGCCACCGGGTAGGAGGGGCGGTTCGCCGCGTACTGGGCGGCCGCCCGGTCGAAGGAACGGGCGCGCGAAATGATCGTCATGCCTCCATCCTGCGTCGCCGCGCGCCCACCGGGCGAAAAGCTTTGCCCTTCCGTGGTCAATTCCACTGGCGGCGGTAGGCGTGACCCCCTCCGCCGCCCGCGGGCCTGATCCACAGCGTGGCCAGCAGCCCCAGGAAACTGATCGCGATGACGAGCACACCCGGGCCGATGCCGCGGCCGCTGCTGATGGCGGCGAAGGCCGACGTGTCGGCCGCGGTGCCCGGATAGCCGGCGGCGCCCGGTGCGGCCGGGGCGTTCTGCCCGTTCTGCCCGCCCTGCGCGCCGGGGGCGGCCGGCGCGGCCGGTGCCGCGGGCGTCGCCTGCCCGTTGGGGGCGCCCTGCGCGTTCCGGTCGTCCGGAGTGGCGCCGCCGGCGCCCGTGCCGGTGCCCGGTGCCCCGGCGGGCGCGGAGGAGCCCGGGGCCGTGCCGGCGTCCTGGGCGCCCGGCGTCGCGCCGTCGCTGTCCGTGGCGCGGGGGATGCCGACGCCGAGCGTGGCCAGCGCGGTCGTCACGGGCTGGAAGAAGGTGATGCCGCCGCTGGTGCAGTCGCCGCTGCCGCCCGAGGTGACGCCGAGGGCGAGGCTCTGGGCGAACAGCGGGCCGCCGCTGTCCCCGGGCTCGGCGCACACGGTGGTCTGGATCAGGCCGCCCACCTGGCCCTCGGGGTAGTTGACCGTCGCGTTCAGACCGGTGACCTGGCCCGAATGCAGGCCCGAGGTGCTGCCGCTGCGGAAGACCTGCTGTCCCACCAGCGCTTCGGCCGCCCCGTTGATCCGCACCGCCCGGCCGTCGCCCAGGTTCACCAGGCTCGCGCGGTCGCCGGCGTCGGTGCCGTCGCCGGGGCCGCCGTAGCGGATCAGGGAGAAGTCCCCGCCGGGAAAGGAACTCACGACCGTCGTACCGACCCCGGTGGCACCCCGGTTGTCGCCGAACCAGGTGGTGCCGACCGGGCCGCAGTGCCCCGCGGTCAGCAGGAACGTCTCCTTGCCGTCGGTGACGTTGAAGCCGGCCGAACAGCGGCTGCCCCGGGTGAAGATGGGCGCGGCTCCGGCGGTACGCGGGGTGAAGGTGTCCTTCGTGCGCTCCATGCGGACGGCGCCGCCGATGCCGTCGGCCACGTCCTTCAGCCGCGACCAGTCGGCGGCCGAGACGGTGCTGTCCGCGAGGACCACCACCGTGTTCGTCTTCGGGTCGACCGACCAGGCCGTGCCCGCCACCCGCGGCGCCTCACGGAGCGTGTCGCCGGCCGAGCTCAGCTCGCGCATGCTGTAGCGGACGATCTTCGCCTGGGCGCCCGCCTCGGTGACCTCGGCCGCGGACGCGTCATCGGTGACGGCGACCACCGCGCGGCCCTGGGCGTCCACCCAGCTCCCCGCGCTGCGGGAGTCGCCGAGCCGGCTCTCCAGCTCTCTGGCGAGGGTGGCCGCGCTCCCCACGCTCTGCGCGCCGTCGGCCGGGGCGTCCAGGACCCGGTGGCCGCCGCCGCCGTCCTGTGACGCGTTCGCCCCTGCCTGCGACACCATCACCCCGCCGCAGACGACTCCCGCGACGGCCACGAGCCGTATCGCGCGCTGCACGTGACGCCGTGTGCGCCTCACCCAGACCCCTACTTCCGCATCCGTACGCGAACCCGCGGACCCGGGCCCACCCTCCATACGTGCGGTACGCGCCGTGCGCTCACCGTCACGGCGACCCGTGTCCGGCAAAGGGCGGAGCCGGGGCTCCCGGGTGCCCGGGCGGGGGCGAGGACCTATCGTGACGGAGAGGCGCCACGTGGGCGCCGCCCGCGACGGCGCGTCCGCGCCGCCGGGGGTGAGCATCAAGGAGTCGTGATGGGCGGACAGTTCGAGGCAGTGGTCGAGATCGACCGGTCCGTGGGCGAGGTCTTCGCCTACCTCGCCGACGGAACGCACGACCCCGAGTTCAGCCCCCGGGTGCAGGAGATCAGGAAGAGCCCGGCCGGCCCGACGACCGTGGGCACGATCTTCACCAGCGTGGTGAAGGACGCCGGCATGAAGACCCGCCGGGAGTTCCGGATCACGGTACTGGAGGCGCCCAACCGGATCCGCTGGGCGGAGCAGTCCAAGAACCTGGTCACCGCGGTGCAGGGGGGTTACGACCTGGAGCCGGTCACCGAGCGCGTGACGCGCCTGCGGATCTTCAACGAGCTGGAGGGGCACGGCATCGGCAAGCTGCTCACCGGACTTGCCCTGAGCGCGGCCCGCAAGGACGCGCCTGCCTTCGGGCAGCGCATCAAGGCGGCCGTCGAGGCCTCCTGACCGCGCGGCGGGTCCGGCCGCGCTCTCCGGGTCACCCCGGGGGCGCGGCCTGCCCCGCGTCAGCCGTCAGTAGCGCAGCACCGCGGCGATCCGCTCGTGCTCGGAGAGGGTGTCGGGGGGCAGGAAGACGACCTCGGCGCCTTTGTCGAGCGCGGTCTCCACGACCTCGTCCACGATGTCCTCGCGCACGCCCTCCTCGAAGCCGCCGGCCCGTTCGCCGTCGCCGTCGAGCGGGAGCAGATGCCCGTCCGACAGCCGTACGACGCGCTGGTAGTCCTCCTCGACCGCGACCAGTTCGGCCCGGCCCTCGCACACCGACTCCCAGACCTCGTCCAGTCCGGCGGCGAAGGTGCGGCGACTGCGGGCCTCGTCGAACCGCGCGCCGACCCGTTCCGACTCCTGGCGCCCGAACTCCTCCTTCGCGGGGGCGAGTTCCTCCAGGAGCGTCAGCTCGGGGGCGTCCGCCAGACCGCCCTTGAGCACGGTGGCCACGGCGGAATCGGCGGCCGTGCCGACCTCCTTGAGCAGCCCGACCGCGTCGGGGAGCCCGACCAGGTACAGCGGCCGGTCGTCCGTGCCCAGCAGCGTGGCCAGCGCACTGTCGACGGAGCGCAGGAAGCGCCGGGTCTCCTCGTCGCTGAAGGTGCTCGGGTGGTCGCCGATCTGCTCGAGGCGCTCGGGGTCCCACTCCAGGTGTTCCGGCTCCGCGGGGAAGCCGTCGCCCTCGTGGGGGTGGAGCGACTGCCCGCTGCCGCTCCACAGCGTCGCGCGGTCCGCGGCGACGCCGAGCACCCAGTACGGGCGGGCACGGGCCTTGGCGGCGACCAGGTTCTGGGTGAGGAAGCTGTCGCTGATGACCACGCGCTCGGGCACCGGACGCGGCAGGACCCACAACTGGTGGTCCTCCTCCGTGGCGTACATGACCAGCCCGTCGAGTGAATGACGCAGGTCCACCTCGGAGGCGACCCGCTGGAGCTGGCCCTTGATGCGTATCCGCGCCCGGCGCGAGGCGTCGGGGTCGTTCTCGACCCGGCGTTCGGCCTCGGCGATGAGATTGCGCAGCCGCACCGCGTCCTGGGCGTTGTCCGGACGCCGGTGCGTAGGCATGGTCAGCGACACCGCTGGATACGGCCTGGTCGCGCGGAGTTCCCGCAGGGTTCCGGCCGTGAGGGCGTCGGTTTCCATGGTTGCCTCCCTGAGGTCCACGGTTGCTCCCCGCAGACGGGGGCAGCCCACCTCCCGAGCGTTTCACACCCCGCGCCGGGTCGCCTGCCGGGGGGACGTGTCCCCGGCGGCGGGTCAGCCGGACGTGCGGTGGTGGGCGCCGAAGCGGCTGTCCCAGGACCACATGTGCGTGCAGGACGGGCACTGCAGATGCACGACGGGGCCCTGATTGGACAGCAAGTAGCGCCAGTGGTCGGGGCAGTTGCGGCCCGCGGCGCAGGTGGCGCACTCCGCGTGGTCCGCACAGCGGGGGCAGGGGACCCAGGCCCGGCGGCCCGGGTCCGCCGAGGGATCAATCGGAAGCAGCACCGTCGTCCTTCCCGGTCTCGTCGCGGGCCGGCAGGACGCCGGCGGCGACGAGCATCCGGTGCACCGCTTCCTGCTCCTCGTCCAGTCCGGAGTAGAGCAGCCGGTGGGCCTCGTCCTCGCCGCGCAGGACCTCGACGGGGTCCCAGTCGTCGCCGAGGGCGGCGACGACCTCGGCGCGACGGGCCGTCTCGTGCTCGGTGAAGTCGAGCTCGAAGGTGTGGAGCTGGTCCGGGGAATCGTTGTGGTTCATGGTCGCTCGCCCGCTCCCGCGGCACTCGGGGGTGAATCAAACGTGTGTATCAAAATGCCGGACTTGCTGGGAAGTGCTCAGGCCCCGAATGTGACGCATTCCATGCTGTCCCGGCTGGTCAGGGCCGTTTGGCAAGTCCGCGGCGTACGGTCGCGAAAGGCCGGAAGGGCTTGCGCGGGGAGGCGGTGCCGGCCTTCGCGGGAGCGGCCTTGCGGAGCGTGGCTTTGCGCGGCGTGGTCTTGCGCGCCGCGGTCTTCGCCGCAGGAGCGGCCTCCGGGGCGGCGGCGACCGGCTTGGGCGCCGCGTGCACGACCCGGCCGAGCCGGCGGCCGATGATCAGGTAACCGAGCAGGGCGCCGGTGGTGTTCATGATCACGTCATCGACGTCGAAGGCGCGGCCCTGCACGACCGCGCCCTGCGCGAGCTCGACGAGGACCATCACCAGCCCGGTGGTCGCCACGACCCGCAGCGCGCCGCGCGCCTTGGGGGCCAGCACCGGCAGCAGCACGCCGAAGGGCATGCCCAGCAGCACGTTCCCGCCGACCTGGCGGACGGCCCCCGCCACCGTGTACCGCTCGTAGTACTGGCGCAGCGAGGCCCCCGGGTGCAGGTTGGCGTGCGCCAGACCCGTGGAGGCGTACGAGGGGGAGAGCGTCGCGCGGGCGAGCACCGCCCCGAAGGCCACCATGGCGACGAACGCCAGCGCCATCGCGGCCCACCGGCCCACCGTCGCCAGTACTGAACGGCGCCCCGGCTCCATTGCCTCCGGTGACCGTCGTCGAAACACTGACCGACCCACTGAGCCCCTCCTCCGGTCTGACCCCGCCTCCGAGCGGATACCCAGGAAGCACCGGGCAATTCCCTGGTCCGGGGGCCGGTTTCAGCAGGGAGGGGCCGCCTGCTGCGGGGGCGGCGGCGGGGAGGCCGGTCGCCGCGTGGCTCCCGGGTCGCGGCGCGGGGTGGGCGAAGGGGTGCGGTGGACCGCGAGGAGCGCCGCGTCGTCGCCCAGGCGACCGCCCGCGTAGCGGAACAGGTCGTCGCACAGGCGCCGCAGCAGCCGCTCCGGGTCGCGGGCCGGCCACCCGGCCACGCGGTCGGCCAGGGGATAGAAGGCGCCGGTGGCGTCGCGCGCCTCGATGACGCCGTCGGTGTAGAGCAGCAAGGTGTCGTTGGGCTCGAACGCGAACGAGGCGACGTTGAGATCGGTGGGGGCGAACTGCGTCAGGCCCAGCGGCGGCGCGGGCCGGTCGACCTCCAGGGCGACGACCAGGCCGTCGCGGATCAGCAGCGGCGGCGGGTGCCCGCAGGCGATCATCCGCAGCACCGGTTCGGCGTCGGGCAGGTCGGCGATGAGGACGGTGACGAAGGACTCCGCCTCCTCCGGGTCGTCGTGCGCCGCCGGATCGGTGAGGTCGGAGGAGAGCGCCTGCTCCAGGAGCGCGATCAGTTCCGGCAGTTCGGCCTGGCGGTGCGCGGCCGCCCGGAACGCGCCCAGCGTCAGCGCGGCCTCGTTGACCGCCTCCAGTCCCTTGCCGCGCACATCGCCGACGATCAGGCGGGTGCCGTTGTCGGTGCGCACCGCCGCGTACAGGTCGCCGCCGATCTGCGCCTCCGCCTCGGCGGCGAGGTAGACCGAGGCGATGCGCAGCGGGCCGATACGGCGGGGAATCGGGCGCAGCAGGACGCGCTGGGCCGTCTCCGAGACCGAGCGGAGCTGGGTGACTTCCTTCTCGTGCTCCACCCGCAGGTGGGCGAAGAAGGTGGCGAGCAGCGACATCAGGGCGAGCGTGGTGATCTGCGCCAGGTGGTTGACGTCCAGCGGTGTCGTGCGCAGTATCGCCACGATGACCTGCGCCACCACGGCGATGCCGCCGACCAGCGCGGTGAGCCGGGGCCCGGCGAACGAGGACGTGATGGCCGGGGCCGCGACCAGGAACGGGCCCAGGTGGACCTCGGGCGGCGACAGGACGTCCACCACGGTGACGATCACGATGAGCGCGAGCATCGTGCACACCATGGCGTGTCCCGGCCATCGCGACCGCCGCCAGCACGACAGGCGCCGCCTCAGCTCCATGTCTCTTGGATACACCCGTCGGTGTACCCCCGCCCGCCGCGGGTTCGGGCGTTCAGCGCGGGGGCCGTACGTCGCGGCGGCGCACGCCCTCGGCTCCGCCCAGTTCCTCCAGGAGCTCGGCCAGCACCGCGCGGCCGGCCGTGAGGCGTTCCGCCCCGCACCGCCTGGTCAGCCGCTCCTCCAGCGCGCTGCGCGCCCGGCGTGCGGCGGCGACGGCCTCGCGGCCGCGTGGAGTGAGGCGCACGAGCCGTACGCGGGCGTCGGCCGGGTCGGGGACGCGCTCGGCGTAGCCGAGGCGCTCGAGCTCGACGACGGCTTTGGACGCGCCCTGCTGCGTCATGCCGAGCTTCGCGGCGAGGTCGCCGACGGTGGGCTGTCCGTGCACGAGGTGCTGGAAGACGTAGCCGTGCGAGGTGCGCAGGTCGCCGAAGCCCTGGGCGGCCAGCTCCGCCTGGACGGCGTCGGCGGCGGCGGAGCCGGCGAAGAGGGCGAGGGTGCCGGTGTCCAGGCCGAGCGGTTCGGGCGGCTCGGTCGGGTCAGGGAAATGCGGGGAACTCATGATCCCATCCTGCATTTGACAACCATGGTTGTGCAACTATGGTTGTTGATATGACGCGCACCGGACTTCAGAGTCATCCGCTGATCGATCTCGCCGTCGCCTACCACGAGGCCGTCTCGCGCGGCGCGGTCGGCGACGAACTCGCCCGCTACTTCACCGAGGACGTGGTCCACCGGGAGCTGCCCAACGCGCTCTTCCCCGAGGGTGCCGTCCGGGACCTGTCCGCGCTGCTGGAGGCGGCCCGGCGTGGGCGGCAGGGGTTGCGGGAGCAGACCTTCGAGGTCGTCAACGCCGTCGCCGCCGGGGACGCGGTCGCGCTGGAGGTGGTGTGGTCGGGGACGCCGGCCGTGCCGCTGGGCGATCTGCCGGCCGGGCATGTGCTGCGGGCGCACATCGGCACGTTCCTGGAGTTCCGCGGGGACCGGATCGCCGGGCAGCGGAACTACGACTGCTACGACCCGCTGCGCGCCGCGGCCGCCTGAGCCGGGGGCGCTTGGGCCGGGGGCGCCCCCGCCGCCTCTTCGGCGGCGGGGGAGTCCGTCGGGCGCGGCCCGACATGACGTTCCGTCAGTTCCGGTACCACTTCTGGTTGGACGTGCCGTAGCAGGTCCACAGCTGGAGCTTGGTGCCGTTGCCGGTGCCCTTGTCGACGACGTCGACGCACTTGTCGGCGTGCGGGTTCACCAGGTCGCCCGCGCTGTTGAGGACGAACTGCTGGGCCCAGCCGCCGTTGCACCTGGCGAGCTGGACGGCCGTGCCGTTCGCGGTGGACGCCCAGGCCAGGTCCATGCACAGGCCGAGGGAGTGGACCGAACCGTCGGAACGGAAGTCCCACTTCTGCGAGGCGCCGCTTCCGCAGTCCCAGATCTGCAGGCGGCTGCCGTCGCGGCCGATGCCGTCCGCCGCGTTGGTGATGTCGACGCACCGCCCGGTGGCGGAGCTGCGGATGCGCACGCCCGGGACCGTGGCGCTCTGCTGCGTCTTGGTGGGCGTGGCGGTGGGCTTGGCCGCCGAACCACCCGATCCGGAGCCGGACTTGGTGGTGCCGGAGCCGGACGAACCCTTGCCGCCCGTACCCGCTCCCGTGCTGCCGCCGCCGGTCGTGCCGCTGCCGCCGGTGGTTCCGCCCCCGCCGCTGTGGACGGTGCCGGTGGAATCGCCGCCGGTGACGACCGTCCCTGTGCCACCACCCGTCCCGCCGCCGGTGCCGCTCACCGGGCCCCGCGGGCCGGAGTCCTGCGGGCCGGCGTGGGTGCCGCCGGTGGGCGACACGGTGGCCGCGGAGGGGGCCGTTCCCGGCTCACCGGGTGTGCTCGCGGACACGGAGGCGGCCGGGGCGGCGATGGCCTCCGGGCCGCCGTCGGCGCCGCGTTCGGGGAACACGTCGATCCGCGCGAGGACGGGAACCACCAGCACCGCGCAGCCGACGACGGCGGTCGCGGTGGCGATCGCCGCCCATACCCGCTTGCCCGGCAGCAGCCCCCGGCGGGGCAGTGCGGGACGCCGGGCGAAGTGCTCGGCGAAGCGTTCGGGTGCGCCTTCGAGCACCTCGGGGCGCCGTGGCTCGGATGGGGACGGCACATCGTCTCCTGTCGTATCGGTGGGGCTGCCGGGAAGCATGGAGGCGCAGGTCCGCGCGACTTCTGCCGGAACGTGCACATTGGACGAACGTCGTCTTAAGAGCCTCGCCAAACGATCGACTGTTCGCCAACCTCGTAAGTACAGCACGCCCTGGCGGGCAATATCGTTCACCCCATGCGCATGAACGAGTCCGGTCGCCAGGGGCGATTAGACCCTCCGGGAGCCGGCGCCGTGACCCCCACAGCACACGACGCGCAAGGGGGGCGGCCGGATCCCGCGACCCGCCTCCTTGCCGAGACCGAGGGCCTGCGACGCTACATCGGCGGCCTGATGGGCGGCGACGTGCACGCCGCCGAGGACGTCCTCCAGGAAACCCTGCTGCGGGCCTGGCAGTGGGCCGGACGGCTCGACTTCGACGGACGGCCGATCCGCATGTGGCTCTTCCGCGTCGCCCGCAACCTCGCCGTCGACCACCGCCGCCGCGACCGCTCCGTACCCGTCGGGGTCACCGCCGCCGACTTCGCGGGCACGGCGCTCGCGCCCGTCCACGACCACGCCGACGCCGTCGAGGACCGCTCCCTCCTGGTCGGCGCCCTGCGCGCGCTCGCCCCCGCGCACCGCGAAGCGGTGGTCCGCGTCCACGTCATGGGGCAGGCCGGCGAGGACGTCGCCGCCGAGCTGGGCGTCCCGCACGGGACGGTCAAGTCCCGTACCCACCACGGTGTCCGCGCCCTGCGCGCGGAACTCGCGCGCCGCGGCGTCCATGGCGCGGCCGCCTGAGGGCCCGCTCATGAGGGCCCGCCGCCCCCGCGGCAGAGTGCCGCGCTGACACCTTAGCGACGCCATGGCGAGGCCCCGTGGCGCCGTTGGGACATGTCGCAGCTGTGACACCTGAGGTCAGTGACATGCCCATCGCCACAGCAGATTCTGTCGGACAGCGCGTGACCTCCAGCTGTACGAAAGGTGCTTGGCTGATGGCATGGATCCGCCTGACGGCGGCAATATCGACAGGACTGTTGCTGACCGCCGGAGGCGTACCGTCCGCCTCCGCCAGGACACCCCAGGACTCCGCGGCGCGACCCGCCGGCGGCCAGGGCGGGTCGTCCGTGACCGTACGACTGGTGACCGGCGACCGCGTGACGGTGACGCCGGGAGCCGACGGGCACCACGCCGCGTCGGTGGAGCCGGGGCCGGGCCGCCAGGGCATCGTCTTCCGGACCTTCGAGAAGGACGACGGCTCACTGACCGTGCTGCCCTCGGACGCCGCCGACCTGGTGGCCGCGGGGACGCTGGACCGCCGCCTCTTCGACGTGACGGCCCTCATCGCCCAGGGCTACGACGAGGCACGGACCTCGGCGCTGCCGCTGATCGTCTCGGCCGCCCCGCGTTCCGGCCTGGCCAAGGTGACCGCGCGGAGCGCGAAGACGGCGGCCGCCGTCGCCGGCCGGATCGCCGCGTTCAACGTGCCGTCGGCCCCCGAGCACCGCCTGGACAGCATCGACGCGCGGTCGTTGCGCGTGGCCGGGGACGACCTCGGCGCGTTCTGGAAGACCCTGCGCCCCGGCGACGCCTCGGGTGCCGCCAGAGTCGCGGCGACCCCGCGCGTCTGGCTGGACGGCAAGGTGGCGCCCGTACTGGACCGGAGCACCGCGCAGATCAACGCGCCCACCGCCTGGAAGGCCGGCTACGAGGGCCAGGGCGTGAAGGTGGCCGTGCTGGACACCGGCGTCGACGCCGGCCACCCGGACCTCAAGGGGCGGATCGCGGAGTCCAAGGACTTCTCCGACAGCGGCAACACCGATGACCACTTCGGTCACGGCACGCACGTCGCCTCGATCGTGGGCGGCACCGGAGCGGCGTCGTCGGGCACCCGCCGCGGTGTCGCCCCGCACGCCGACCTCCTGGTCGGCAAGGTGCTGGGCGACGACGGCTACGGCTCGGAGTCGGCCGTCATCGCCGGCATGGAGTGGGCGGCCGGCGAGCACGCCAAGGTCGTCAACATGAGCCTGGGCTCGGACGCGCCGACCGACGGCACCGACCCGATGAGCCAGGCCCTCAACACCCTGTCGTCGCCGGGCGGCACGCTCTTCGTCGTCGCCGCGGGCAACGCGGGCGAGCAGGGCGACTCCACCATCGGCTCGCCCGGCGCGGCCGACGCCGCTCTCACGGTGGGCGCCGTCGACCGCGACGACTCCCTCGCCTCCTTCTCCAGCCGCGGTCCGCGCCTCGGCGACAAGGCCGTCAAGCCCGATGTCACCGCCCCCGGCGTCGGCATCGTCGCCGCGCGCGCCTCGGGCACCACCATGGGCGACCCGGTCGACGCGAACTACACGGCGGCGTCCGGCACCTCGATGGCCACCCCGCACGTGGCGGGCGCGGCCGCGCTGCTCGCCCAGGAGCACCCGGACTGGAACGCGCAAGCGCTGAAGGACGCGCTCATCAGCACCGCGCACACCGTCGCCGGCACCAAGGTGACCGCGCAGGGCGGCGGCCGCATCGACCTGGCCACGGCCACCGGCGCCGTCACGGCGACCGGCACCGTCACCCTTCCCGCGCTGCAGACCGACGGCACCGGCGGGCAGCAGCAGGCGGCCACCGTGCACTACACCAACTCCGGCGACCAGCCGGTCGACCTGAAGCTCGCCGTCGCCCTGGCCAACGCGGACGGCATCGCCCTGCCGGCCGGCGTGGTCACCCCCGGCTCCGGCACCGTGCACGTCGCCCCCGGCGCCTCGGCCGACGTGCCGCTGCGCACGGACGCCGCGCACGCGGTCCGCGGCACCTACTACGGCTACCTCACCGCCACCGGCGCTGGCGGCGCCGTGGTCGCCCACACCACGGTCTCGCTGGCCGTGCACGCGCCCCTGCACCAGCTCACCGTGGTCGCCCGCGACCGCGACGGCAAGGTGATCCCGCAGGCCGCGCCGACGATCTGGGGCGCCGACGGCTTCGCCCAGTACACCAGCTTCGAACCCTCGGTCGCGGTCGTGGAGGAGGGCACCTACCAGGTCAGCTTCAGCACGCTGGACACCGCCGCCGACGGCCAGGAACTGCGCGAGGTGGTCAACCCGCAGGTGAAGGTCACCAAGGACACCACGGTGACGCTCGACGCCTCCAAGACCACCGAGGTGAAGATCCGCACGCCCAAGCCCGCCGAGCAGCACGGGATCCTCAGCTACCAGACGTACCGCCGCATCGAGGGCCACGGGCTGATCCAGGGCGTGATGTTCTTCGACGTCGCCAAGCGCGTCTACGTCAGCCCGACCGCCCAGGTCACCGACGGGACCTTCGAGTTCGCCTCGCGCTGGCAGATGACGGCGCCCCAGCTGCGCGCGAAGGTCTCCGGCACCTCCTCGGCCTTCACCCCGTACTACCTGCCGGCCTCCAGGGTCTTCGACGACAAGGGCGTCCGGCTGACCGCGGTGGACGCCGGCGCCGGCACGGCCGCCGACCTCAAGGCCGCCCACGTGCGCGGCAAACTGGCCGTCATCCGCTACGACTTCGGCAACGACACCGCGCTGGCGAAGGCCGCCGCGGACGCCGGGGCCAAGGCGCTGATGCTCGTCATGCCCGAGGGCTTCTTCCCCTGGACGCGGTGGTACCCCGACGGCGAGCGGATGGCCCTGCCCATCATGCGCGCCGGGGCGGTGGAGGGCACCGACCTGCTCAAGCGGGCCGGAAAGCGCACCACGACGGTGGACTTCTCGGGCACGGTGCACAGCCCGTACCTGTACGACGTCATGCAGGTGTCCAAGCAGCGCGTACCCGAGCACCTGGTGTACACCGTCTCCGACCACGAGAGCGCGGTCGTCCGCGCCGACTACACCCGCACCGGCGCCTCCGGCTGGGCGAGCGAGCAGCGGTTCGGCTGGCGGCCCTACCAGGAGACCGCCTGGAACCAGTACACCCGCGACGTGCCGGTGGGACGGCAGCGCGTCGAGTACGTCACGGCCGGTGACACGCTGTGGAACCACACCGTGCACCACAACCTCGTCATGAACCGCGACTTCGAACTGCAGGCCGGCATGCGGGACGCGCCGCACACCTACCGGCCCGGACAGCGCGTCACCGAGCGCTGGTTCGCGGCCCCGGTGCGTCCGTCGATCCCGCACGGCGTCGGCGGCTGGCCCGCGTCGGTGCGCAACGGCGACACCCTGTCCTTCTACGTCCCCGAGTTCGCCGACTCCGCGGCCGGCCACTGGTCCTACGCGGAGGTCGTCAGCGGCGGCGGCGTCGGCACCCGGGCGCCCGACCTGAGTGACGTGGCCCACGCGGAGCTGTACCGGAACGGGGAGCGCATCGCGCAGTCCGACCTCGGTGCGTGGGGCGACTTCGAGGTGCCTGCGGGCAAGGCCGGATACCGGCTGGACCTGACGACCGCCCGTACCTCCGACGACTGGCGCTTCTCCACCTCCACCAGCACGTCCTGGACGTTCCGTTCGGACACCGCGGCCCGCCCGGCCCTGCTGCCGCTGCTCCAGGCCGACTGGTCGGTGCCGGTGGACCTGAACAACGCCGTGGGTTCGCAGCGCACGCACACCCTCGGCCTGGACGTCCGCACCCAGGACGGCCTGGCCGCGCCCCGCGTGGTGGCGCTGCGCGTCGACGCCTCGTACGACGACGGACGGACGTGGCGGCCGGCCCGCACCGCGCGGCACGGCGGCACGCACTTCACCGCCGCCGTCGAGCGTCCGGCGGGTGTGCGCGGGGACGCGTACGTCAGCCTGCGGGTGACCGCGGTGGACGCCGCGGGCAACACGGTGCGGCAGACGATCGACCGCGCCTACCTGCACCACGGCCCCTCCTCGGGGCGGTGACGCCGGTCCGGCCGAACGACTGAGCAACGGCGGGTGCCGGGGCGCGACCCCCGGCACCCGCCGTTTGCTTGCCCGGCGGGGTCCGGCAGTGCAAACTTCGACGGGCCGTTCCGCTTCACGGGGCCGGCCGCGGCGAGGGAGGGGCACGGCATGCTGGAGGCGGCAGGCCTCACGGCGATCGAGGAGACGGTGTACCGGCTCCTGGTCGGGACCGCGACCGCATCGGCCCAGGAGGTCGCCGACCAGACCGGACTCCCGCGCGACTCCGTCGAGGCGGTCCTCGCGGCCCTGCGCGGCAAGGGACTCGCCAGCCCGACGGACCGCGACCCGCTGCACTACGCCGCCGTGCCGCCCGACGTGGCGCTCCTGCCGCGGCTGCAGCGCAACGCCGACGCACTCGACAAGGCCCGCACCGCCGTCACGGACCTGCTCGACAGCTACCGCAGCACCCGCCGCAGGCATGACCCCGGCCAGCTCATCGAGGTCATCACCGGCGCCGAGGCACTGCGCCAGCACCTGCGCCAGATGCAGGACAACGCCCGCCACGAGATGCTCTGGTTCTGCAAGGCCCAGTACGTCGCGATGCCCTCGGGCAGCAACCGCGCCGAGTACGACGCGCTCGGCCGCGGGGTGCGCTACCGCGTCCTCTACGAACAGGCCTTCTTCGACGACGAGGGTGCCATCGACAACGTCGTCGAGGGCGTGCGCGCGGGCGAGATCGCCCGCTCGGTCCCGCACCTGCCGCTGCGCCTGGCCGTCGCCGACCGGGCCATCGCCATCTGCCCGCTGGTCCCCGGCGGACCCCAGGGCAGCCCAAGCGAGGCCACGGCAGCGCTCGTACGCGGCAGCAGCCTGCTGGAGGCGCTCATCTCGCTGTTCGAGCGCTACTGGGAGACCGCGGTCCCGCTCAATGTCAGTGCCTCCGGCGGTGTCGAGGGAAGCGACGGGGTCGTCGACTCCGACCCGCTCTCCGAGACCGACCGACGGCTGCTCTCGCTGCTCGTGGCGGGCGTCGCCGACAAGGCCATAGCCAGTCAGATGGGGCTGAGCAGGCGCACCGTGCAGCGCCACATCCAGCACATGATGACGCTCGCCGGCGCCGACACACGGATGCAACTCGCCTGGCAGGCCGCCCGCCGCGGCTGGCTCTGAGGCGGGCCGCGACCGTGATGTGACGGAGCGTCAGATCAGAGAAGGGCGGCTCGCCGGCGCGCGGACGCAGGCCGTGCGGGCCGGCCGTGGCGGGCCGCGGTCCACGGGCCCCGGACCCCGACCGTTGGCCAGAGCTTCCCGCCCTCGTCGCGGACCCGGCCGGTTGGTGGGAGGCTTGAACCATGAGTACCCGCCTACCAGCGGGTTCCGTGGAGCAGGCTGCCCTGCCGTCCTGGTCGCCCATGCTGGCGGTGGCCGGTCCGCTGCCCGGGCCGGAGGACGAGGCGCAGTACGGGTTCGAGCCGCTCTTCAACGGTGCCCGAGTTCTGGTCCATCTGCCGGGGGACGGCCGGGTTCGGCTGATCTCCGGGATCGGCCAGGACGTCACCAGCGTGTATCCCGAACTACGACAACTGCCCGACGTGCTGCCACCGGGGATGGTCGCCGTGCTCGACGGCGAGATCATCACCTTGGGCAAGCACGGCGGTCCTTCCATGGAACGGCTGCAGCGGCGGATGAGTCTGCGGCATCCCGCGGCCGTCGATCAGGCGGCCGGGGACATGCCCGCCCGGCTGATGGTCTACGACATCCTCCACTTGGGGGAGCCGGTGCTGCACTCCCCGTACACCGCCCGCCGCGCCCTCCTGGACGACCTGGGCATGTCGGGCCCGTTCGTCGCCGTCCCGCCCTACTGGCCGGCCATGGCGGCGGAGGCACTGCAGCACATCCGTCAGGAGGGTTATGACGGGATCGTGGCGAAACGGCTGACCAGCCCCTATCTGCCGGGGCGGCGCAGCCGCGACTGGATCAAGATCAAGAACATGCATCCGGACGGGTCGCACTGATCCGTCCCGGCAGGCTCATGCCGTCATCCGTCGGTACCGTGGCCCGGTCGCGCACCGGGCCGCCCGGCTGACGAGATGTCGGCGTGAGTTTCCCGCCTCCTTCTCTCCTCACCCTTCTTTTCTTTCTCCTTCTTCCCCTTTGCGCTTCCCCTTTGTGTGGCTCCCGCGTTCCTCCGCGCCGACGGGATGCGACGTGACGCGCCCGCCTGTCTCCGTCCCGTGACCGCCGCGGGCGCGTTCCCCCCTGTTCTCCGGTACTGGCCGCGCTGCCGCGGGGGTAGACGTACTCCGCAGCAGTCAATGGGGAGAAGAGGGCACGGGGACATGACGCATGACGTCGCGCAGATCGTCCGCAGGATCGTCGCCGAGTGCGCGGGCGTGGCGGTGGACGAGGTGAGGCCCGAGGTGACCTTCGCCGGGCTCCGCCTGGGGGACCAGGGCAAGCAGCGGGCGGCCGACGCCGTGGAGCGCAAGGTGGGCGTGATGCTGCTGGCCGACGAGGTCGAGCGGATGGGGACGGTGGGCGACCTCGTCGACACCGTGTCGGAGAAGCTCTCCGAGCAACTCTCCTCAGGCTGATCACACACTCTCGGTAGTCGCGCACGCTGCGTAGCCGGCGCGAACCCTGTGCTTCCGGGGCTCAGGTGTCGAGCTCAAGTCTCCTGTAGGGCAGGGCACTTGAGCTGCGGACGGCGCGTCAGAACGGCGGCTGCCGCCCCTTCGAGGGCGGGTTTATTTGTCCGAGTTCGCGTAATTTGTCGGAATCCTTTGACTCTGGGCCACTAACGTGCCTACGGTGCTCTTGGGACGCCTTCAACTAGGCACATCGGATATGGCGTTCCACACCAGTGATGGTGTGTCCCGTCCCAAGGACCCGGGCACACCCCGGTCGCACCGGGGCCACGCGCACGAAACCGGTGCGGCGGCGGTCAGACTTTCTGGCCACTCCTGAAACGTTCACACCGTAAAGGGAACGACATGCGCGCGAACAAGTTTACGACTCGCAGGATCGTCGCAGCGGCCTTCGTTGCTCCGCTGCTGGCAGTTGCCGGAGCATCAGCGGCCAGTGCGGCATCACCGCACGAGGCTGCCCCGCAGAAGGCAGTCGCCTCCGCGCACGAATGGGGCGGCGGCTGGGGCGGCGGCGGCTGGGGCGGCGGCGGCTGGGGTGGCTGGGGCCACGGCGGCTGGGGCGGCGGCTGGGGCAACGGCTGGGGTGGCTGGGGCAACGGCTGGGGCGGCTGGGGAGGCGGCTGGGGCCCGGGCTACGGCGGCTACTACGGCTTCTTCCGCTGAGGTCTGACGATCTGAGCGCAACAATGGCAGTACGACAGGGCCGTTACCTCGCAAGAGGTGGCGGCCCTGCCGCGTGCGCCGAGTGCGGCCGGTTCCGGGCCTTCCCGAGGACCGGCCGGAGTACTCCAGGGCCTGGTCAGGGGAACGAGTGGAAGAGCCCGTCGGGGTCGTACCTCGCCCGCAGCGCCCCGAGCCGCGCCCAGTCCGCCGCCGTGTACGACCTGCGGGCACGCGAGTCGTCCGCGGACAGATCCGCCTCGGCGATGTAGTGCCCGGTCCCGAGCGGCGCGACGGACGCCATCGTCTCGCGCAGCCACCGGACGTTGACCTCGTCCCGTGACGGGTCGTCCCAGACCGCGTACGGCGCGACTTCGGTGTCGCCCAGGGCGGAGAACGCCATGTCGCGCCAGAGCTCCCGGTTCCGAGAGGCCGGGGCGAGCGGCGCCAGGACGAGGGACTTCGCCGAGGGCGCGCGGCTGAGGGCATCGCCGAGCCGGCTCAGCAGGGTGCCCCGGTCCGCGTAGGACCACAGGGTGTCGGCCGCGTAGCGGTGCCTCTCCGGCCAGACCTCGGCGGCCCTCGCGTACAGGGCCTCCATGGACGTGGGCTCCGCGACGGCCCGGCGCAGCGGGGGTGCCGAGAGGGGCGCTCCGGCGAGCGGTGCCAGCGCGCGGGCGGCCTCGTCGTGGGAGCCCGCGAACGCGGTGCCGGACAACGAGACGACGACCTCCCCCGAGCCGGCATCGGTCAGGAGGGTGAAGGCGACCTCCACGTTCGGGGGCAGTTCCTCGGCAGTGTCGGTGGCCCAGTCGGCGAGGCTCTCGACCTCGCCGAGGTGGCACACGTAGGAGGTCGTGGCGATCGCCGCCGGGCGGGGCCGCAGGGCCAGCCGGAACGCGGTCACGACGGCGAAGAAGCCCGGTCCCGCGCCTCGCGCCGCCCAGAAGAGGTCGGCGTTCTCCCGTTCGTCGCAGCGCACGACCTCGCCGTCCGCGGTGACGGCCTCGATCGCACGAATGCTCGCGCACGCCGGTCCCCACTCACCGGAGTTCCAGCCGAGGCCCCCGCTGAGCAGATAGCCGCCGAGGGCGACCGTGGGGCAGTGCCCGGTCGGGAAGGCGAGACCGGCGCCGGCCAGGGTGCGCGACAGCCCGGCGGACAGCATCCCGGGCTCGACGGTCGCGGTGGCGCGGGCGGGGTCCACGGCGCAGCGGCGCAGGGCCGACAGGTCCAGCAGCATCCCGCCGTCGCGCAGGGGCGCGCCGCACCAGCTGTGGCCCCCCGTGCGCACCGCGACCCGCAGGCCCTCGGCGCGGGCCATCGCGATGGCCGCCGGTACGTCGCGCACCGAAGCGGCGCGGACGATGACATCGGGGTGGCGCCGCGGCTGGTACCCGTTCCACAGCTGACTGCTCCGGACGTCCTCGTAGCCGGCGTCGCCCTTGCGGACGATCGCCCCCTCGACGCCCGGAATCCGCGTGGGATCGCTCATGACGACCTCCTGGCCGCCGTCAGGCGGTGTGGCGCATGCGTCGTCCCAGGCTAACCGCAGGCCGTACGGGTCGCCCGCGGCCGCGGGCGACCCGTACGCGGGACCCCGGTCCCGCGACCGCCGCGGGGACTCAGCCGGTGAGCCGGTCGATCTGGCGGATCTTGTTGGTCGCGTCGAGCGCGGCCACCTTGTAGGACTCGGCGAGCGTCGGGTAGTTGAACACGGCGTCCACCAGGTAGTCGACCGTGCCGCCGCAACCCATCACGGCCTGCCCGATGTGCAGCAGCTCCGTCGCCCCGGAGCCGAAGCAGTGCACGCCGAGCAGCGTGCGGTCCGCGGGCGACACCAGGAGCTTCAGCATGCCGTGCGAATCGCCGATGATCTGGCCGCGGGCCAGCTCGCGGTAGCGCGAGATACCGACCTCGAACGGGACGTTGTCGTCGGTCAGCTGGTCCTCGGTCCGGCCGACGAAGCTGATCTCGGGGATGGTGTAGATGCCGATCGGCTGCAGGCCGCGCATGGCGTTCACCGGCTCCTCGCACGCGTGGTACGCGGCGGCCCGGCCCTGCTCCATCGAGGTGGCGGCCAGCGCGGGGAAGCCGATCACGTCGCCGACCGCGTAGATGTGCGGCACCGCGGTCCGGTAGTGCTCGTCGACCGTTATCCGGCCGCGCTTGTCCGCGGCCAGCCCCGCCTTGTCGAGATCGAGTGCCTCGGTGAGCCCCTGCCGGCCCGCCGAGTACATCACGGTGTCCGCGGGGATCTTCTTGCCGCTCGCCAGCAGGGTCAGCGCGCCGGTGGCATGCCGCTCGACGGCCGCCACGGTCTCGCCGAAGCGGAAGGTCACCGCCAGGTCGCGCAGGTGGTACTTGAGGGCCTCGACGACCTCGACGTCGCAGAAGTCCAGCATGCCGTCGCGCTGCTCGACCACCGTCACCTTGGTGCCGAGCGCGGCGAACATCGAGGCGTACTCGATGCCGATGACGCCGGCGCCGACGATCACCATCGAGCGGGGGACCCGCTCCAGGTTCAGCACGCTGTCGGAGTCCATGATCGTGCGGTCGTCGAACTCGACGCTCGCCGGGCGGGCCGGCCGGGTGCCCGTCGCGATCACGATGTGCCCCGCCGTCACCAGCGTGTCCTGGCCGGAGGCGTCCCGCACGGCGACGGTGTGCTCGTCCACGAAGCGGCCGGTGCCCGGCAGCATCGCGACGCGGTTGCGGGCCAGTTGGCTGCGGATCACGTCCACCTCACGGCTCACCACGTGCTGGGTGCGCGCGGTGAGGTCGGCGACGGTGATGTCCTCCTTGAGGCGGTAGCTCTGCCCGTACATGTCGCGCTGGGTCAGGCCGGTGAGATACAGCACCGCCTCGCGCAGGGTCTTCGACGGAATGGTGCCGGTGTGGATGGAGACGCCGCCCAGCATGTCGGGGCGGTCGACGATGGCGACCCGGCGGCCGAGCTTGGCCGCGGCGATGGCGGCCTTCTGGCCGCCCGGGCCGGATCCGATGACGAGCAGGTCGAATTCGGTCACGGGCCGAGTCTGACAGGGGGTGACGCTCCGGGGAAAGGGAGGTCCCGGGTCGGGGACGGCGCACGCCGTCCCGCCCGCGCCCCGCCCTGCCCGGGCGGCGTCAGCGGGCCCCGGCGGGGGTGACGACCTCGGTGATGCCGCGCGCGGCCAGGTGGGCCCGATCCTGCGCGCGGTCGGCCAGGACGAGGGCCGGACGGACGCCGCGCGCGGTGAGGGCCGCCCACGCCTCGAACACCTCGCCCCCCGGGGCGCAGGTGGCGCGGTGCGGCGCCGTCCCGGGGTCGCCGACGTCCACGACGAGCGCGGTGGTGCGGGGGAGCGGGGCCGGCGCCGGTCCTGAACGCAGTTCGGCGGCCGCGCGGGCGACGGCGGCGCCGACGGGTTTCACCCGGCGGTCGTTGGTGAGCAGGCCGAGCGTGTACTCCAGCTCCGGGAAGTCGGCGAGGCTCCGCGCGACGTCGTGCGAGCACCACCAGGTGATGCCCCACAGGTCGGTGCAGTCCAGCGCGTTGGCGATGGTGGCCGAAGCGAAGGCGGCGGCGTGGTCCGGAGGGATCAGCGGCGCGGGGGCGCCGACCTCCTGGAGCCAGACGGGCCGGTGCGGGTCGGTGGCCCACGCCTTGGAGAGCTCGATGAGGTAGGCGGCGTGGTGCTCGGTGGCGACACCCGCGTGGCCGTGCCGCTGCGCGGTGCCGTTGAACACCCAGGAGTGCACGGCGGTGGCGAATCCGAGGCGGGCGGCCTGGCCGGGCGTGAAGGCGTGGTCGTCCTGGTACCAGGCGGCGTCGTACTCCGCGTGCAGATGCAGCGCGCCGGGGGCGCCGCGCTCGCACGCGTCGAGCATCAGGCGCAGCCACGCCTCGGCCTGCGCGGGGCCGATGCGGTCGGGGTCCGGGTGCGGCGGGCCGGAGAACTGGTTGATCTCGTTGCCGACCGTCATGCCGAGGAAGTTGGGCCGGTCGGCGAGGGCCGCGGCCAGGGTGCGCAGATACTCGGCCTCCGCCGCGACGACGTCGGGGTCGGTGAAGATGTTCCGCCGGTGCCAGGTGCCGGTCCACGCGGGCAGGAAGTCGAAGCTGGACAGATGGCCCTGCAGACCGTCGACGTTGACGTCCAGTCCGCGCTCGGCGGCGGCGTCGGCCAGGGCGACCAGTTGCTCGACCGCCCGCGGCCGGATCAGCGCGCGGTTGGGCTGGAACAGCGGCCACAGCGGGAACACCCGGATGTGGTCGAGGCCCAGCCCTGCGATGGAGTCGAGATCCGCGCGGACCGCGTCGAGGTCGAAGTCCAGCCAGTGATGGAACCAGCCCTGGCTCGGGGTGTAGTTGACGCCTAGGCGCGGGGTCATGGCAGGTCCAGGTGTCGGGGGGTGGGCGCGGGCGGCACGCCGGGGCTGTCGGGCGGGCCGGGGGAGGGGCCATGCCGCGACCGGCTCGGCCGGGGGAGCCGGCCGCCCGGCGCCCCCGCCAAACTCGCATCGCTCACCGGGAAAGTCAACTCATGCTGGGCAAAGGCTCTTTGAGCGGCCGAACGCACAGGTCAGGGCCTCGGTAAAGGAATTGGCAAAGAAATGGGGGAGACGTGCTAATGCGCTTTAGAAGTGCCGCGCTCAAGCGCTATAGCGATGGGTGGCACCCCGCTGGTGAATACTGGCAGCCCACAGCGGGGATTCGTGGACGCGGACGGTGAGAGGGGCTTGATGACGGCGCACGAGCGGCCGGCGGAACCGGCGCCCGCGGGCCGCGCCGACCGGCGCGTCCCCGCGCGCCGCCCGACCATGAAGGACATCGCCCGCCGGGCGGGCGTGTCCGAGAGCGCGGTCTCCTTCGCCCTCAACGACCGGCCCGGCGTGTCCGACGCCACGCGCCGCCGCGTCCGCGCGGTCGCCGAGCAACTGGGCTGGCAGGCCAGCACCGCCGCCCGCGCGCTGTCCGGGGAGGGCGCGGCCACGGTCGGCCTGGTCCTGGCCCGGCCGGCGAACACCCTCGGCGTCGAGTCGTTCTTCCTGCAACTCGTCTCGGGCCTCCAGGAGGTGCTCTCCGCACGCCAACTGGGCCTGCTCTTCCGCGTGGTGGAGGACGGCGAGGCGGAGTGCGACGTCTACCGCAGGTGGTGGGCGGAGCAGCGGGTCGACGGGGTGATCGTGGTCGACCCGCACGCCGGCGACCCCCGTCCGGAACTCCTGGCCTCCCTCGGCCTGCCCGCCGTCGTCATCGGCACCACGCCGGACGGGACCGCCGCGCACCCCGGGATCTCCACCGTGTGGGCCGACGACACCGCCGCGATGGCCGCGATCGCCCGCCACCTGCACGCCCTGGGCCATCGCCGCGTCGTGCACGTGGCGGGGATGCCGCAACTGGCCCACACCGCGCGCCGCATCGCCTCGCTGCGGGCCGAGGCCGACCGCCTCGGGGTGGCGGCGGCCCGCTCGGTCACCACGGACTACTCCGGCGACCAGGGTGCGGAGGTCACGTGCCGTGTGCTGGCCGAAGCCGATCCGCCCACGGCGATCGTCTACGACAACGACGTGATGGCGGTGGCGGGGGCGGCCGTCGCCGCCCGGCGCGGGCTGTCCGTACCGGGCGACCTGTCCCTCGTCGCCTTCGACGACTCGCCGTTGTGCCGGGCCACCCATCCTCCGCTCACGGCGCTGGTGCGTGACACCCCCGGGGTGGGGCGGTGTGCCGCGACGGAGTTGCTCGCGCTGCTTGATGGCGCTGTCGCGCGGGGCGTCCAGGTGCCTACGCCGGAGCTTGTTGTTCGTGGCAGTACGGGGCGGTTGCGGTCCGGGTAGGTTTTTTTCCCCGCCCTCCCGCCCGTGTGCTCTGTGAAGTCCGGGCGGCCCGGCGCGCGTGTGGGGTGGGCCGGGTGCGGGGCCTCCGGGGCTGGCCATTCTGGACTGGGATATTTACGTGCGTTTCCGGCACCTGCCCATCCCGTCCCGACCCGGATGCCGCACACAAATATCCCGCACCGTCCAGAACGCCCACCCCTGCACCCCCGCCCCCTCGGTTTCGTCATGCGCCTGATCCCCAGTGGGGGATTGAGGCGGCCATGGCGCACGCCGATGGGTGGTGCGGCGGCACATCAGCCGCCCAGGCGTCACCGCCCACACGCCATGGGGCTGTCGCCAGGCAACCGCGGTCAGCCGGACTGCCTCCCTACCCCCCGCTGGGGATCAGGCGCTTGCTACTACGGAGGGGGCGGGGTCGTAGGGGTGGGTGTTCTGGACTGTGGAGCATATTTGGGTGCACAACCCGGGGTGATCAATGGAGAGTGCCTGAGGCACCAAAATGTGCTGTCCAGAATGGCCAGCCCCGGAGGCCCCGAACCCGGCCCAGGAACCACGCGCGCCGGGGTGCGTGACTTCACAGGGCACACGGGAGGGCGGGCGGGGGAAAGCATGCCACGTCAAAGCCGCGGACGCGCCGCCGGGCCCGGGCGGCGATCCACCTCCTCGCCAGACGCGAGGAGGTGGCCCTCCCCGCACATGAGGGACACCCGCACGGGCGCCCCGCACGCGTGGTGCGTCGCCAGGAGCGAAGGGCCCTCGGGATCGGCGAGGTACTTGTCGCCCCACTGGCGGAGCGCCGTGATCAGGGGGTAGAGGTCACGGCCCATGGCCGTGAGCACGTACTCGGAGCGCCGCCGCGCACCCGGCTCCTGGTAGTCGCGCAGTTCCAGGAGGCCGCGCTCGACCATGCCGTTCAGCCGGGTGCTGAGGACCGAGCGGGACACGCCCAAGTGGTTCTGGATGTCGCTGAACCGCCGGACCCCGCGCGTGACCTCGCGGAGGATCAGCAGCACCCACGGCTGGCCGACGAGGTCGACGGCGCGCCCCACCGAGCAGTTGGACACGTCCTGGTCGAGGTATTCCATGCGGTCGATCCTATCTGAGTTCTCCAGAAGAACTCAGGCATGGTAACGTGCGCCACACAGCTGGGTTCGAGAGTCGTACCCAGCTGAGGAGGGACACCCACCCATGACACCCCCCACCGCGGCCGTCGCACCGGCCACCGCGCAGCCCCGCACCACCCGGCAGAACCGGGGGCAATGGATCGGATTCGTCGTCGCGAGCCTCGGCCAGATGGCGATGTTCGTGAACATCACCCAGACCACGGCGGTCCTCGCGCCCCTCCAGCAGGACCTGCACGTATCCGGCTCCGCGCTCGTCTGGATCGCGGGCATCTACTCGATGATGGTCGCGAGCTTCGTGCTCTCCGCCGGCACCGTCGGCGACATCCTGGGACGCCGCCGCGTCTTCGCGCTCGGCATGGGGCTCCTGGGCGCGGGAAGCCTCGTCGTCTTCCTGGCGTCCGGCGCCGGGACCGTGATCGTGGGTCAGGCGCTCATGGGCATCGGCGGCGCGGCGATCCTGCCGAACAGCCTGTCCCTGGTCACCCACATGTTCCCGGACCCGCACGAGCGCACCCGGGCGGTCGGGATCTGGGTCGCGGTGTCCGGCATCGGGCTCGCGGTCGGTCCCGTCGCGGCCGGGCTGATCCTGGAGCGCTTCTCCTGGCACGCGGTCTTCCTGGTCAACGTGGTGCTCGCGGTGGTCGTGCTGCTCCTCGTACCGCGCTTCGTCACCGAGAACCGGCACCCCGGCCGCCACCTCGACCCGCCGGGCCTCGTGCTGGCCGTTATCGCCATCGGCGCGCTCAACTACGGCCTGGTCGAGGGCGGGCACAGCGGATACGGCACCTGGCGCCCGATCGGCGCCTTCGTCCTCGCCGCGGTCGCGCTGGCCGCGTTCGTCGCGCACGAGTCCCGCACCCGCACGCCGATGCTCAACCTGCGCCTGTTCCGCAACCGCACCTTCGCCACGGCCAACGTCGTCGCCATGATCGGCCAGTACTCCTTCGTGGCCGTCGCCTTCGCCCAGGTGCTCTACTTCGAGCGGGTCCGGCACGAGTCGATCCTGCGCGCGGGACTGCTGCTCCTGCCGGTGATGGTCGCGTACGTGCTGGTCAGCTATGTGGCCGCCGCCATAGCCCGGCGCGTCGGCTTCAAGACGACCCTCGGCGTCGGCACGGTGCTCGCGGCGGCCGGCGCCCTGCTGATGACCGCGCAGACCCCCACCACGTCCGTCGTGGTGATCGGCGTGCTGATGGCACTGTTCGGGGCCGGCGCGGGGCTCATCCTGCCGCCGGGCACCGCCGTGGCGGTCATCAGCGTGCCGCACACCGACGGCGGCATGGCCAGCGGCACGGTCAACCTCTTCCGCCAGGTCGGCGGCACCCTCGGGGCGACCGTCACCGGCACCGTCCTCACCAGCGGCCTCGCCTCCCGGCTCCCGGACGCGCTCGCCGAGCGCGGCACCCCGTCCGCGGTCACCGGACAGGTGGTCAAGGCGGTCGGCAGCGGATCCTCGGGCGCGGGACTGCCCGCGGGGCTGCGCGCCACCGTCGACTCCGCGGTCGGCGACGCGTTCTCAGGGGCACTGCACCTCGCGGTGCTGATCCCGGGCGTGGCCATCGCCGCGGCGGCCGTCGCGGCCGTCACACTGATCCGCAACCGTCCCACTCCGCAGCAGCACTGAGGGAGCCCCGCCGTGCCCGAAGCAGCCCAGCCCGACTCCACACCCGACGCCTTCCTCGCCCTGGAGCGTGCGGGAGCCTTCCTCCGCGCCGCCGGCCTGCACTTCGACTCCGTCGCCGCGACCGAGGTCCGCGGTCACGTCGAGGTGACCGCGGAGCACCACACCCCGTGGGGCATCACCCACGGCGGGCTCTACACCACCGTCATCGAGAGCGTCGCCAGCGTGGGCGCGTCGGTCGCGGTGGAGTCCCGGGGCCAGTTCGCGGTCGGTGTCGGCAATCAGACCGACTTCCTGCGGTCGCACGTCACCGGGCGCCTCGACGTGGTCGGCACGCCCATCCAGCAGGGCCGCAGCCTGCAGCTGTGGCTCGTGGAGATCAGCGACGAGGCCGGCAAGCCCATCGCCCGCGGCCAGGTCCGGCTGTTCAACCGCGACCTGCCCGGTCACTGACCGGAGGCGTCCGTCAGACCGGTGACCCGCATGGTGATGTTCAGCCGCCCGGCCGCGAGGCCGGTGGCCGGGTCGCCGGTCCCGGGCAGGATCTTCGTGACCCCGTGGTACGCGAAGCGCGACGGCCCGCCGAAGACGAACAGGTCGCCGGAGGCCAGTTCCAGATCGGTGTAGGGGCGGTTGCGGTTCTCGGTGTTGCCGAAGCGGAAGACACAGCTGTCGCCGACGGTCAGCGACACCACGGGGGCGCCGGAGCGCTCGTCGTTGTCCTGGTGCATGCCCATCCGGGCGTCGGCGTCATAGAAGTTGATCAGGGCGGTGTCCGGTGCGTAGCCGTCGCCCGCCGCCGGGTCCTGGTACGCGTCCGCCAGCGCCCGGCGGCCCAACTCGGCCAGCCAGTCGGGGAGTTGCGCGACCCGGGCGCCGTTCACGTCGCCCGCCGTCCGTGTGTAGCGGTACGGCTGCCAGTGCCAGCCGAGACACACGGTCCGCACCGACATCACGCCGCCGCGCGGCAGCCTCGTGTGACGCATGGGAACCGGCCCGGTGGCCCAGCCGCGGCACGCGGTCACAAGCCGGCGCTGCTCGTCGGGACCGAGCCAGCCGGGCACGTGCACAGCGCCGGGCGCGACCTCCAGCCGTGGGCGGGGGATCAGGGCGCTCATCGCGCGTCCCCCGCGGCGGTACGGACCACCCAGCCGCGGTCGAAGCGCCAAACGCCGCCGTCTGGCGCCGCCCCGCGCAGCCCCTGAACCGCCGCCGCACCGGTCACGGCCGCGATGCGGGGGTCTCCCAGCGTGGCGAAGCCGACCGTGCGGGCGGGGTCCCAGCCGGTGCCGTGCCGCAGCCGGCGGACGAGCTGCGCCCATCCGCGGGGTGCCGCCGCCACCGCCCAGGCGTCGGGCGCGTCCGCGGTCAGCCGCCGGGCCGGCCGCAGCCAGGAGGCCGCCTCCTCGGGCCAGTCCACGACGGCGGCGATCTCGCGACCCGCAGCGCGCCAGGCGGCCGCGACGGCCGCCGCCGCTTCACGGGAAGCCGCGTCGCGGCTGTGGCCGACCGTCACGACCCGCGCGCCGTCCAGCAGGCCGAGGAGGGCGGTGACCTCTGCGGTGGTGTGCGCGGCGGGCGCGGGCAGTTGCTCCAGTACGGCGAGATGGCCGGGCGTGAGGAGCGGCGAGGGCGCGGGCGCCTCGTCGGCGGGGAGGTGCGGCAGTTGCATGGTTTCCGGGTCCCGGTTCGGTCGGCTCGCCTTCCATTGTGCGTACTCGCGCGGCAGGCATCGCGCGCACGGGCGGTGGCCCGCCGCCACGGCCGTCGCCTCGTCGGCGAAGAACACCCGCTCGCGGACATAGCCGCCGCGGGCCAGTGCCCGCAGCGCGCTCGGGCAGTCCAGCCTGCCGTAGCGCCGGCCGCGCCGGTGCCCGCCGAGGGCGCCGGGCGCGGTGCTGGGGTACGGCTGCCCGTCCGGTCCGGTCAGCGTGTACGTTCGGGCACGACGGGGGCGGGTCACGTCGCGTCGTGGAAGACCAGCCCCAGCGTGTGCCGGCGGCCGGAGCGGACGGTGCTGACGCCGTGCCGCATGGGGCCGGCGGACCAGCCGCGCGCAGAGCGGACGGGGCGGTCGCGAGTGGTGAACACCAGCGCGTGGCCCTGGGGGAGTGCGGTGGCCGAGCCCCGCGACTGGGCGCGCGCCCGCTGCTCGGTCATGAGGAACTCGCCGCCGGTGTAGTCGCCGCCGGGCTCGTCCAGGCCGATCACGACCTGGAGCGGGAAGACCAGTTCCCCGTACAGGTCCTGGTGCAGCGCGTTCCAGTCGCCCGCGCCGTAGCGCAGCAGGATCGGGGTCGGCCGCCGCTGGCCCGCGGCGTGGCACATGCCCAGCCACTCCTCCAGGGTGTCCGGCCAGGGCGCGGGGCGGCCGAGCCGGGCCGCCCAGTCGCGTGCGACGGGCAGCAGCCGGGGGTAGAACGCCTCGCGCAACTCCCGTACGAGGTCCGGCAGCGGGTGGGCGAAGTACCGGTACTGGCCGGAGCCGAAGCGGTGCCGGGCCATGTCGACGGTCGAGCGGAAGCGCGCCGGCTCGTCGTACAGACCGGCCACCGCGCGGCATTCGGCAGGAGTGAGGACGCGGTGGGCGGTCAGGGCACTGCCGTACGCGTCGAGCTCGCCCGCGAGCGCGGGCCAGTCGGCGGCTGCGACCCGCTCGCGGGCCGCCGCCGGGGCGTGGGTGGTCGAGGTCATGCGGGTCCTCCGGGTCAGGCGGTGCGGTGGCCGGATTCCAGCGCCAGCAGGTGCTCCTTGCGGGCCATGCCCCCGGCGTAGCCGGTCAGGGCGCCGCCGGAGGCGACCACGCGGTGGCAGGGCCGGACGACCAGCAGCGGGTTGCGGCCGATCGCGGCGCCGACCGCGCGCGATGAGCCGCGCGGCAGGCCGCTCCGCTCCGCGACGTCGGCGTACGAGAGGGTCGCGCCGTAGCCGATGGTCTCCACCGTCTTCCACACCTGCTGCTGGAACGGGGTCCCGGCAGTGGTGAACTCGATGTCGAAGTCGGTCAGTTCGCCCGCGAAGTAGGCCGTGAGCTGGCCGACGATCTCGGCGAACGCCGCCGGGTCCTCGCGCCAGCCGGCCGCGGGGGTGGTGATGCCGCCCTTCTGCCCGGGAACGGACAGTGAGGTGAGCGCCGTGCCGCCCTTGGCGGTCGCCGACTCCTCGCCGACGAGCAGGAGCTCGCCGAGGGGGCTGTGCGCCGTGGTGTAGACCGTCATCGGTCCGGTCCTTCCGTCGTTTCGTGCGGTACGTCTCCGAGTCTGGTCGCTCGGCGGGGGTGGTGCTGGCGGGTTTCGGACGTCGCATTCCCGCTGCCCGGAGGGCCGGACGGCCCCCTCAGGTCAGGGTCTGCGCGGCGTTCCAGAGGTGGTGCATGGCGTACGTGCGCCAGGGGCGCCAGGCCTCGGCCTCCTCCAGTGCGACGCCCGCCCGCGCGGCGCCCGCACGCACCGCCACGTCGCCCTCCAGCAGGACGTCGGGGTCGCCCAGGGCGCGCATCCGCAGGTAGCCGGCGGTCCAGGGGCCCACGCCGCGCAGGGCGAGCAGCGCCTTCTCCGTGGCGTCCCGGTCGACCCCCGGGTCGAGGACGACGGTGCCGTCCGCGAGCGCCGCGGCGAGGCCGCGCAGCGTGTCCCGGCGGGCACCGGGCATGCCGAGCTCCGACAGCGACGCACCCGCGAGGGTGTCCGCCGTGGGGAACAGATGGGTGAGGCCGCCGCTCGGCGCGGGCAGCGGTGTCCCGTACGCCGCCACGAGCGCGGCGCCCAGGTGCCGCCCCGCGGCCAGGGTGACCTGCTGGCCCAGCACGGCGCGGACCGCCATCTCGTGCGGATCGGCCGAGCCGGGCGCCCGCATGCCGGGGCGGAGCGCGGCCAGTGTCCCCATCGCCGGGTCGGCGGCGAGCCGTTCGGCCACCGCGTACGGGTCCGCGTCCAGGTCGAACAGGCGCCGGACGCGCTGGGTGGCGGTCGTCAGGTCGCGCAGCTCGCTCAGGTGCAGCCGGCACTCCAGCCAGCCGTGGCCCTTGCCGGCCGTCTCATCCACCTCGGCGACGGCGTGGCCGCCCGGCAGGCGCAGGGTGCGGCGGTACGTACGGCCGCCGGGAGGTCCGGTGACCTCCTCGATGCCCGGGACGGCGCGGCGCTCCAGGTGGTCGAAGACCTGCGCGGTGTCGTAGGCGCCCCGATAGGCAAGGCGCAGCGGCACCCCGCCGGCGGCGGGGGACGCGCCCTCGCCGCCGCTGCCGGCCGCGTAACGCCCGCCGCGGGGCCGGGCCGCGCGCAGTTCGGTCGGGGTCATGCCGTAGATCTCGCGGATCGTGTCGTTGAACTGCCGCACGCTCGCGAAGCCGGCGGCGAACGCGATGCCGGCCGTCTGCATCCCGGTCGTCTGCAGCAGGACGCGCGCGGTGTGCGCCCGCTGGGCCCGCGCCAGGGCGATCGGGCCCGCGCCGAGCTCGGCGTTGAGCTGCCGCTGCACCTGGCGGGCGCTGTACCCCAGCCGCGCCGCGAGGCCCGCGACGCCCTCACGGTCCACGATGCCGTCGCCGATGAGGCGCATCGCCCGGCCGACGACGTCCGCCCGCACATTCCACGCGGCGGAGCCGGGCACGGCGTCCGGGCGGCACCGCCGGCAGGCCCGGAAACCGGAGCCCTGTGCGGCGGCCGCGGTCGGGAAGAAGCGCACATTGCGCCGCCGGGGCGTCACGGCGGGGCAGCTGGGCCGGCAGTAGATGCCCGTCGTCGTCACCGCGAAGAAGAATTCCCCGTCGAAACGGGCGTCCCGGCCGCGCACCGCCTCGTATCTGGGGTCGTCCATCGTCACCATTCCACTGTGCGGCATCCCGCGCGCGAGCACCGGCGGATATCGGACACGGAGTTCCGGCGACGGTGACCGGGTCAGGCGGCGGCCGCCCGGGCGGCGTGGCGGATCCGCCACGCGAACGCCGCGGCGCCGAGGGGAATCCCGGCGAGCCCGCCGAGCGCGGCGCCCGCGTCGTGGTCGTCGGCGGAGATCCAGAACCCCGCTGTGCCCCCCAGCAGGGTCATGGCCAGCAGGACGACCGCTCCCGCGACCGCCGCGGAGCGCCGGCCCGGCGGCCGGGTCCGGTACAGCTCGGCCACGGGGACGCCACCGACGAAGATGCAGAGCCCGAGGCCGGTGAGGAAGCTGCCGCCCGGCCGCAGGCCGAGCGGCCAGATGATCAGCCCGATGAGCACCATCGGGACGAGGGCCACGAGCAGGTGCGCGACCGTAGCGGCTGCGAGATCCCGGGCCCTGGGCGGTACGGGGCCGGTCCGTGCGGTCTCCTCCTCCGACATGCCCGGAGCGTACCGGCCTGTCCCGCCCGTTGGGCACCCCTGCCCCCATCGGACACCCGGCGGGGGCGGTGCGGGTGGGAAATGGTTACGGCCCTGTCGGTCGCGCGCACTACAGTCCGCACAGCGAACGCACAACATCAACACGCAACAGGGGTGGGACCAGATGAGCATGTCGAGGCACTTGCGCCTTGCCGCCACGGTGGGGGCCGCGGCCGTCGCGCTGACCGCGACGGCCGGCTGCCAGGCGGCGCACGACACGGCGACGGCCGTGGGCAAGTCGGACTCGATCGCGAAGATCCTCGCGCGGGTCACCGACCGTACCGAGAAGGTCGGGTCGGCGAAGGTCGAATTCGTCACCGACCCCGGGCAGGGCACCCCGATCACGATGACGGGCACCTACTCGTGGGGCAAGGGACTCGCCTACGACGTCATGATGGACACCGACGCGGCCCAGATGCAGGCCCTTCAGGACGCCCCGAAGCTCCGGACCCTGATGGTGGACGGTGCCTACTACTACAACGTGGACCCGCAGCCGGCCGGCCCGCTCAAGGGCAAGCACTGGATGCGCGTCGACGTGTCGGCGATGCTCGGTGAGCAGGGTGCCGCGGCGGTCGAGAAGAACGGTGACCCGACGGCGGGGCTGCGCTACATCGGCATGTCCAAGGACGCCAAGGACCTGGGTGAGGAGTCGGTGCGCGGCATCAAGGCGCATCACTACCGCGTCACCTTCGACAAGGACACCCTGGAGGCCGCAGGACTGTCCTCGGAGGACAAGAAGAACCTCCTCAGCTCCATGACCGGTTCCGCCGGCGGCATCGACATGGACGTCTGGGTCGACGGCAAGGACCTGCCCGTCCGGTTCGTCCAGGTGATCGGGAAGATGAAGGTGACCGCGGACTTCCTGAAGTTCGGTGACGCCAAGACCGTGACGGCGCCCCCGGCTTCGGACACCGCCGACCTCAGCGAGCAGGTGAAGGCCGGCCAGTCGGGCTCCTGACCGCCTGCTGTCCCTTCTCCGACGCCCCCGTTCCGCCCGCCGCGGACGGGGGCGTTCGTGTGTCCTGACGTGGGCACGGCCGTGGTCTCGCCATCCCGTTTTTAAGTTAATTAGCAATTAATATTGACAGGCTCCGGGCGCCCCGCCACAGTTTCCGCCGTGGCACCGGCGCCCGGCACGGCCGAGGTGGGGCGCCCCGCAGGGCCGGCCGCTCTGTGGGCGTCCGTCGGGCGTTGGTGGCCGCGTCCATCGGACCGTGCTCCGGGCGCCGCTCGTCGCGCGCTCGGATCTCTCGCGCCACTTCGTACGTCCGCACGTTCCAACAGGCGTGTCCGCGGGCCTCGTTCGGCCGGGGGTGCACTCTCCCAGAAATAAATTAGTAATTAATCTTGACGCCGCTCTGACCCTGCGAAAGGCTGTGCCTGCCGCACCCAGAGCCGGGCCGTCAGGGGGCCTCAGCTCCGTTCCGTGGGCACATTAGGAGTACACAGATGACCGCCTTCAACGCCAGCCGCCGCCGGTTCCTCGCCGTATCCGGCGCCGTCGGCACCGGTGCGCTGCTCAGCAGCTGCGTCACCCAGAGCCCGGCCGCATCCGGAGGAAAGTCCGGCGGCCCGGTGACCCTGCAGTCCAACCTCTCCTCCCCGCAGGCCAAGACCGCGATGCAGCAGATCGTCGCGGCGTTCAACAAGCGCGGGGAGACCGAGGCGCAGCTCAACACGGTCGCGTCCGAGACCTTCCGCACGCAGCTGCCGACCTACCTCACCTCGGCCAACCCGCCGGACGCGTACACCTGGTACCCCGGCTCCGTCGCCGAGTCGTACGCCAAGAAGGACCTGCTGCTCGACATCAGCGACGTCTGGGAGAAGCCCGAGCTCGCCGGCTACTCCGACGCCCTGAAGAAGCTGTGCACCTCGGCCTCCAGCGGCAAGAAGGTCTTCGTGCCCACCAGCTACTACTGGTGGGGCATGTTCTACCGGAAGTCCAACTTCGAGAAGTGGGGCGTGCAGGAGCCCAAGAACTGGGACGAGTTCCTGGACCTGTGCGACAAGCTCAAGAGCAAGGGCGTCGCCCCCATCGGCCTCGGCGCCGGCGGCGACACCCCGTGGGTCGCCTCCGCCTGGTTCGACTACCTGAACATCCGGGTCAACGGCGCCACGTACCACCGCGAACTCCTCGCCGGAAAGCACCGCTTCGACGACCCCGAAGTGCGCAAGGTCTTCGACAAGTGGGACGAGGCGCGCCCGTTCTTCGACCCCAACGGCACGGCGATCCCCTTCCAGGACGCCACCACCGCGCTGCTCCAGGGCCGCACCGGCATGATGCTGATCGGCACCTTCTTCGCCGACGCCGCGCCGAAGGACGCCATCGGGGACCTGGACTTCTTCCAGTTCCCGATCATCGACCCCAAGGTGCCGGTCGCCGAGGAGGCGCCCACCGACGGCTACTTCGCCAGCGCCCGCAGCAAGCGCACCGACGGCGTCAAGGAGCTGCTGCGCTACCTGGCCACCGCCGAGTCGCAGGAGCTGTACATCAAGAGCTCCTCGGGCACCGTGCTGCCCACCCACCCCGACGCCAAGGACGCCGGCACCCCGCTGGTCGCCAAGGGCCGCAAGCTCGTCGAGAGCGCCGCGGAGATCACCCAGTTCTTCAACCGGGACTCCAGCGACGCCCTCCAGCCGACCGCCGACACCGCGCTCGTGCACTACCTGGCGAAGCCCAAGGAGATCGGCTCCATCCTCACCACGTGGCAGCGCGGCGCACAGAAGATCTGGAGCCAGTGACAATGGCTTTGATCGGCTCCACACGACGGTCCAGGGCCACTCGGGTGCCCCCGGTGGTCCTGGCCTTCGTCCTCATCCCGCTGCTCGCCGAGGCGTTCTGGGTCTTCTGGCCGGCCCTCCAGGGGTTCTATCTCTCCCTGACCTCCTGGGACGGGCTGGGCGCCCCGAAGTTCGTCGGCCTCGGCAACTTCAGCGAGATGGTGCACGACGCGGTCTTCCGCACCGCCGCGATCAACACGGTGCTGTGGCTGCTGCTCTTCGGCGGGCTGTCCGCCGGTCTCGGACTCGGTGCCGCGCTGCTGCTCCAGCAGGAGCGGCGCGGCATCGGGTTCTACCGGGCGGCGCTCTTCCTGCCGGTGGTCTTCTCGCTGGTCGCCACCGCCCTGGTGTGGCAGGCGATGTACCAGCCGGACGGCCTGATCAACAATGTGCTGGAGGCCATCGGCCTCGGCGGCTGGAAACACGCCTGGCTCGCCGACCAGGACACCGCCTTCTACGCGGTGATCGTGCCCGCGCTGTGGCGCCAGGTCGGCTACGTCATGGTGCTGTACCTGGCCGGCCTCAAGGGCGTCGACCCGGCGCTGTACGAGGCGGCGAAGGTCGACGGCGCCACCCGCTGGCAGCAGTTCCGGCACATCACCCTGCCGCAGCTGCGCAGTGTCAACGCCGTCGTCCTGTCGGTGATCGTCATCGACTCGCTGCGCTCCTTCGACGTCGTGTGGGCGCTCACCCGCGGCGGCCCGTACCACTCCTCCGAACTGCTGAGCACCTACATGTACTCCACCGCGTTCCAGTCCCTGCGCCTGGGATACGGCTCCGCGCTCGCCGTGGTCATCTTCGTGCTGGCCTTCGGCGTCATCGCGAGCTACCTCGTGCGTGCCTTCAGGGAGGCCGACTGATGACCGCCACCCACGCCGCCGCGCGTGTCAAGGACCCCGAGGGCCCGGCGGACCGGGCCGGCGAGGCCCGGGCCGCGGAGTCCCGCCGGTCGCCGAAGCGGGGCCGCGCCCTGCGCACCGCCGGATTCCACCTCTCCGCGGGACTGCTGTCCGCGCTGTGGCTGCTGCCGATCGCCCTCGTCCTGGTCACCAGCACCCGGACGTTCGACGACATCGCCGCGCACGGCGTCGGCAGCTGGCCGCACTCGTTCACCTTCGACAGCTTCCGCCAGGCGTGGGTGGACGGCGGTCAGCAGCGCGCCCTCATCAACAGCATGCTGGTCACCATTCCCACCGTGCTGCTCTCGCTGGCCCTCGCCTCGATGGCGGCCTTCGCGCTCAGCCGCTACGACCTGCCTTTCCGGCGCGTCCTGCTGCTGCTGATGCTCGGCGGCAACCTGCTTCCCCCGCAGATCCTGCTGATCCCGGTCTCCAAGCTGAGTGAAGTGCTCGGCATCTACGACCAGTTGTACGCCCTGATCGGTGTGCAGGTCGGTTTCGGTGTCGGCTTCTACGTCTTCGTGCTGCACGGCTTCATGCGGTCGATCCCCGCCGAGATCCAGCAGGCCGCCGTCATCGACGGCGCGAACCCGTGGCAGATCTACTGGCGGGTCATCCTGCCGCTGGCCCGGCCGGCGCTGGCCGCACTGACCGCCCTGTCGTTCACGTGGATCTTCAACGATCTGCTGTGGGCCATCACGGTGCTGCGCACCGACACGCAGATGCCCATCACCGCGTCCCTGATCGGACTGCAGGGCCAGTACGTGTCCATGTGGAACGTCATCGCCGCCGGCTCGGTGATCGCCGCCGCCCCGACGGTGGCCGTCTTCCTCCGCTTCCAGCGCCACTTCGTGGCCGGACTCAACCTCGGAGCCGTCAAGTGACCGCGCACCACCGGTGGCTGTTGCGCACCGACACCACCGTCTACGCCGTCACCCTCGGCGGTGACGACCGCTGGGCCGAGCTCGCCGCCTGGGGGCCGCACGGCTCCGAGGACGGCCCGTCGCCCATGGACTGGTCGCGCCGCACCCACTTCATCACCCCCGCCGACGCCGCACCGGCCGAGTACATCCCGTACGGGCTGCGGCCGTTCACCGGCGCCGACCTGATCGCCTCCCGCCCCGGCGGCGACCGCGGCAGCTGGTGGAGCTTCGAGGGCGCCACCGCGGACGGCGACCACTCGCTGCGCCTGGACTTCGCCGACGACGTGCTCGGTCTGCGCACCACGCTGTGCTACGAGACCGTGCCCGGCACCGACGTCGTCCTGCGCTGGACGGAGCTGACCTGCACCGGGGACGGCGACGTACGGCTGGAGCGCTTCGACTCCGCCGCCGTCAACGTCCCCGTCCAGGGCGGCGCGCGGCTGACGTACCTGGCCGGCCAGTGGTCGCAGGAGTTCCAGCTCAAGGACGTCACGCTGGAGCGCGGGCGCTTCGAGATGGAGAGCACCCAGGGCTCGGCCGGGCACGCGTACCACCCCTGGCTCGCGGTCCAGGACGCCGCCGCCCCCGCCGAGGGCGCCACGCCGACCTACGGCATCGCCCTGGAGTGGTCCGGCAACTGGCGGATCACCGCCGACGCCGAGCCCGGCGGCGCGGTGCGCGTCCGCGCCGGACGCGTGCCCCACGAGGGCGCCGTCCGCCTCGCGCCCGGCGCCACTCTCGTCACGCCCCGGCTGGCCTGCGCCTTCAGCCCCGACGGGCTCGACGGACTGGCCCGCGTCTGGCACCGCTACGAGCGGCACCTGACCGGCGAGCGCATCGACCGGCCGCGCAAGGTGCTCTACAACTCCTGGGAGGCGACGGGCTTCGACGTCGACGCCGCCGGGCAGCTGGAGCTCGCCAAGGTCGCCGCGGATCTCGGCGCCGAACTCTTCGTCGTCGACGACGGCTGGTTCACCGGACGTCCCGACGACACCGGCGGCCTCGGCGACTGGGACCCGGACCCGGCCGAGTTCCCCGGCGGGTTCGACCGGTTCGTCGAGGACGTGCGGGCGCTGGGCATGGACTTCGGCCTGTGGGTCGAGCCCGAGGGCATCAGCCCCCGTTCGAAGCTGTACGCGGAGCACCCCGAGTGGGTCTACCGCGTCGACGGCCGGCCCGCGACGCTCGTGCGCAACCAACTGCTGCTCGACCTCGGCCGCGAGGACGTCCAGGAGTTCGTCATCGGCACCCTGGACCGGCTGCTGGGCTCCCACGCCATCAGCTACCTCAAGTGGGACATGAACCGGCCGCCCACCGAGCGCGGCCGCCCCGGCCACCCGGCGGGAGCCGATCCGGAGCTCCAGGACCTCGACGCCGCCCACATCGCCGGCTACCTGCGGGTCCTGGACCACCTGCGCACCGCCCACCCGCACGTCACCGTCGAGGGCTGCGCGGGCGGCGGCGGACGCGTCGAGCACGCCACCATCGCCCGCACCGACGTGGTGTGGCTCAGCGACAACACCGCGCCCATGGACCGGCTGCGCATCCAGTACGGATACCTCCACGCGCACGCCCCGCACACCATGAGCTCCTGGGTCACCGACGCCCCCGGCGTCTTCGACCCGCGGCCCCGCTCGCTCGCCTTCCGGTTCGTCAACTCCGCGGCCGGCGTGCTCGGCATCGGCGCCGACATCCGGCACTGGACGCCCGGGCAGCGCGCCGAGGCAGCGCGGTGGATCGCCCGCTACAAGGAGGTCCGCGACGTCGTCCACCACGGCGAGGTCCGCCTGCTGGGCAGCCCCGCCGACCCGACCTGCGGCATCCAGTACGAGGAAGCGTCCGGCGAGCGCGTGGTCGTGACGGCGTGGAACACCGGGCCGCTCGACGGCGCGCCCCTGGTGCCCGGCCGGGCCGCCCGGCTGCGCCTGCGCGGGCTCGCCCCGGAGGCCGTCTACACCGACACCGCCACCGGCACCCGTTACAGCGGAGCCCATCTGGCGCACTCCGGCCTGCCGTTCGCGTGGACGGCGCACCACGACGCGGAGCTCGTCGTACTGTCCCGGCAGTGACGACACGGCGAGAATCTGCACACCAGCGATGAAACAGGAGACGACCAGCCCCATGAACCAAGCGGCCCGCTTCACCAACCGCGTCGCCGTCGTCACCGGCGCCGCTCAGGGCATCGGCGCCGCCGCGGCGGCGCGCCTGGCCGCCGAGGGCGCTGCCGTTGTCCTCGTCGACATCGCCGCCGACCGCGGTGAGGAGACCGCGGCGCGGCTGCGCAAGGACGGCGCGCGCGCCGCCTTCGTCGCCGCCGACGTCGCGAGCGAGGACGACTGGCGGCGGGTCACCGACGCCGCCCACGGCTTCGGGCCCGTGGGCGTCCTGGTCAGCAACGCGTACACGGTGCAGGTCGCCCCCGCCCACGAGACGAGCCTCGCCTCCTGGGAGCGTCAGTTGTCCGTCAACCTCACCGGCGCCTTCCTCGGCTTCAAGGCGATGCTGCCCGACCTGCGCGAGCAGCGCGGCGCCGTGGTGCTCACCTCCTCCGTCCACGCCCACCGGGGCATCCCCGGGCACCCGGCCTACGCGGCCAGCAAGGGCGCGCTGCTGTCGCTGTGCGGCCAGCTCGCCGTCGAGTACGGACCGGAGGTCCGCGTCAACGCCGTGGTCCCCGGGCCGATCCTGACCGCCGCCTGGGACCGGGTGCCGCAGGCCGAACGTGATCAGAGCGTCGCCGAGACAGCGGCCGGCCGCTTCGGCACGCCCGAGGAGGTCGCCGCCGCCGTCGCCTTCCTCGCCGCCGACGAGTCCTCGTACATCACCGGAACGAGCCTGCTCGTCGACGGCGGCTGGAGCGTCGTCAAGTCCTCCGCCTGACGGAGACGACCGAGACGACGGTCCCGCCCTGAACGACTTGCAAGAAAGGCATACACATGACGCCATACGCGCGCCGCGGAGTGCACGGCCAGACCGTGGAGACCCTCGCACGCCGAGTGCTCAGCGGCGAGATCCCCGAGGGAGCGACGCTCGACATGGCGGCCCTGCAGAGCGAACTGGACGTCAGCCTGACGGCCCTGCGTGAATCGCTGAAGGTGCTCGCGGCCAAGGGCATGGTCGACGCACGGCAGAAGCGCGGCACCTTCGTGCGACCGCGTGCCGACTGGAACCTGCTCGACGCCGACGTCCTGCGCTGGCAGTTCTCCGAGAGCAACGGCAACGGCGCCGACCTCGCGCTGCTGCGCAACCTCGGCGAGGTCCGCGGCATCATCGAACCCGCCGCCGTGCGGCTGGCCGCGGCCCGCCGCACCGACGAGGACCTCCGGGAACTGGAGGCGGCACTGACCGCCATGGGCGAGGGGGGCGGCGCGAGCCACGCCGTCGAGGCCGACCTCGCCTTCCACCGCGCGCTGCTGGTGGCCACGCACAACGAACTGCTCGAACGCATGGAGATGGTCATCGAGTCCGGCCTCGCCCAGCGCGACCAGATCGTGCACAGCGCCCCCCACAGCGAGGACCCCGTGCCGAGCCACCGCGCCGTCCTGGACGCCGTGCGCGACCGGGACGCGGACGCGGCGGAGCACGCCATGCGCGCTCTGCTCGACCAGGCGATGCGCGACCTCGACAAGGTCAGCGGCCCGCACGGCTCCGAGCATCCCCCCACCGAAGAGAAGGACGACCCGGCAAAGTGAAGATCGCGCGCATCGAGACGTTCCTCGTGCCGCCCCGCTGGCTGTTCTGCCGCATCGAGACCGACGACGGCGTCGTCGGCTGGGGCGAACCCGTAGTGGAAGGCCGCGCCGAGGTGGTGCGGGCCGCCGTCGAGGTGCTGGCCGAACAGCTCATCGGCAAGGACCCGTCGCGCATCCAGGACCACTGGCAGGTGCTGACCAAGGGCGGCTTCTACCGCGGCGGGCCCGTGCTCTCCAGCGCCGTCGCCGGCATCGACCAGGCCCTGTGGGACATCGCGGGCCGCACCCTCGGCGTGCCCGTGCACACCCTGCTCGGCGGGCCGGTGCGCGACACCGTCCGCGTCTACGCCTGGGTCGGCGGCGACGAACCGGCCCGGCTGAAGGACGAGATCACCGCCCAGGTCGAGGCCGGTTTCACCGCCGTCAAGATGAACGCCGCGGGCGCCACCCCGCCGCTCACCAGCCCCGCCGAGACGGCGGCCGTCGTCGAGCGCGTCGCCGTCGCCCGCGAGGTGCTGGGCGCGCACCGCGACGTCGCCGTCGACTTCCACGGCCGGTTCAGCGCGGCCAACGCCCGGCGCGTGCTGCACGAGATAGCCCCGCTGCACCCGCTCTTCGTGGAGGAGCCCGTGCTGCCGGACCAGGCGCACCTGCTCCCCGGCCTGGTCGCCGCCTCCTCCGTCCCGCTCGCCACCGGCGAACGGCTCTACGGCCGCGCCGACTTCCTCACCGTGCTCAACGCGGGCGTCGCCGTGGCGCAGCCGGATCTCTCCCACGCGGGCGGCATCTCCGAGGTCACCCGGATCGCCGCCCTCGCGGAGACCTTCGGCGCGCACCTCGCGCCGCACTGCCCGCTCGGGCCCATCGCGCTCGCGGCGAGCCTCCAGGTCGCCTTCGCCACGCCCAACTTCCTCATCCAGGAGCAGAGCCGGGGCATCCACTACAACAAGGACGCCGACCTGCTGTCGTACATGGTCGACACCGAGCCGTTCCGCTTCGTGGACGGTCAGGCCCGTCGCACCGAGGCGCCCGGTCTCGGCATCGACGTCGACGAGGAGGCCGTGCGCGCCGCCGACCGCGCCGGGCACGCCTGGCGCAATCCCGTCTGGCGGCACGCCGACGGCTCCTTCGCCGAATGGTGACCGAGACCCGGCCGGTGCCGCTCACCGTCGCCACCGACCCGGCGCACGGCGGCCGGTGGACCTCGCTCGCCGGCGGCGGGCGCGAATGGCTCTGGCACCGCGACGAGCCCCGCCGCGCGGGCGTCGCCCCCGGCGACGCCTTCGCCGACGCCGGGGGCCTCGAGGAGTGCGTGCCCACCGTGCGCGGGCTCCCCGACCACGGGGACGCCTGGTCGCGGCCGTGGCGGGCGGAGGGCGACGGGTACGCCGTGGAGTGCCCCGGCTTCCGGCTGACCCGGCGCGTCACCGCCGAGGCGGGCGCCGTCGTCGCCGCCTACACGCTCCGCGCCGAACCCGGCTACCGCTTCGTGTGGGCCGCCCACGCCCTGCTGGACCTGTCGCCCGCCGCCAGGCTCAGCGTCGACGGGGTCGACGGGGCCGTCGCCGCCCGGCTCTACCCGGACGAGGGCGCGACCCAAGTCCCCGGCACCTGGCCCTCGGTGGGCGGCGTCCCGCTCGACGCGCTCGGGCCCGACGACGGTACCGCCGTCGGCGCCGTCGTCGACACCGCGCGGGTGACGGTGACCGACGGGCCCGACACGCTGCACATGGCGGTCGAGGCGGAGGGACAACCGGTCGCCGTCGCACTGTGGCGCAACCTCGGCGGTTTCCCGGCCGGCGCGCCGTACCGCTCGACCGGTGTCGAGCCGATGCTCGGCCGGGGCTTCGACCGCGCGGACGGGGACGAGGGCGACACCGCCGTCGTGCCCGCCTCCGGCGAGGTCTCGTGGCGGCTGACCGTCACCGCGACCCGCCGCACCTGAACCACCCACCAGCAGAAGGGATGTCGGATGGACCTGCTCGCCGCGCTGCGTGCCCACCGGCTGCTCGCCATCGTCCGGGGCAACGACCCGGACGCCGCACTCAAGACCGTTCTCACCCTCGCCGAAGAGGGCGTCACCCTCATCGAGGTCTCCCTCTCCGGACACGGCGCGCTCGACGTGATCGCACAGGCCCGCGCCGCGCTCGGGCCCGAGGCCACCCTCGGCGCGGGCACCGTGCTCAGCGCCGACGACGCGCACGCCGCCCACCGGGCCGGCGCCGCCTTCCTGGTCACCCCCGCCGTCGGCGAGGGCGTCGCCACCGGCCGCGAACTCGGACTGCCCGTCCTGGCGGGTGTGATGACCCCGACCGACATCCTGCAGGCGCTGCGGCTGGGCGCCCAGGCGCTCAAGCTGTTCCCCGCCGGCAGCGCGGGCGGCCCCGGCTACCTGCGGGACCTCCGCGGACCCTTCCCCGACCTGCCCTTCGTGCCGGTCGGCGGCGTGGACGCGCCGGCCGCCGCCGCGTACCTGGCCGGCGGCGCCGTCGCGGTCGGCGTCGGCTCGCCGCTGGTGGCGGACGCGGCCGCCGGCGGCAGCCTCGCCGCGCTGCGGGAGCGGGCCCGGGAGTTCCTGGACGTCGTCCGCGAGGAGCCCGCGCCGTGACGGCCGCCGGCACCGCTTACGAAGTCGTCGGCGGCGAACGGCTCGAACTGGGCGAGGGCATCCGCTGGAGCGACGGCCGGGCCGTACTCACCGACATCCTGACGGGCCGTCTGCTGACCGCTCCCGCCTTCGGCACCGTCGCCCAACTGGCCGTCCCCCTGGGCGCGGTGGCTCCCGTCGAGGGACGCCCCGGCCACTGGATCGCGGCGGCCGGCACGGGCATCTGCCGCATCGACCCCGCCGGGCGGACCCGCTGGCTCGCCCGCCCCGAGGACGGCGCGCCCGAGCCCATGCGCATGAACGACGGCGTCGCCGACCCGTACGGCCGCTTCTGGGCGGGCAGCATGGCCTACGCGGCGACCAAGGACGCGGGCTCCCTGTACCGCGTGGACCGCGACGGCACGGTCACCCGCGCCCTGAGCGGCGTCACGATCCCGAACGGGCCCGCCTTCACCGCCGACGGCCGCACGATGTACCTCGCCGACAGCGCCCGCGGCGTCGTCCGCCGCTACCCCGTGGACGTGGCCACCGGTGAACTCGGCGCGCCGGAGACCTTCGTGACCCTGGACTCCGGCAGCCCGGACGGCATGACCGTCGACACCGAGGGCGCCCTGTGGACCGCGGTCTGGGGAACCGGCCAGGTCCGCCGATACCTCCCGGACGGGGCTCTCGACCGCGTCCTGGAGCTCCCCGCCGTCCAGCCCGCCGGCCTCTGCCTCGGCGGCTCCGACGGCCGGACCCTCCATGTCACCAGCGCCACCATCGGGCTCGCCGTTCCGGGCCCGCTCGACGGCGCCGTCTTCGCCGTCCGCGTCGACGTCCCCGGAGCCCCCGCCGCGCCCTACCGCCCGGCCGGTCCCGAACCGGAGAACGCGCCGTGAACACCGCTGTGCCGGCGCTCGGTCCGGGCCCCGTGGTCTGCGTCGGGGAGACCATGGCCGCGCTCGTGCCGGACCCCCTCGGGCCGCTGGAGAGCGCGGACCGGCTCGGGGTGGCGGTCGCGGGCGCCGAGTCGAACGTCGCCCTCTACCTCGCCGACCACGACGTGCCGGCGCGCTGGGTGTCCGCCGTCGGCGACGACCCCTTCGGCCGCCGCGTCCGCGAGCGGATCGCCGCGGGCGGGGTGGACGTCAGCGGCGTGCGCGTCGACCCGGACCGCCCCACCGGGCTGCTGTTCAAGGACCCGGGGGAGCACGCCACCCGCGTGCACTACCGCCGCCGCGACTCGGCGGCGTCGGCGCTCACCGAGGCCCTGCTCGACGACCCGGCCCTGCACGGCGCCGCGTTGCTCCACCTCAGCGGGATCACGCCGGCGCTGTCGAACAGTTGCCGCGCCCTCGTCGAGCGCGCGCTCCGCCCCGAACGGCCGTACCCCGTCAGCTTCGACGTGAACTACCGCCCCGCCCTGTGGAGCGACCGCGCCACCGCCGCGGACGTGCTGCGCACCCTCGCCGACCGCGCCGACATCGTGCTCGTCGGGCTGGACGAGGCGCAGGCGCTGTGGGGGGACGCCGTCACCGACGCGCGCTCGGTCCGCGCGCTGCTGGCCGGGCCGCGGGTCCTCGTCGTGAAGGACGGCGCGCGCGCCGCCACCGCGTTCGTCGGCCCCGACGCGCACACGGTGCCCGCGCTGACCGTCCGGGTGGCCGAACCCGTGGGCGCCGGGGACGCGTTCGCCGCCGGCTTCCTCGCCGGCCTCCACCGCGGCCTCCCCGTCGCCCCCGCACTCCGCCTCGGCCACCTCACGGCTGCCTCGGCCCTGCGCGTCCCCGCCGACCACGGCCCCCTGCCGCCGCCCGGCGTCCTCGCGGCGTTGCTGGGCGCGGACGAGGCGACCTGGCGCGCGGCTTCCGTGGGGTTCGACGAGCCCGCCGCACAGGGGGAGTCGGTGCCCTGACCCGGTCCTTGCCGGGCCGAGGGTGATGGTGAACGGCCCGATGCCCTGCCCTGGCCGCCCCGGCCACCCCGGGGCGCGCCTGAACATCGTCGGCGCCGGTGCCCGCAGAGGAATTGGGGCGGCGTGTCGGTCTCCGGGGGCGGGGGACGAAAGGCGCGGTCGTGCGCTTGTCTCCGCGGCCATGCTGCGGCCGCCGCAGCCCGTTGCTCGTCGCCGGACATCTGTGGGGGTGCGTACGAGCCCTCCGGGCCGCGCCGGCCCGGCTCTCCGGGTGACCGCTGATGGTCAAGGAGCCGGGCACGGAGTCCGACCAGCGCGCGCCGGCCGGTCCGCCGCCTGTCCTCGGCTTCGGGAGGCCGGGGACACGTAGGGCCCTCTCATCACGGCCGGGGGGACCGCGTGCCCTGCGACTGCACGGTCCGCGGTGATGCGCACCGCAGGGGCGCCGACGGCTTCGGCGCGGCGGGTGCGACACGCTCGCGTCGTCGCCGAAGCCCTGGCCCTACGGGTCAGTCGTCACCCAGCGCCCGCTTGAGTTCGGCCTTGTTCATGTGCGAGCGGCCGTCGATGTTGCGCCGCCGCGCCTCCGCGTACAGCTGATCGTAGGTGGGGCCCTGCGGGCCGTGGCCCGAGCGCAGGCCGCCGCGTCGCCCCGAGGAGATGTCGTCCAGGGAACTGCGACTGGCGGTGCGGGACTCGCCCGCGCGGGCGCGTTCCTTGTTGACGGTGCGGGCGGCGATCTCCTCCGCGCGCTTCTCGCTCTCGCCGCGCTCCTTGGCGCTCTCCTTGATGTGCTCGTACTGGCGCTCGCGCTTGGGACTGGAACCTGCCGGCATGACCGTCACCTCACCTTTCGTCTCGTGTCCGCCCTCAGGGCCGGGAGCCGACGCCCGTCGCGACTTCGTGGAGCCGCCCCACGGCCCCGCTCGGCGCCAGTACCGCGGTCGACGCGCCACTGCCCTCGCGCAGACCTTCCAGGAACTCCTCGACCGCGTCGGTCGCGCTGTGCAGCGGCCGCCAGTCGAGTTCCCGCCGGGCCCGGCCGGTGTCGAGCAGCGGCAGCCGCAGCACCGCGTCGAAGAGCCCGGGGGAGGACGGCACGAGGTGCAGCCGCCAGGCGCCCGCCAGGGCGGCACGCACCGCGGGGCGCGGCATCCGTACCACCTGGGCGCCGAATATCGAGGCCAGTTCGCCCGCGTCCAGCGGTGGTTCCGCGGCCAGGTTGAAGGCGCCGCGCACCGGGCGCAGGACCGCCTTGCGGTAGGCCTCGGCGGCGTCGTCGGTGTGCAGGGCCTGGAAGCGCAGACCCCGCATGTCGGGCACGACCGGCACGAGCCGCGGCCGGACCAGCCGCCCGGGCAGGAACGGACCTGCGAAGAGGCGGCGTTGCTGCGCGGCGGCCTCCTTCTTGAAGATGAAGGCGGGCCGCATGCGCACCACCCGTACCCCAGGATGGTCCGGCTCGTACCCGTCGAGGTACCGCTCGATGTACGCCTTCTCGCGGCAGTACGCGGCCCCCGGCCAGCCGTGCGTGGGCCAGGACTCGTCGACGGGACGGTCCTTCGGCCCGGGGGAGTACGCGGCCACCGACGAGGCGTGCACCAACGCGGGGACGCCTGCCGCCGCCACGGCGTCGAAGACCCGGATGCTGCCGAGGACGTTGGTGCGCCAGGTGATCGCCGGGTCGTGGCTGGGCTGCAGCAGCCAGGCGAGGTGGACGACGGCGTCGGCGCCCCGGAAGAGGTCCGCCAGCCGCGTGTCGTCGTCCGCGATGTCGGCACCGACCCACGTGGTTCTCGCGGGCCGCCAGTCCGAGGGCACTCGGCGGGCGATCCCGGTGATCCGGGCGACCGCCGGGTCCTCGCCGAGCGCCCGCACCAGGCTGGTGCCGACGTTGCCCGTCGCGCCCACGACCACGACGTGCAGCCCGTCGCGGGGCCCGTGTGCCGGAGTGCTGGTCACGGCGCTCGCCTCCTCGCTGCTCCTTGACGCTCCTCGGTTCGCGCTCTTGGGGCGGCTACCCGTGTGCGCCGGGTTCAGACGGCCCGGCCGGCCGCGGCGGACGCCATGCGCCGTACCGCCTCCGTGATCACCTCGGGGCTGGTCGCCAGGTTGAGCCGGACGTGGCCGTCGCCGCCCGTGCCGAAGTCGGGGCCGGGGCTGAAGGCGACGCGGCCGCGCTCCAGGAACACCTCCGACGGGTTCGCGCCCAGGCCCAGCGCCCGGCAGTCCAGCCAGGCCAGATACGTCCCCGGAGCGGGGCGGTAGCCGACGGCGGGCAGGTGCTCGGCCAGCAGGGACCGCAGCAGCCGGCGGTTGTGGTCCAGGTCCGCCAGGACCGCGTCCAGCCAGTCGCCGCCCTCCCGCAGCGCCGCGGTGTGCGCGATGACGCCCAGGTGGCTCGGGCCGTGGCCGACCTCCTCCGGCATCCGCGCCAGGTCCTCGGCCGCGGCGGGCCCGGCGAGCGCCAGCGCCGCCTTCAGCCCGGCCAGGTTCCACGCCTTCGACGCGGACATCAGCGACAGCCCGCTCTCCGCCCCCGGCACGCTCAGGTACGGCACGAAGGCGGTGCCCCGGTCCACCACGGGGGCGTGGATCTCGTCGGCCACGACCCGCACCCCGTGGGCGCCCGCGAGTGCCGCCACGGCGGCCAGCTCCCCGGCGGTGTGTACCGTGCCGGCCGGGTTGTGCGGGCTGCACAGCAGGTACGCGGCCCGGCCGCCGCCCGTGGCGCAGCGGGCGAAGGCCGTCTCCAGGGCGGCGAGGTCCAGCCGCAGGTCCGGGCCGAGCGGTGCCTCCACCACCCGCCGGTCCATGTGGGTCACGAACTGGTAGAACGGCGGGTACACCGGGCAGTTGACGATCACCGGGTCGCCGGGCGCGGTCACCAGTTTCAGCATCTCGACCACGCCGAGCATCACGTCGGGCACGATCGCCGCGCGCTCGCTCGTGACACCGTCCCAGCCCCAGCGTTCACGGGCGAAGCCCGCCAGCGCCTCGGTGTACCCGGTCCCCGCCGGATAGCCGGTGTCCCCGAGCGCGATCGCGTCGGTGAGCGCCCGCGCCACCGACTCGGCGAGCGGGACGTCCATCTCGGCCACCCACAGCGGCAGGACGTCGGCCGGATAGGACCGCCACTTCATGCTCGTACGGCGCCGGAGTTGGTCGAGGGTGAGCCGGCGCAGCGGGCCGGGCGCGGGCGCGGGCGCGGATGCAGATGCAGATGCGGATGAGGCTGACGTCGTGGCCATGACATCAACATAGGGCGGAACCGCGTCCGCGCGGCCCCTCCTGACGCTCACGTGCGGCCGTAACGGACGCTGTGCTCCGCGAACTCCAGCGCCATGTCGCTGGTGACCGTGGGGCGAGTGGTACGGATGGTGCGCAGGTAGTCGTCCGTGGTGGCCCGCGTCCTGTTCCCGGTGTCCAAGGTGCGTTCGAACGTGGTCTGCGCGACGGCACGCGCCGCCTGTTTGATGTCGGCGGGCGTGAAGCCCTCGCTGGCGTCGGCGAGTGCCGTGGTGTCGGCGTCGGCCCCCGCCTTGGCGAGATAGCTCCCCCACAGCGCGCGGCGGGCCTCGTGGTCGGGCGGGCCGACCGGCAGCACGTAGTCGAAGCGGCCGTGCCGCAGGAACGCCGGATCGAGGGCTGCCACCGTGTTGGTGGCGCAGATCAGCAGCCGGCCGTCGCGGTCGCGGAACCGCACGATGGACTTGAGGAGTTCGTTCACCACGCCCACGGAGGCGGGGTCGGCGAGATTGCGGCGGCCCGCCACCTCCTCCACCTCGTCGATGAAGACCAGCACATGGTCGAGCTGCGCGATCTCCTCGAAGCGCCGGCCGAGCCCCGTCGCGATGCCGCCCTCCAAGGCCAGCCGGGACGGGAACAACTCCACGAAGGGCCAGCCCAGCCGGCCGGCCACGGCCTGGGCGAAGGTGCTCTTGCCCGTGCCCGGCGGCCCGAACAGCACCACGGCCTGCGGCGGTTCCACCCCGTGCTCGTCGGCGAGCTCCGCATTGGCCAGCGGGAGCACGATCCGGCGCTCGATCAGGGCCTTTTCCCGGCCCATCCCGGCGAGCCTCTCCCACAGCCCGGTGGGCGGGACGAGCGCCCCGAGCGAGGCCAGTACCGCCGGGTCCTGGGCCGTCACCACCTCGGTCTTCTCGAAGTACGTCAGGCCCTGGCGCCGCGTGAACCCGGAATTGCACAGCGCGGCGGTGCCCGTCTCCTCCTCGGGCAGCACGGCGGCCAGCGTCCGCGCCCCGGCCGCCTGCAGCCGGTGCTCCACCGCGGACAGCAGCGCGGTGCCCAGGCCCAGGTTGCGCCACGACGGATGCAGGCTGATCCGCAGCACCCACGCCCGGTCCCCGTCGACACGGCCGATCGCGGCCCCGATGAGGTGGCCGCCGGCGACCGCCACCACACTGGGGTGCTGCGCCTGCAGGGCCGCGACCGCCTCGGAGAGGCGGAAGACGGCGGGCTGGTCGGTCGTGCCGCTCTCGGCGTCCAGGCGCACCACGGCCTCGAGATCGTCCGGGGTGAAATCACGTACGTGCCACACGGCCATGGCGAGCCTCCACGCGCGACGTCCTGCCGTCCCCCCATCATCGGCCGCGCGGCACGCGGGCGCGCCCCGGGCCCCGCCTCCTCCCGGCGTTGTTGCCGAACCGGCAAGGAATCTTGCCCGTCCGCATCCGCCGGGCGCATCGTCGGCACCGAGCGGCGCCCGCGACGGCGCCGCGACACCGCAGACCGAAGGGACCCGATCCACCGATGACCGACGACATCGCCTCGCAGGAGGACTACTGGGACGACCGCTACGCCTCGACCGAGCGCGTGTGGAGCGGCAACCCCAATGACGTCCTGGTCCGCGAGACCTCCGACCTGAAGCCGGGCACCGCCCTCGACCTGGGCTGCGGTGAGGGCGGCGACGCGATCTGGCTGGCCCGGCGCGGCTGGCGCGTCACCGCCGTGGACATCTCCGGGGTCGCGCTGCGGCGCGCGGCGGGGCACGCGGCCGACGCCGGCGTCGGCGAGCTGATCACCTGGGAGCGCCACGACCTCGGCGAGTCCTTCCCCGAGGGCGCCTTCGACCTGGTCTCGGCCCACTTCCTGCACACCATCGGCCACATGCCCCGCGAGCGCATCCTGCGCTCCGCGGCGGCCGCCGTCGCCCCCGGCGGCATCCTGCTCGTCACCGGTCACGGCGGCTTCCCGTCCTGGGAGCACAACCACCACCCGGAGGTGCACTTCCCGACCCCGGACGAGGTCGTGCGCGACCTCGAACTCGCCGAGGGGGAGTGGGAGGTGCTGCTGAGCGAGGAGCACGAGCGCGTGCAGGACGACCCGGAGGGCCGTCCCACGGCGCGCCAGGACAACGTCGTCAAGGTGCGGCGCCTGCTCGGCGCCGGCTGACGGCCGCTGGGCGACCGGTCACGCGGCCGGTCAGGTGGCCGGTCACGCGGTCGCGGACCGGCCGCCGTCGAGCAGGGACAGGTCGTCGGCGTCGAGGACGATCGCGGCGGCGGCCATGTTCTCCTCCAGGTGGGAGAGGGAGGCCGTGCCGGGGATCTGGACGATCGAGGGGGAACGGGCCAGGCCCCAGGCCACGGCGATCTGGAACGGCGTCGCACCCTGCCGTTCCGCCACCTTGGCGAGTGCGTCGCCGTCGAGCGGGGAGTAGCCACCGCCGAGCGCGAAGAACGGCATGTAGGCGATGTCCACGGTCGCGCAGAAGTCGACCAGGGCGCTGTCCCGCTGGTCCGCGACGCCGAACTGGTTCTGCACCGCCGCGACCGGCGCGATGGCGCGCGCCTCGTCCAGCTGACCGCGCGTCACATTGCTGACGCCCAGGTGCCGGATGAGACCTTCCTGCCGCAAGTCCGCCAGCACGGCGAAGCGTTCACCGAGGGAGTCGGCCGTGTCGGTGCCGCGGCGGCCGACCCGCAGATACACCAGGTCCAGGACGTCGACGCCGAGCTCCCTCAGGTTCTCCTCGACCAGGCCGCGCAACTGCCCCGGCTCCGCCTCCCCGTACATCTGGCCCTTCGCGTCGCGCAGCGGGCCCACCTTGGTGGCGATCGTGACGCCGGCGGGATACGGGTGAAGGGCTTCGCGCAGGATCGCGTTGGCCCGGTTGCCGCCGGAGAAGTAGAAGGCGGCGGTGTCGATGTGGTGCCCGCCGAGCTCGACGGCCCGGCGCGCGACCGCCACCGACGTGGCCCGGTCGGCGGCGGGCCCGTTCCACCGGCCGGGCAGCTGCATCGCGCCGAAGCCCAGGCGCGGGACGGTGGTCGTCCCGTCGAGGGCGTGGGTTGAGGCGGGGGAGGGGGGATCGTTCGGTGCGGTCGTCATGGATGAAGCATGACTCACGGCGCGATGTCGAGTCGCTCGATCAGGCCGTCCCTGAGCGCGAAACGGTAGCGCAGGTCGACCACGCCGCCCGGGAAGTCGCCCTCCAGGTGGTTGGTCACGATGTAGTGCTCCGCGTCGGCGCGCTCGGCGGCGATCTGTTCGGTCGTGTACGTGTACTCGCTCGCCGCCCGGTCCAGCCACCGCTCGATCGCGGCGCGGCCCTCGTACGTCCGGCCGTCGTCGGTCACGGTGGCGTCGGGGGTGAAGGCGCTGATCGCCGTCGCGGTGTCGCGGACGAGGTGGGCCTGAAGGTAGCGGGTGACGGTGCCGGGCAGGTCGGCGGGGGTGATGGGCTGCGCGGTCATGGCGTCTTCCTCAGGGAGTGGGGAGGGGGAGTGGGGTGTGCGTGAGTGGCTGCTGAATCAGAAGCAAGTCACTTTGATGTTAGCAGCAACCCGGCCTCGGCCGGACACCTCCGCTGTGCGGCGCCGACGCCACCGGCGACGACGAATCGAGCCGAAAGGCAAAGCCCGCCTTTCATCGAAGGCAAATCATCCAAAAATTCGGAATTCCCGGCGGTGGACCTGCCGTGCGGATTCCGCTCCGGGGAATGCGGCCCGGCGGCCTGAGCGGCCGTCGAGGGGGTTGGGAGGCGTGGATCGGGCACCTTGACCCGCAACAGCCCAGGAATGAGAGTGAAGGGGACCGCGATAAAGGAGTCGCATTCCACGGGTTGACCGGTGCGGGAGAGGTGGTGCGGCATGACTCGTGATGGCGCGGGGACGGCGAACGGCTCCGTTCACGTGATTCAGAAGTCGGCTCGCATCCTGGACTGCTTCTCCGTGGCCACTCCCCGCCTCCAGGCGTCGGAGATCGTCCGCCGGACCGGAATGCCGGCCTCGACGGTCGCCCGCATCCTGCGCACGCTGGTGCGGGAGGACCTGCTGCAGCGCCAGGGGACCGTCTACAGCATCGGGCTCCGGTCGGTCGTCTGGTCCTCGGCCGCGATGGCCGCCTCCGCTCTCATCGCCGCGGCCCGGCCGCTGGTGGCGGCGCTGCGCGATCAGCACGGCGAGTGCAGCGCTCTCGAGGTCCGGCAGGGCGGCCGCCGCGTCACGGTGCTGTGGGAGCAGTCGAAGCACTCGATCGTCGACTGGGGCTATGTGGGCCAGGTGAACCCCCTGCAGGGCAGTGCCGCGGGCAAGGTGTTCATGGCGTACGAGCCGCAGGTTCTCCACCTGGTGATCGAGGAGGGGCTGGTCGCCCGGACCCCGAAGACCGTGGTCGACCCGGTGGTGTTGCGGGATCAGTTGCGGCTCGTCCGGGAAAGGGGCTGGGCGTTCGCCGAGGAGGAGCGCGAGCTGGGTCTCAGCTGCCTGGCCGTCCCCGTCCTGGGGTGCGACGACTCCGTGACGGCGGCCGTGAGCGTCGGGGGGCCGGCGCATCGCCTGACCGGTGCCCGGCTGGAGGAGATCGTCCACGAGACGAAGGAGTGCGCGCTGGCCATATCCCATGGGCAGGCCTGGCGGGTGAGTGCCCGCCCCGTTCCGGCCGTCGCGGCACGCGAGAAGTCGTCGTCGCCGGCCGGGGAATCGCAACAAAGCCTGCCCCTGTGAGCCGGGTTCCGGGTTTTCCGAGGGCGGATTCCGGATTTCCCATGCCGCATGTCATATCCGATCACTCGGTTCCACGCGGTCGAGAGAGTGGTTTCCGGATTCCTGATCACGGGTTCCGGAAGATGCGCGGGATGAATTGTTCCGATCGCTTGACGCGCCGAACTCCGAGTCGCACAGTGGAACCCGGAAACCGCATGGTGGCAACTGGCTTCCACGACACGGAAACAGTGAGGACGGTGGGGCCATGATCCGGACGAACGTGACATCGCGAGCGGACCGAGGAGGCTGTCGCGCCGCCCGCGACCGTTGTGTCCGAAGTATCCGATTCCCGTCCCATCGGTGATCTCGGCAGGATCCCGGCGCCCAGGCGCCCACGCACCCGAGTTCCGAACCACCCGCAGGATCGACGATGCCCTTCTTCTCGCCCACCGACTCCCCGCCACGTTCTCCCGGGCTCGCCGCCGGCGACCTCGGCGCGCCCCTCCGGCTCGGCCCTCAGGTCGCCCGCCGGTCCTCGCCCATCGGATCGCGCGCGCAAGTGGCCCTGCCCGTCGTCCTGATCGCGGCGATCACTCTGGGCGCGTTGTTCGCCCCGATGGCCATTCATCTGTCCCCGTTGCTGGTGGCCGCGCCGACCTGCACGGCGGCGTTCGCGCGGACCCGGTTCACGGTGGCGGTGGCGGTGGCGGCCGGAGCGGCGGTGCTCGTCGTGGACCGGCGTGACGGTCTGCTGCACTCGCCGCTGATGCCCATCCACATCGGAGCGGTGCTGGTGGTCTCCGCCTTCGTCGTCGCGGCACGCGCCCTGCACGACCGGGACCTGCGGGAACTCGGACAGGTACGGGCGGTGTCCGAGGCGGCCCAACGGGTGCTGTTGCGCCCCATCCCCCGGCAGTTGGGCCCGCTGCGGGTCGCCTCGGTGTACCGCGCGGCGACGAAACACGCGCTGGTGGGCGGCGACCTGTACGCCGCCGCCCGCACCGGCAGCACGACCCGCGTGCTCATCGGCGACGTGCGGGGCAAGGGGCTGCCGGCCATCGCGGACGCCTCCGCCGTCCTGGGCGCCTTCCGTGAGGCGGCCCATCAGTACCGCACGCTCCCTGAGCTGGCGGCCGCGCTGGAACGCAGCCTGCGCAGGCATCTCGCCGAACTGGCCGCGAGCCAAGGCGAAGGCGAAGGGGAAGACGGCCATGGCAGCGACAGTGACCTGGACTACGCCGAACGCTTCGTCACCGCCCTGCTGATCGAACTCCCGGACGCGGAAGGGCTGGTGCGGGTGGTCAGCTGCGGGCACCCCGCGCCGTTGCTGCGGCGGCACGGGCGGGTGACGCTGCTGGACGTGGCGCAGCCGGCCCCGCCGCTGGGGCTGGCGGGGGACACCCCGGACGCCTTCCCCCTGGACACCTTCGCCTTCGGCCCCGGCGACACACTGCTGCTCTACACCGACGGCCTCGCCGAGGCCCGTGACGCCGGCGGCGGCTTCTACCCCGTCCTCGACCGGGCCGCCGGCTGGCCCTGGGACTCCCCCGGCGGCCTCGTGGGGCACGTCAGCCGGGACGTGGACGGTCACGTCGGCCCGCACCTCGACGACGACCTCGCCCTGGTGGCCGTCCAGCGCGCGGCCCGCCCACCCCGCCCCCGGGAGGCGTGGTCGTGAGGATCCGGAACGCGGCGAGCCCTGTCCGGACGACGCGAACGGGCAACCCGCACACGCGGCACAGCGCGCTCATCACGAAAGGACTGTGACGAGGATGGTCACCCTTCGACTCCTGTCGTGGCGGCTGCCGTGGCGGCCGGGTTCCCTGCTCGCGGTCTACCTCGGCGCGATCTGCGCGGTGCAACTGGGCGCCTCCGAGGGCGGCCTGGTCCGCTGGTCGGACTACTCGGTGCTGGCCCCCCTCGTGGCCGCCGCCCTGCTTCCGGTCAGGCGCACGCTGCTGATCGGGGTCTCGACGCTGGTGGCCAGCGTGGGCGTCTACGGCTTCGCGATCAGGGGGGTGTCGGACGGCGGCCGCACGGTCGTGATCGCCGCCGCCGCGCTCTCGGCCGGCCTCGCTCTCGTCGTCTGCCGGACCCGGCTGCGCCTGCAGCGCATGGCCTGCGGCAACGCGAACGGCCAGGTCGCCGAGGGCCGGACGGCACGCGCCGTCGAGCGGGTGCGGCAGGCGGAGTGGGACACCTGTGACGCCTGCGACCTGCCGCTCTCCTCGGCGGGCGGGATGCCGGCGGGTCCGCTGCCGCAGTCCCCGGCTGCGGATCTCGCCGTCTGCAGCTCTGCCGCCGCCGGCCCGCAGGCCCACTGGCTGGACGCGATCCCGCTCCCCGGCGCCCGGGTGGCCCTGGTCGCCGGCAGCGTCGTCGAGGACGGCGTCCCGGCGCCCGACATCGCCGCCGAACTCCGGGCGGCCGTGCGGACGCTGGCCGACATCGACCTGCAACCCGACGAACTCCTGACCCACCTGGGGGACGTCCTCCTCCGGCTGCGACCGGACTGCGAGGCCGGCGAGGGCGCGGCCCGGGTCGGCGCGAGCTGCCTGTACGCGGTCTACGACGCCGCCTCCGGCCGCTGCGCCCTCGCCTGTGCCGGGCATCCCGCGCCCACCGTCGTCGGCCCCGACGGCACGGCCACGGCCGTCCCCCTGCACACCGGCCGGGCGCTCGGACAGGCACGACCCCGGATCGAGACGGCCGAGGTCGAACTGCCCGCAGGCAGCGTGCTCCTGCTGCACACCCACACCCCGGGCGCCGCGGCGGCCGGGCCCGGCGGGACGCCCGCGAGGGGCATGCCGACGGCCCTCGCGCGGCCGGGCACCTCCCTGGACGACATCTGCCGCTCCGACCTCGACGCCCTGCTGTCCGAGCGCGACGGCGTGGGCGCGGCCGTGCTCGCCGCCCGCACCCGCACGCTGGACGGGCACGCCGTCGCGACCTGGGACCTGCCCGCCGCGCCCACGGCCGTCTCCGCCGCCCGCAGGTACGTCACCGGGAAACTGGAGACCTGGGGCCTGCGGGACGCGGCTCCCGTCGCCGAGCTCATCGTCAGCGAACTCGTCACCAATGCCATCCGCCACGCCCAGCCCCCGGTGCGGCTGCGCCTGATCCGCCGGGACTCCGGGCTGACCTGCGAGGTCTCCGACGGGAGCAGCACGTCCCCGCATCTGCGGCGGGCCCGCACCTTCGACGAGAGCGGCCGGGGACTGTTCATCGTGGCCCAGCTCACCCGGCGCTGGGGCACGCGACACCATCCGGAGGGCAAGACCATCTGGGCCGAACAGCCCCACCCCTGCGGAGAGTAGGGCGCGGAATGAGGCGGAACCCGGGCCCGCGACCTCAGGGGGTCGGGATACCGGCGGGACGGGAGGGGCGTCCGAAGCGGACGGGGACGCCGGGCGAGTACAGGACGCTGACCGGGGGGCCCGCGGGCGCCGCCAGTCCGGCGGCGGCGATGAGGTTCTCCTCGCAGGCCAGGAGTTCGGCGCGGTGCAGCGGCCAGCGCGGATGGGTGTTCGGCAGGTAGAGGGAGCGCTCGAAGAACGTGTTGTGCAGGCCCCAGCGTGCCGTGAGGAAGTGCTCCAGCTCACTGGGCTCGGCGACGGGCTCGCCCACCCGCACGGTGATCCGCGCGTGCGCCCCGCCCGCCCCGGGCCCGCGCCGCCGGCTGGTGTACGTGAGGGTGTCGCCGTCGCGGCGGATGTCCATGCGCGCCCACTGGTACGGCAGCCGGAACGCGGCCCGCGCCACCGCGACGGGGATCAGCCGGGACGCGTCGAGCGACCGGAAGACCACGCCGCGCCGCCCGTGCTGGTCGAGTGAGTAGAGCCGGACGTTGGTCTCGGGGAAGGTGCCCAGGTACGGGACGCCGGGGAGCCGGAACCAGCCGACACGGTGCATGCGGAAGGCGACGAGGCCGACGTAGGTGACCCCGTCGAGGGTGTCGGGCACCGTGCCGGCCGGCAGGAGCGGGGCCACGTCCGCGGGGTCGGCGGCCCAGTGCAGGAAGGCGAGGTCGAGCCACGACTGCGTCAGCAGCGGGTTCGCCGTGGCGCCGGGCGGGTCGGCCGTTATGGGTTCCGGGGCGAGCACACTGCAAGCATCGCAGAGCCGGGCGGCGCGCCGGGGCCCGATACGGGCGATGGAGGTGGCCGCCGCCGCGCGGATGTGTGTTGTGCGGGTCGGCCACAGGTGGAAAGATCACGCTGCGCAGCCGGCGCCGCATGATCGGCACGAAATTCGGGGGAATGCATGTTCGGCAGACTTGGTCCGGTGGAACTGATTCTCATCCTTGTGGTGCTCGTCGGGGTCGCCGTCGTCTTCGGCGTCGTCCTTCTCGCCCGCGGGAAGCAGCGGCCCGGCGCGGCGGCGCAGCGTCACAACCCGGCGGCGTGGCAGGAACGCCAGGACTGATCGGGCCCAGCCGCCCCGGAACGCGCACGAGCCCCCCGGGTGACCCCGGGATCCACCAGGGTCACGGTGACCACCGCGGCTTCGCCGCCGTCGCCGTCGAGGATCGCCGGGGGGCCGCTCAGCCCAGGACGCGCAGGGCCCGTTCCACCGCCGCCGCCATGTCCGTGCGGGCGGGCGCGAGATAGCGGCGTGGATCGACCGTGCTGCCGTCCGACGCGAGGAAGCCGCGGACCGCGCCGGTGAAGGCGATGTTGAGGGCGGTGCCGATGTTGATCTTGGCCATGCCGCCGGCGACCGCACGCCGCAGCTCGTCCTCGGGGACCCCGGTCGAGCCGTGCAGCACGAGCGGGACGGCGACTGCCGCGCGCAGGCGGGCGATCAGTTCGTGGTCGAGCCGGGCGGTCCGGGTGGTCATCGCGTGCGAGCTGCCGACGGCGACGGCGAGGGCGTCGACCCCGGTCGCGGCGACGTAGGCGCGGGCCCCTTCGGGGTCGGTGCGGGCGCCGGGGGCGTGGACGCCGTCCTTGCCGCCGATCTCGCCGAGTTCGGCCTCCAGCCACAGCCCCGCGTCGTGCGCCCACTTCGCCGCGGCGCGGGTGGCGGCCACGTTCCGCTCGTGCGGCAGCGCGGAGGCGTCGTACATGACCGAGCCGAAACCGCAGTCGGCGGCCTGCCGCAGCAGCGTGTCGTCGGTGACGTGGTCGAGGTGCAGGGCGACGGGGACGCGCGCGGACTCGGCCACCGCCGCGGTCGCCCGGGCTATGGGCGCGAGGGCGCCGCCGTGGAAGCGCACGGCGTTCTCGCTGATCTGGCAGATCACCGGACGCCCCGCCGCCTCGGCCCCGGCGACGATCGCCTCCGCGTGCTCCAGGGTGATGACATTGAAGGCGCCCGCCCCGCGGCCGTCGGCGCGGGCGGAGCGGACGAGTGCGGCGGTCCCGATCAGCGGCATCAGGTCGTTCTTCCTCTCGGCGGGGCCCCGTCGGCGGACTGTGGTTTCATGGCCGCCAGGTCCGGCGACAAGGGGCGAGACGATGGCGGCACCGCAGGCCCGATGGAGCGCGCTGCTGGAGATGCTGACCCGCGACGGACGGATCGAGGTCGAGGCCGCGGCGGCCGAACTCGCGGTCTCCGCGGCCACCATCCGCCGCGACCTGGACGAGCTGGCCCGCCAGAACATGGTCACCCGCACCCATGGCGGCGCCACGATCAACGCCATCGCCTACGACCTGCCGTTGCGCTACAAGTCCGCCCGCCGTGCCGCCGAGAAGGAGCGCATCGCGCGCGCCGCCGCGGCCCTGGTGAAGCCAGGTGCCGTCGTTGGCCTGAACGGCGGGACCACGACGACGGCGGTCGCCCGCGCGCTGGCCGAGCGGGGCGACCTGGCCGAGGACGGCGGCGAGCCGACGCTGACCGTGGTCACCAACGCGCTGAACATCGCTGCCGAGTTGGCCGTGCGCCGGCACGTGAAGCTCGTCGTCACCGGCGGGGTGGCCCGTCCCGCCTCGTACGAGCTGATCGGCCCGCTGGCGGCCGACCTGCTCGCGCAGATCACGCTCGACCAGGTCTTCCTCGGCGTCGACGCCCTCGATGTCGCGCACGGCGCCACGGCCCGCCACGAGGGCGAGGCGGGGGTCAACCGCGAACTCGCCCGGCGCGCCGAGCGCGTCGTGGTCGTCGCCGACGCGTCGAAACTCGGGCAGCGGGCGTTCGCGCGGATCTGCCCGGTCGAGGACGTGCACGTCCTGGTGACGGACGAGGACGCGCCCGCCGAGCTCACCGAGCCCCTCGCGGCGGCCGGCGTGGAGATCGTCCGGGCCTGATCGCGGGCTGTGTCCGCCGTCGTCCACGAGAACCGCCGGCTCCTTCCGTTGTGCGCGTTCATGCGCGAACATTGCAAGAGTCGAGCAACTTCGCTCATCATGCTGGATCGAGCGTGCGGCGTGTCAAGAGGCCCGGCACCGGCATCGGCACGGGCGGCGCGGACAGCACAGGCAGTACGGACAGCGCGGGCAGTACCGGACCGAGCGGACGGAGTCCCATGAGCCAGACCGAGATCGAGATCGCGACCCAGCCCGACTGCTGGCGCCGGGCCGTCGCCCTGGCCGCCGACGCGGACGCTCCCTGGCGGGCCGCGATGCCCCGCCCCGGCGAGCGCGTGGCGGTCGTCGGCTGCGGCACCTCCTGGTTCATGGCCCACGCCTACGCCGTGCTGCGCGAGTCCGCGGGCCTGGGCGAGACGGACGCCTTCGCGGCCTCCGAGATGCCCGCCGGACGCGCCTACGACCGCGTGCTCGCCCTGACCCGGTCCGGCACCACGACCGAAGTGCTCGATGTGCTCCGCCGCCTGCGCGGTGTGACGCCCACCGTCGCCGTCACCGCCGACCCGGCCACCCCTGTCATGGAACTCGCCGGTGCCGCCGTGGTCCTGGACTTCGCCGACGAGACGTCGGTCGTGCAGACACGCTTCGCCACCACCGAACTCGTGCTGCTGCGGGCGCTGCTCGGCGAGGACGTGACCGGACTGGCCGCGCAGGGCGAATCGGCCCTCGCCGACCCGCTGCCCGGCGAGCTGCTGGAGACCGGGCAGTTCACCTTCCTCGGCAAGGGCTGGGCCTACGGGGTGGCCCAGGAGGCGGCCCTGAAGATGCGTGAGGCGGCGGGCGCCTGGACCGAGGCCTATCCCGTCATGGAGTACCGCCACGGTCCGATCAGCATCACCGGGCCGGGCCGTGTCGCCTGGTGGTTCGGCGACCCGGCCGGCCTGCCGCCGGGCCTGCCGGAGGAGATCGCCAGGACCGGCGGCCGCCTGGTGGCGGCCGGCCGCGACCCGCTCGCCGACCTCGTCCTCGTCCAGCGCCTCGCGGCCGCTCTGGGAGCCGCCCGCGGCCTGGACCCGGACTCCCCGCGGCACCTCACGCGCTCCGTGATCCTGGCCTCGGCGGAGGCGAATTGACGAACTGATGAACCGTCAGGCATGAGACCAGGCTCCGCCGGAGTCAAAGATTCTTGACATGGGGTCGAGTGTGCTTGACACTCGTCGATGTCGGGTTTTCTTTACATCGGGGGCTGTGATGGCGGTCGAGGAAAAACGCGCCTGGATCATGGTCGTGGTCACGATCGCCTCGTACGCGGCGTATCTGACCGTCGTCCTCGACCGGGCGGGAGGCGCGTCGCCGGCCGGCGCGCCCTACGTCTCCGCACTGGTGTGGTCGGTGGGGGCCGCGATCGCGGCATCGATCCTGCTGCACATAGCGGTGTCGGTGACATCGCCCCAGGAGGCGAACGTCAAGGACCAACGCGACCGGGAGATCCACCGCTTCGGCGAGTACGTCGGCCACGCGTTCGTCGTCATCGGCGCGGTGGCCGCTCTCGTCCTGGCGATGGCCGGCTCCGACCGGTTCTGGATCGCCAACGCGATCTACCTCGCCTTCGTCCTGTCGGCGGTTGCCGGCTCCGCGGCGAAGATCGTCTCCTACCGGCTGGGCTTCCACCCGTGGTGAGGCCGACCCGGGTCACCAACGAGATCCGGGCGCTGCGCTTCGCCCACGACGAGATGACGCAGGCCGAACTCGCCCGCCGCATCGGCGTGACCCGGCAGACCGTCATCGCCATCGAGCAGGGCCGCTACTCGCCGTCCCTGGAGATGGCCTTCCAGATCGCCCACGTCTTCGGAGTGCCGCTCGACGACGTGTTCCAGTACCCCGAGTCCGCGCCCGCAGCCCCTGAGGAGCCCCGGTGAAGGCCGTCGTCCAGGACACCTACGGAGCGCCGTCGGTCCTGCGTGTGGAGGAGACCGCCCGGCCCGTGCCGGGCCCGGGGGAGGTACTCGTACGCGTCCACGCCGCCGGCGTCGACCAGGGCGTCTGGCACCTCATGGCGGGCATGCCCTACCTCCTGCGCGCCCTCGGCTTCGGCCTGCGGGCCCCCAGGAACCGGGTGCGGGGCACGGACCTCGCGGGCCGCGTCGAGTCCGTCGGCCCCGGGGTCACGCGCTTCGCCCCCGGCGACGCGGTGTACGGCAGCGGCGTGGGCACGTACGCCGAGTACGCCCGTGCCAAGGAGGCCCACCTCGCGCCGAAGCCGGGCCGCCTCGGGTTCGAGGAGGCTGCCGCCGTCCCCGTCTCCGCGTGCACGGCGCTCCAGGCCCTGCGCGACGGGGGGCGCCTGCGGGCCGGGCAGCACGTTCTCGTCATCGGCGCGTCCGGCGGCGTCGGCATGTACGCGGTGCAACTGGCCAAGGCCCTGGGCGCCGCCCATGTCACCGGCGTGTGCGGCACCGCCAAGGCCGGGTTCGTCCGCTCCCTCGGCGCCGACGAGGTCGTCGACCACACCCGCGAGGACCCCGCCGACGGCACCCGCCGCTACGACCTCGTACTCGACATCGCCGGCAACCGCCCGCTCTCCCGGCTCCGCCGCGTCCTGACCCCGCGCGGCACCCTCGTCATCGTCGGGGGCGAGCACGGCGGCCGCTTCACCGGGGGCATCGGCCGGCAACTGCGCGGACTGCTGCTGTCGGGTCTCGTCCGGCACCGGATACGCACCCTCGTCGGGACGCAGCCCGCGGCCGACCTGGACCGCCTCGCCGAACTCATCGACGCGGGCGCGGTCACCCCCGCCGTGGACCGTGTGTACGGCGCGCTCGCCGACGCCCCCGAGGCGATCCGCCGGCTGCGCGGCGGTGACGTGCGGGGCAAGCTCGTCATCCGCGTCTGAGGTCGTCCCCTCGGGGCGTGCCGCTGGGGCTCGGAGCCGGGCCGTAGGGTGGGGAACGCTCGTCAGGGCAGGAAGGGATACGGCTCCGTGGCCGTTGCACCCAGTGGCCCGCGCAACCCCACGGATCGGAGAACCGCCCCGCCATGTCGACCAGCGTCCACCCCGCCCACCCGTCCGACTCCGGTGCGGAGCCGCTCGCGGCCGCCGCGCCGCACCCGCTGGACAACCCCGCGTGGTTCGCCCTGACCGGCGCGCACGCGCGATTCGCCGAGCGGCACGGCCGGGCCGTGCGCTACCCCGGCGACATGTCGCCGTTCGCGTCGCTGGAGGACCAGGCCGACCCCGCGGCCTGGGCGGACCTGGCCGAACTGCTCGGCCCCGGTGGGACCGCCCTGGTGACGGGCTCGCCGGAGGTGCCGGGGGACTGGCAGGTCCTGGAGGGCGGCGAGGGCGTGCAGCTCGTCGGCACGGATCTGCGTGTCGCGCACGATCCGCACGCCGTGCTGCTGGGCGCCGACGACGTCCCCGAGATCATGGACCTGATCGCCCGCACGAAGCCCGGCCCCTTCGCGCCGCGCACCATCGAACTCGGCACCTACCTCGGCGTGCGGGAGAACGGGCGTCTCATCGCCATGGCCGGCGAGCGCATGCGCCCGCAGGGCGGCACGGAGATCAGCGCCGTGTGCACCGACCCCGACCACCGCGGCCGCGGCCTGGCGAGCCGGCTGATCCGCGCGGTCGCCGCGGGCATCGCCGACCGCGGGGAGACGCCGTTCCTGCACGCCGACCCCAGGAACACCAACGCGATCCGGCTCTACGAGTCCATGGGCTTCGCACTCCGCCGCCGCCCGCTCTTCCTCCTGGTCAGGGCGCCGGGCGACGCGACGGTGTGACGCCGGCCGGGGGAGCGCCGCTCAGGCACGCTCCAGCAGCGTCCGCAGCATCAGCCGGCGCGGCGACTCCCGCGGCAGGGCGCTGATCGCCGCCTGCAGCATCTCGGCGTCGACGTGGTTCTCCGGGCGCTCCAGCCAGGAGAGCAGCAGCCCCGCGTCGCCGCGCTGCAGCAGCGCCCGGCGCATCTCGCAGTCGAGTTCGTCGCGTGCCTCGGCGACGGCGGGGGCGGCGGAAGCGGGCAGCAGCGCCCCCGGATAGGCGGCCAGCGCCCGGCGGTACGCGCCGCGCGCCAGCAGGGCGCGGACCTCCGCGGCGTCGCTGGAGGCGGGCAGCAGCAGCCGGTACGGGCGGGAGCCGAGGACGTGCGGGCCCAGCAGGCGCCGCAGCCGGGAGATCTCGGCGCGCATGGTGACGCGCGCCGCCTCGTGCTCGTGCAGCCGCACGGCGAGCGCGTCGGCGCCCAGCCCGCGCGGGTGCAGGGCGAGCACGAACACGATCTCCGAGTGGCGGGGGCTCAGTTCGAGGCTTCCGTAGGGCGAGGTGAACCGGGCCCGGTCGCGTGCCAGCACCGCCAGCCGGCACGTGGCCGCGCCGGTCGGCTCCGCCCCCGGCACGGGTCCCGGGACGGCTCCGGGGAGAGCCCCCGGAACGGCCGCCGGGATCTCCCCGCGGAGCCGCAGCACCCTCAGCTCCGCCTCCGCCGCCGCGACCGTGGCCCGTACCAGCGCCAGCGCGTGCGGCGCCGCGATGTGGTCGCCCCCGGTCAGATCGAGCACGCCGATGACGCGGCCGGTGTCCGGGTCCCGCAGCGGCGCGGCCGAACAGCTCCAGGGATGCACCGGGCGCACGAAGTGCTCGCCCGCGTAGATCTGCAGCGGCCGGCCGAGGGCGAGCGCCGTGCCCGGCGCGTTCGTGCCGGCGGCCTCCTCGGCCCACACCGCACCCTCCACGAAACCGATCCGCTCCGCGCGCGCCGCCAGGCCCGGCGCGCCCTCGACCCACAGCAGCCGGCCGTGCTCGTCGCCGATGGCCACCAACTCGTTGCTCTCCTGCGCCGATTCGACCAGCAGCCGGCGGACGACGGGCAGCACGGCCGCCAGCGGATGGCTCTCGCGGTAGGCGCGCAACTCCGGCCCGGCGAGGGCGGGGAGGCGGGACCCCGCGACCTCCGGGTCGACACCTCGGCTGCGGGAGCGCTGCCACGAGTCCCGCACCACGTCGCGCACCGGCCGCGGCGCCCGCCCGGTGCTGAGGAACTCCTCGTGGGCACGCGCCACGTCCCGTCGCAACAGCTTGGGATCGGTCCCGGGTGGCCAGGCCGTGTAGGAGGCCGCGTACGAGGCAGTCATGGTCGCCCCTGGGTCGGGGGTGGGCGGCGCCCGGCGGCACCGGCCGGCTGCAGCCGAGTGTAGTTCCGCGGGTACGCCGCGTCGCAACCCTCCTGCAACCTTCTCCGTTCTACGGTCGCACCACCGCCGTCCGCAACGGAGCGGGCGGCCCATCCATGGGAGGCCGCCCCATGACCCGTTACGCCAACCCCGGTTCCGAGGGCTCGATCGTCCGCTACCAGGCCCGCTACGACCACTGGATCGGCGGCGAGTACGTCCCTCCCGCGCGCGGCGAGTACTTCGAGAATCCGACCCCCGTCACCGGGCAGCCCTTCACCGAGATCGCCCGCGGCACCGCCGAGGACGTCGAGCGGGCCCTGGACGCCGCGCACGCCGCGGCCCCCGCGTGGGCCAGGACCTCGGCCGGCGAGCGCGCGAACATCCTCAACCGGATCGCCGACCGCATGGAGCAGCACCTGGAGGAACTGGCCGTCGCCGAGAGCTGGGAGAACGGCAAGCCGGTCCGCGAGACGCTGGCCGCCGACATCCCGCTGGCCATCGACCACTTCCGCTACTTCGCGGGCGCCGTCCGGGCCCAGGAGGGCAGCCTCGCCGAGATCGACGACGACACGGTCGCGTACCACTTCCACGAGCCGCTGGGCGTCGTCGCCCAGATCATCCCGTGGAACTTCCCGATCCTGATGGCGACCTGGAAGCTCGCCCCGGCCCTGGCAGCCGGCAACGCCGTGGTCATCAAGCCCGCCGAGCAGACCCCGGCCTCCATCCACTTCTGGATGAGCCTGATCGCCGACATCCTGCCGCCCGGCGTCGTCAACATCGTCAACGGCTTCGGCGTCGAGGCCGGCAAGCCGCTCGCGTCGAGCCCGCGCGTCGCCAAGGTCGCCTTCACCGGCGAGACCACCACGGGCCGGCTCATCATGCAGTACGCCTCGCAGAACCTGAAGCCCGTCACGCTCGAACTCGGCGGCAAGAGCCCCAACATCTTCTTCGAGGACGTCTCGGTCGCCGACGACGACTTCTACGACAAGGCGCTCGAGGGCTTCACGATGTTCGCCCTCAACCAGGGCGAGGTCTGCACCTGCCCGTCCCGAGCGCTGATCCAGCGCGGCCACTACAGCGCCTTCCTGGAGGCGGGCGTCACCCGCACCGAGAAGATCGTCCAGGGCCACCCGCTGGACACGTCCACCATGATCGGCGCGCAGGCGTCCAACGACCAGCTGGAGAAGATCCTCTCGTACTTCGACATCGGCCAGCAGGAGGGCGCCAAGGTCCTCACCGGTGGCGAGCGCGCCCAGCTCGGCGGCGAACTGGCGGGCGGCTACTACGTCCAGCCCACCATCCTGGAGGGCGACAACCGCATGCGGGTCTTCCAGGAGGAGATCTTCGGCCCGGTCGTCGCCGTCACGTCGTTCAACGACTTCGCGGACGCCATCTCCATCGCCAACGACACCCTCTACGGCCTCGGCGCCGGCGTCTGGACCCGCGACGGCAGCACCGCCTACCGCGCGGGCCGCGCGATCCAGGCCGGCCGGGTGTGGACCAACTGCTACCACGCCTACCCGGCGCACGCCGCCTTCGGCGGATACAAGCAGTCCGGCATCGGGCGCGAGAACCACAAGATGATGCTCGACCACTACCAGCAGACCAAGAACCTCCTGGTCAGCTACTCGCCGAAGAAGCTCGGCTTCTTCTAGGAGCGGGCGATCAGGCGCCCGATCCGGTCTGCCGCCCGCCGGCCGGTCGGGCGCCTCTCGGCGGCCACCGCGGAGCTGACGTCCGGCAGTCTTCTGCACAGACGGCCGCCACGCGCCCGTTACCCGGACGCGTGAGGCTGGAGGGATGGAACGACGCAATGTGTTGAAGCTTTCCGCGCTCGCGGGCGCCACCGGCGTGCTGACGCTGGCGCCCGTGAGTTTCGCGGCCGCATCCGACTCCGGCTCGGCCGCTCACCACGGCGGCTCCGGCGGCCTCCCGCCCGAGGGGAGCGTGCAGAGCCGGGTGGTCACCGGGCATCTGCCGACCGGTGCGGCCGACTTCGTCTACCTGCCCGTGGAAGTGCCGAGCGGGGTCCGGCAGATCGCCGTGTCGTACAGCTACAACAGGCCGACCGTGCCCCCCGGGACGCAGGGGAACGCCTGCGACATCGGCATCTTCGACCAGCACGGCACGGCCGTCGGCGGGCGCGGCTTCCGCGGCTGGTCGGGCGGCGCGCGGACGGAGTTCGCGATCAGCGCCGACACGGCGACCCCCGGCTACCTGGCCGGACCGGTCAAGGCGGGCACCTGGTACGTCGTCCTCGGGCCCTACACGGTGGCTCCGCAGGGACTGGACTACTCCGTCACCGTCACGCTCACCTTCGGCACTCCGGCCGAGACGCAGGTCCCGGACTACCCGGCGGACCACGCGCCCGGCCGCGGCAGGGCCTGGTACCGGGGCGACTGCCACCTGCACACCGTGCACTCCGACGGCAAGCGCACCGTGGAGCAACTGGCAGCGCTGGCCCGCGCCGCCGGCCTGGACTTCATCAACTCCAGCGACCACAACACCACTTCGGCGCACGCCCAGCTGGGCCCCGTGTCCGGCGACGACCTGCTGATCCTCACGGGCGAGGAGGTCACCACCCGCAACGGCCACTACCTGGCCATCGGCCTGGACGCCGGCGAGTGGATCGACTGGCGCTACCGGGCGCGCGACGACGCCTTCGGCCGCTTCACCCGGCAGATCCGGCGGGCCGGCGGCATCGTGGTGCCGGCCCACCCGTACGCGCCCAGCCTGGCCAGCCAGTGGAAGTTCGGCTACGACGACGTCGACGCCATCGAGGTGTGGAACGGCCCCTGGACCCTCGACGACGAGCTGACGCTCGCCACCTGGGACAACCTGCTGACCGGTGCCGCGCGCCGCGGCGACGGCCACTGGATTCCGGCGATGGGCAACTCCGACGCCCACCGCGACCCCGACGTGGTCGGCCTGCCGCAGACCGTCGTGCTGGCGGACGGCCTCAACCGGCGCGCCCTGCAGGACGGTCTGCGGGCCGGGACCTCCTGGATCGCGGAGAGCGCCGCCGTGCAGCTCTCCTTCACCGCGAGCGGGCCGCGTGGCGAGCACGCGGGCATCGGCGAGCGGCTGTCGGTGGCCCCCGACGCGTCGGTGACCGTCCGCCTGGAGGCGAGCGGGGTGCCGGCGGGCACGGTGGTGCGGCTGATGACCGACGAGGGGCAGATGGTGGGCGCGCTGCTGCCCGCGTCCGGTGTCCTGGAGTGGTCCACCACCGCGTCGATCGCCTCCTACGTACGGGCCGAGGTGCGCCGTCCGGCTGCGGACGGCGGCGCGTCGGGCATGCCGGGCCCGGCCCTGGCGATCACCAACCCGATCTGGCTGGGCAAGCAGTAACCGGGGCGCCGGGCCACCTGCCCCTGAGGCCCAACGCCGTTTCGGCGAGGCCGGGTTCCGGGCGTGACCCGAGACGGCGGACCGTCCAGGGTCACGCCCGGAACCCCGCCGTGTCCGGCAGGATGGCACCCATGACTGCCATCCCCGAGGGCTCCTCGCTCTCCCTGTGGTCGAAGGGCTCCGTCCTGTCCATCGGTTCCGTGGACTCCGTCCTGTCGATCGGCTCCGTCGGCTCCGTGCTGTCCGTGGGCTCGGTCGGCAGCGCCCTGTCCGCCGCCTCCCTCGGCTCCAGCCTCTCGCTGCTCTCCGCCGGCTCCTGGCTCAGCGTGGGCTCCCTGCTCTCCGCCCAGTCCCGCTGGTCCGTCCTGTCCTGGCGCTCCTCCCGCACCATCCTCACCGCGGCCACGGCCGCCGCCGTCACCGGCGCCGCGCTGGTCCTCCTCGACGGCGCGCGCACGAACCGGACGGCGCGCTGACGCGAGCGCGCCTCACCCCGTCGCCTGCGCCGCGCCCCGCTCCCCCCGGCGCAGTGCCAGGGTCCGGTGGCGGGCCGGGGGCTGGCCGGTGACGCGTTTGAAGGCGTTGCTGAAGGCGCTCTCGGAGGCGTAGCCCCATTCGGCGGCGACGGAGGCGACGGTGCGGTCGCCGCCGCGGAGGGCGGCGGCCGCGCGCTGGATGCGCCAGCGCATCAGGTAGTCCAGGGGCGGGCGGCCGACGAGCGACCTGAAGCGCAGGGCGAAGGCGGAGCGCGACATGCCGACGGCGGAGGCGAGTTCGCCCACCGTCCAGGGGTGGGCGGGTTGCCGGTGCATGTGCCCGAGGGCGGCGCCGATCTGGGGGTCGCTCAGGCCGCCGAGCCAGCCGGTGCCCGACTCGCCCGCCTCGGCGGCCAGTTCGAGGTAGGCGCGCAGGGCCTGGAGGAAGAGGATCTGCGTGAGGCTGGCCGCCATGACGGCCGAGCCCGGGCGGTCCCGCGCGGTCTCGTCGGCCAGCAGTTGCAGCGTGGGCCGCAGCACCTGCGCCTGCGGGTTGCCGGCCGGGATGCCCGCGGTCGGCGGCAGGCTGCTGAGCAGCAGGCCGGCCGTGACGTCGTCGAACTCGATGCTGCCGCCGACGACGACGGTACGGTCCGGCGCCTCGGGATCGCCGTAGCGGACGGTCATCGAGCTGTTCCCGGGCCGGGCCCGCGCCGCACGGTAGACGGCGTGCCCGTCGACCGGCTCGACCGGCGGGTCGCCGATGCTGCCCACCTGGTAGGGCCGGTCGCCCGTGAGCAGGTAGCAGTCGCCCGCCTCCAGCAGCAGCGGTGCGGTGCCGTCCGGGGCGAGCCGGCAGGAGCCGGTGAGGACGGCGCCGACCTTGACGTACGGGTAGGGGCGGAAGCGCATCGCCCATGGGCCGCCCACCTCGATCCGGGACGGCGAGGCGCCGCGCAGGTGCAGCAGGTTCAGGACGTCGGACAGCGGATCCATGGTCACTCCGGACGATCACGCAATTTTGAAGGACTTTCTCTTATGGATTGTCCATCGTCGCCGTCTTAGCGTGCACATACGGAGGCACCGCGGGCCTCCGGCGGACCGGCAGACGATCTTTCGCACGCACCACAAGAGGCAGTGAGACAGCAATGCAGTACGAGCAACTGGGCAGCACCGGAGTCTTCGTGTCCCGGATCGCCCTCGGCGCGATGACCTTCGGCGGCGGAACCACCCCGCCCTACGACTCGGTCGGCGGGCTGGACCTCCGGCAGACCGACGCGATCGTGGGCCTCGCCCTCGACAGCGGCATCAACCTGATCGACACCGCGAACGTCTACGCCGCGGGCGAGTCCGAGGAACTGCTCGGGCAGGTGCTCGGCAAGCGCCGCCGCGACGTGGTCCTCGCCACCAAGATGACCGCCCGCATCGGCCCCGGCCCCAACGAGGTCGGCCAGTCGCGGCTGCACATCATGCAGGCCCTGGAGGACAGCCTGCGCCGCCTGCGCACCGACCACATCGACCTCTACCAGATCCACAACATCGACCCGGTCACGCCGGTCGAGGAGACCCTCGGCGCCCTCGACGACGCCGTGCGCCAGGGCAAGATCCGCTACATCGGCGCCTCCAACCTCGCCGCCTGGCACATGATGAAGGCCCTCGGCGTCTCCGACCGGCGCGGCCTGGCCCGCTTCTGCTCGCTCCAGTCGTACTACTCCCTGGCCGGACGCGACATCGAGCGCGAGATCCTGCCGCTGGTCCGCGACCAGAAGCTGGGCATGCTCGTCTGGAGCCCGCTCGCCGGCGGCATGCTCACCGGCAAGTTCGACCGCGCCGGCGCGAGCGACGCCGCGGCCCGCCGTGCCAAGCTCGACTTCCCGCCCGTCGACCGCGAGCGCGTCTACGACGTCGTCGACGCCCTGCGCGTGGTGGCCGCCCGCCACGACACGTCCGTCGCGAGCGTCGCCCTGGCCTGGGTCCTGGGCCGGCCCGGCGTCACGAGCGCCATCGTCGGCGCCCGCCGCCCCGAGCAGCTCACCGGCAACCTGTCCGCCCTGGACCTGGTACTCACCGCGCAGGACCTGGAGGAGCTGGACGCCGCAGGCCGCCTGCCGGTGGAGTACCCGGGCTGGATCCACGGCTTCTCGGACCGGCTCCCCAACAGCGCGTGACCTTCCGCCAACTCCCCGGAACCGCCGGCGGGCCGGCGCCCTGTACGGTACGACTACGAGAGTGAACTGTACGAACTGTGGCGCGTCCGTGCTCCAGGGCCCCGGAGGGCGCTGGTCCTGCAACAACTGCGGCACATCCGGCTGAGGAGTGAGGGCAGGTCGGCATGGACTGTGAGCGCTGTCTCGAACCCGTCATCGAAGGCCCCGAGGGCGGTTACGTCTGCGGCCTGTGCCTGTTCACCGTCGAGCCCCCCGGGTACAACAAGCGCCGCGAGGAGGGGCTGAGGGCGGCGGCCGAGGAACGCCGGCGCCGCACCCTGGAACGGCGTGCCCGCAAGGAGCACAGCGCCGGCCGCGCCTGAGTCGCGGCCGGCCGCCGCTCACGCGCGGCGGGCGAGCGCAACCGCCGCCGCCCTCCGTGAGTCTGGAGGGACATGCGTGTGACGATGATCCTCCCGGCCCTGACCGAGGCGACCAGCCCGCTGTTCCGACCGATCAAGTACTCGCTCTTCCCGCCGCTCGGCCTGGCGACCCTCGCCGGGTACCTGGACCCCGACGACGAGGTGACGCTGCACGACGAACACGTCGAGCGCGTCGACCTCGCGTCGCTCCCGACGCCCGACCTCCTGGTCGTCCAGCCCTACATCACCTCCGCGCGGCGCAGTTACGAGATCGCCGACCACTTCCGGGCCCGCGGTGTCCACGTGGCCATGGGCGGGCTGCACGTGACGTCGCTGCCCGACGAGGCCGCCGCGCACGCCGACACGGTGTTCACCGGGCCCGGCGAGGACACCTGGCCGCTGTTCCTGAAGGACTTCCGCGACGGTGTGCCGGCCCGGCGCTACGACTCCACCCGGCGGACGCTGGCCGGACTGCCTCCGGTACGCCGGGACCTGATCAAACGTCACCTGTACCTGGTCCCCAACTCCCTGGTGGTGTCCCGCGGCTGCCCGCACCACTGCGACTTCTGCTACAAGGACGCCTTCTTCGAGGGCGGGAAGTCCTTCTACACCCAGACGGTCGACGACGCGCTGGCGGAGATCGACCGCCTGCCCGGCCGTCATCTGTACTTCCTGGACGACCATCTGCTGGGCAACCGGCGCTTCGCGGAAGCCCTGTTCGACGGGATGGCGGGGATGGGGCGGCTGTGGCAGGCCGCCGGCACGGTGAAGTCGGTGCTGGAGCCCGGCCTCCTGGAGCGGGCGGCGGAGGCGGGACTGCGCAGCCTCTTCGTGGGCTTCGAGACGGTCAACGGCGCCAATCTCGTGGAGCGCCGCAAGGACCAGAACATCGGCAGGGACTACGGGGCCGCGGTGCGGCGCCTGCACGACCTCGGCGTGATGGTGAACGCCAGTTTCGTCTTCGGGCTGGACCAGGACGGCCCCGACGTCTTCGACCGGACCGTGGAATGGGCCGTCGAGCAGGGCATCGAGACCGCCACGTTCCACATCATGACGCCCTATCCGTCGACCGGTCTGTGGCGCCAGATGGAAGCGGAGGACCGCATCGTCCATCGCGACTGGGACCTCTACGACACCCGCCATGTGGTCTACCGACCCAAGAACATGACGGCACGTCAGCTGGAGGACGGCTACTGGCGCGCCTACCGGGACTTCTACCGCTGGCCGAACATCTGGCGTGGCTCGGCGGCACAGCCGGGGCCGCGGGAACGCATGCGGCACCTCGCCTACGCGGGCGGCTGGAAGAAGTTCGAGCCCGCCTGGGACGCGCTGATCCGCTCCCGGCGTGTGGTGGGCGCACTGCCTCTGCTGGAACGGACGCTCGCGGCCTTCGGCGGCCGTCGGCCGGCGCACGGCCCGCACGGCCCGCACGCCTGAGGGGGCGGCCGCGTCCACCGCGCCGATGTCACTCGCTTCGCCGGAGCGGACCGTCGTGCGCGGCCGGACGGGGCGCGGGAGCCGATGGCCCCGGCACGTCACCCGCCGGCCCGGCCGGCTCGCGGACCATGAAGACGTCGACCGGATCCTCGGTGTCGAGTGTGAACCCGTGCCGCTCGTACAGCCGCCGGGCCGGGCTGCCCCGGAGCACGTTCAGCCGTACCGGGATGCCGTCGCGGTCGCACTGTTCCAGCAGGCCACGCAGCACTCCCGCGCCGATGCCGCGGCCCTGGAGGTGTGGGGCCAGGTAGAAGTGTTCCAGCCAGAGCGCGCCGGCGGACGGCCGCAGCGCCACGCAGCCGGCGAACGCGCCGCCCACCTCGATCACCCGGCTGTGCGCCGCCGTGAAGCCGTCGCGCAGCCGCTGCCGTACCCGCTGCTCGTCGTACCGCCCGAGCCGCTCCAGATCGGCCCGCAGCACCACGGCCCGCAACTCGGCAATCGGCTCGACGTCTTCCTCCGAGGCCGGCCGAAGCTCCCAATCCGCCATGATCGCCAGGTTAGCGAGCCGGTTCCGCGCTCGTGGCCCCCGGGCGCCCGGTCTGATACCCACCGGGCATCACAGAGGCCGCAACAGGTCTTGGACCGCCGCGGTGCCTCAGGACAAGACTCGACGGCGTCACATCATTCAGATGTCGTCGAGAGAGGCGAGCAGCATGAAGGTCTTCGTCACCGGAGGTTCCGGGTACATCGGGCAGGCCACGATCAAGGCCCTGGTGCGTCGGGACATCCAGGTCAGCGCGCTGGTCCGCAGCGAGGAGTCGGCGGCGGTCGTGAACGGGCTCGGGGCGGCCGCCGTCCACGGCACGCTGACCGACACCGCCCTGCTCACCGAGGCGGCCCGCGCCGCGGACGGGATCATCCACCTGGGCCAGCACGCCGGCCCGGACAGCGCCGATGTCGACCGGGCGGCCGCCGAGGCGCTCCAGGACGGGGCCGGTCCCGGTCCGTACGTGCACACCGGCGGGGTCTGGGTCTACGGCGACACCGACGGCGTCGTCGACGAGGACGCGCCGCTGTCCCCGCCGCGGCTCACCGCCTGGCGGCTGGAGAACGAGAAGCGGGTCCTGGCCCGCGCCGCGACCGGCGAGCGGCCCGTGGTGGTGATGCCGGGCGTCGTGTTCGGCCACTCGGCCGGACTGGTCGAGACCTTCTACGCGGAGCCGGGTCGGTCCGACGGCGCCGTGCCGTGCATCGGCGACGGTGCCAACCACTGGTCCGTCGTGCACGTCGACGACGTCGCCGAGCTCTACGCGCTCGCCCTGGCCGCCCCGGCGGGCTCCGTGTACGCGGGCACCATCGACGTGTACCCCACGGCGGCCGAGGTCGGCGATGCGGTCAGCCGGGCGATCGGGCGGCCCGGCGCCGTCCGCCGCCTGTCGCTCGCCGAGGCCGAGGAGCGGATGGGCCCGATCGCCCGGGCATTCGCGCTCGACCAGCGGATCACCGGCGCCCGCGCCCGCCGCGAACTGGGTTGGGCCCCCGCCCACCTGGACCCCCTCGCCGCCCTCGCCGACGGCTCCTGAACCGGAGTCCCGAACCGGAGTCCCGAACCGGAGTTCGGAACCGCCGTCCGTCCGCGTCGTCCGTCCGCGCGAACGCGCATAGGCTCGGTCGCAAGGAGTCCGGCCGTGAGGGAGGAGCCCGTGGACCTCGATCTGCGCAAGCTGCGGTACTTCGTGGCGGTGGCCGAGGAACTGCACTTCGGGCGGGCGGCCGAGCGGCTGCACATCGCGCAGCCGGTGCTGTCCCGGCAGATCCGGTCGCTGGAGAACGACCTCAAGGCACAGCTGTTCTCCCGCGACCGGCGCGGCGCAGGGCTGACCGCGGCGGGGCAGCAGCTCCTCGCCGACGCCCGGCCCCTGCTGGCGGCGGCGGAGGCGGCTCGGCGCCGGGTGGCCCGCGCCGCACGGGGAGGTCCCGCGACGTTCACGGTCGGCTTCATGCCGGGCCTGATCGTCACCGGCGCGGTCCGGGAGTTCTCCGGGCGCCGCCCGGAACTGTCCGTCGAGGTCGTCAGGACCGGCTGGGACGACCAGGCCGAGGGCATCCGTGACGGCCGGGTCGACGTCGGTTACGTCAGGATGCCGCTGGACGCCCGGGGCCTCGGCATGTGCGAGCTGATGACCGAGGCACGCGTCGCGGTCCTGCCCGCCGACCACCGCTACGCGGGCAAACCCTCCCTCGCCATCGCCGACCTCGCCGACGAGCACCTGCTGCAGGACCCCGACGCGGTCCCCGAGTGGCGAGACATCGCCCGGGAGCTGCGTACCGGCGCCCCGGCCCCGGTCCCGGCGTTCCACACGGTCGAGGAGAAGCTGGAGAACGTGGCGGCCGGGCGCGGTGTGGTCGTCCTGCCGCTGTCCACCGCCTCCTACTACACCCGCCCCGACGTCACCCACGTGGAGCTCTCCGACATCGGCCCGAATCGCGTGTGCCTCGCCTGGGACGGCAGCCGCCACGACCCGCTCGTCGAGGAGTTCGTCTCCGTGGCCCTCGCGCACCGCCACCCGGTCCCGTAGCGCTCCGGCCTGTGCCCCCCGTCCTGCCGGACGGGGGGCACAGGCATGTGACGGGGATCACGGCCCCCGGCCGCATAGCGGCGCGGGGGCCGGCGTCTTTCAACAGGTGCAAGGGAACGCGGAGTGCGGGGGCGGTGCTGATGGGGTCGGATCGGACCGATGAGTTCGATGAGTTCGTGACAGCCCGTTGGTCCGCTTTGTTCCACCTTGCGCGCTTGCTGACCGGGGGCGACCGGCATCGGGCCGAGGACCTGCTCCAGGAAGCGCTGGTCAAGCTGTGGTTCGCGTGGCCGAGGGTCGGCTCGCAGGCGCCCGAGGCGTATGTGCGCCGGGTGCTGGCCCGGGCGGCGGCGCGTTCCGCGCGCCGGCGCTGGTGGGGGGAGCGGCCGGTGGGGGAGGTGCCGGAACGGGCCGCGGCCGGGGACGTGTCGGCCGCCGTCGCCGAACGCACGCGCCTGGAGGCGGCCTTGGCGCTCCTGCCGTCGCCGCAGCGCGCGGCGGTGGTGCTGCGGTACTACCAGGACCTGTCGGAGACGCAGGTCGCGGAGGTGCTGGGCTGCCCGCTGGGCACCGCCCGGTCGCACGCCTCGCGCGGCGTCGCGCGGCTGCGGAAGATCCTGGCCGACGTCATCGAGCCGGTGGGCTGAGGGAAAGGCGAGGGAAAGGGGATGGACTCCATGGACGACTTCGAGCGGCAACTGGCGCGGATGATGCACGCCTCCGAGCAGCACACCCCCTTCGAGCCCCGGCACCGGTCGCGGCTGCGCGACGGTGTCGTCGTCCGCCGCCGGGTGCGTACCGCCTGGCAGGCGGGGAGTTCCGCGGTCGCGGTCACCGTGATCGCCTGCGCCCTCGTCCTGTTGCCCGGTTCCTCGTCCGGCCAGGTGGTGCCGGCCGGCCCCGTCGGTCCTGCGACCTCCGGCACCGCGTACCCGAGCACCTCCGCAACCGAGGGCCCGAGCCCCAGCGGCAGCGCGAGCTCCACCCCCACCTTCTCGCCGGCCGGTCCGGCCAGGGGCCAGACCTCGACCGCGCCCGCCGGCAACACGGACCCGTCCACCGCCACCGCGACCGTCAGCGACACCGGCACCGGCACCGGCACCGGCACCGCCACGACCGGTTCCACCGCCACCGCCACCGAAACCGCGGGTGACGGGCCCCACTCCACGACCTCACCACCGGTGAGCCCGTACGGGAACCCGACCGGCACGGGATAGCGGGCGCTCGCCCCGTCACTCCACCGCACCCCACCGCACCACCACCCCGCCGAACCCCCGTAGTGCCGTCGGCATGCCCCGGCACGCCCCGCCCCAGCGAACAGATGCGGACAGACCATGAGCAATCCACCCCTCGGTGTTCTGAGGGAACGCGTCCCGCCACCGGCCCGGCACCAGGAGCCGGTCCTGGCCGTGGTCGTCCCCGTCCCCGTCCCCGTCCCCGCCCCCGTCCCCGTCCACAACGAGGAGGCAGACCTGGAGCGATCGGTGCGGCGGCTCCACGGCCTGCCCTCCCAGTTGCTGCGCTTCGCCGCCGTCGGCGTCGTCAGCACCCTCGGCTACCTGCTGCTGTACGCGGCCCTGCGCCCCGCCGCCGGCCCGCAGGCCGCCAACGCGCTCGCCCTGCCGGCCTGCGCGATCGCCAACACCGCGGCCAACCGCAGGCTCACCTTCGGCGTGCGCGGCCGCGCGGGCGCCGCCCGCCACCACGTCCGCGGGCTCGTGGCGTTCCTGATCGGGCTGGCGCTCACCAGCGGCGCCCTGGCCGCGCTGCACCACGTGGCACCGGGCGCCGGGCACCGTGCCGAGACCGGCGCGCTGGTGGCCGCCAACCTCGCCGCGACCCTCCTGCGCTTCCTGCTCCTGCGGTCCTGGGTCTTCCCCGGCCGGCACGCCTCCCGCACGGAGGCCGGCTCCCGATGACCCTCCTGCCCGGCACCCTCGACGCGCCCGCGGACACCTGCGCCGCGGCCGACGGTCGCGGTCCGCGCCCCGAACCCGTCCGCGCCGCCCGCTGGGGCCGCGTCCTCGCCACGTACGGGACCCTGAAGCTCACCGGGTTCGCCGCCTTCCTCCTGCTGTTGTGGTATGCGGGCGACTACCGCACGAAGAACCCCCGCTTCGGGGGCGGCGCGCGGCCCTGGGACGTCCTCGCCAGCTGGGACGGCTGGTGGTATCAGCAGATAGCCGCCCACGGCTACCACCCCGCCCTGGTGCCCGTGCCGGGGGCCACCGGCCTCATCACCCTCGAAGGCAACTCCGCGGCCTTCTTCCCGCTCTACCCGGCGGTGATGCGGCTGGTCGCGGAGTGCACCGGCCTCGGCCTGTACGGGGCCGGGATGCTCGTCTCCGTCGTCTGCTCGTTCGTCGCCGCACTCGGCGTGTACGCCGTCACCGCGCGCTTCGGCGGGCACCGGGCGGGCCTCGCCGCGGCGGGGCTGTGGGCCGTGTGGCCGGGCTCCGGCATGGAGTGGTCGGGGTACTCGGAATCGCTCTACGTCGCCCTCGCGGTCTGGGCCTGCCACGCCGTCATGAACCGCCGCTGGATCACGGCGGGACTGCTGACCTTCAGCGCCGGACTCGCCCGGCCCACCGCCACCGCGCTGATCGCCGCCCTCACCGTCGCCGCCCTGCTCGCCCTGGTGCGCGACCGGCGGCGCTCCGGCGTGCTGCGTCCACTGGCCGCGATCGCCGTCGCGCCCCTCGGCCTGCTCGGCTACCTCGGCTGGGTGGGGTACCGCATGGGCGACTACGGCGGCTACTTCAAGCTTCAGGAAGGCGCCTGGGCGCACACCTTCGACTGGGGGCGGTACACGGTGGACGTGTTCACCTCCGTGCCGGTGGGCCGCTTCGACTACCTCTCCGCGTTCCCGTTCGCCGACCTGATCGGCGTCGCCGTGGTCCTGCTGGACATCGCGCTGATCTGGCTGCTGATCCGGCTGCGGCCGCCCGTGGAACTGGTCGTCTACACGGTGCTCACCGTCGTCACGGTGCTGGGCACCCAGCAGATCTTCTGCAACGTCTCCCGCTACCTGCTGCCGGCCTTCCCGCTGTTCGTCCCGCTCGCCCTCGCCCTCGGCCGGCTGGGGGCCGCGCACCGGGCCGTGCTGCTCGGGATGGCCGCCCTGGCCTCGGGCTCGTACGCGGGGTACGTGCTCTTCGAGCTCGGCGTCCCGTAACCGCACCGCCGCGCGGCACGTTGGACCTCGGCGCCGGACCCCGTCCCCCACCGGGCCTTACCTCTGGAGCCGCCATGTCCTCGAACGCCAGCACATCGCCGCATCCCGCAGGGGCGGCGCCACCGCCCGGGGGCGAGCGCGCCAGGCGCCGCTTGGCCCTGGTCGGCGGATCGCTGGGCAATCTCGTCGAGTGGTACGACTGGTTCGTCTACGCGAGCTTCGCCGTCTACTTCGCCGAGTCGTTCTTCCCCGGCGGCAACCCGACCACCCGGCTGATGAACACCGCCGGGATCTTCGCGGTCGGCTTCCTCATGCGCCCGGTGGGCGGCTGGGTGCTCGGCAGGGCCGCCGACCGGCACGGCCGCAAGAGCGCGCTGACCCTCACCGTCACCATGATGTCGGCCGCGGCGCTGCTGATCGCGATCGCCCCGACCCATGCGCGGGCAGGATGGCTCGGCGCGGGCGTCCTGCTGGTCGCCCGGCTGTTGCAGGGGCTGAGCATCGGCGGCGAGTACGCGGCGAGCGCCACGTATCTGACCGAGGCCTCGGCCCGCGGCCGGCGCGGGCTGGGCTCCTCCTTCCAGTACGTGTCCATGACCTGCGGTCAGTTGCTGGGCCTGGCCGTCCTGATCACCCTTCAGCACCTGCTGACCGAGCGGCAGTTGACGCAGTGGGGCTGGCGCATCCCCTTCGTGCTCGGCGCGGTCCTCGCGGTCGTGGTGCTGTGGATCCGGCGCCGGCTGGAGGAGACCGAGGCCTACGCGGAGGAGGCCGCCGCACCCGACGACGCGCGCGGCTCGCTGGCCCTGCTGTGGCAGCACCGGCGGCAGGCACTGCTGGTCATGGCGCTCACCCTCGGCGGGACGGTCGCCTACTACACGTACACCACCTACCTGACGAAGTACCTCATCGGCAGCGCCGGGATGGCCAAGACCACGGCCACACTGGTGAGTTTCACGGCCCTGGCCGTCTTCGCGCTGCTCCAGCCGCTCGCGGGCGCGCTGTCCGACCGCATCGGCCGCCGTCCCCTGCTGATCGCCTTCGCCGTCGGCTGCACGGTCTGCACATACCCGGTGATGACCGCGCTCGGCTCGGTGACGACCTACTGGCCCGCCCTCGGGCTCTCCCTGATCGCCCTCACGGTCGTCACCGGTTACACCTCCATCAACGCCGCGGTGAAGGCGGAGCTGTTCCCGACCCGGGTGCGGGCGCTGGGCGTCGCGTTGCCGTATGCGCTCGCCAACGCGCTGTTCGGCGGGACGGCCGAGTACGTGGCCCTGTGGTTCAAGGACGCGGGGCACGAGAGCGCGTTCTTCTGGTACGTGTCCGCGTGCGCGCTGGTCTCGCTCGTCGTCTACGTGCTCATGCCCGACACCCGTGCCGTCTCCTTGAGCCGCGCCGAGGCGCGCGACGACGGCGCAACCGCCCAGCGGCACGCGCCTGCTGAGGCGCCGTCGGAGCGCACCGGAGGTGGGTGAGCCGGCATGAATGTCATGGCCACGTAAAATTAACCTCGCCGCTCTACCCGCATAGATCTCAGGACGTCATTCTGATGCGCGGACCCGGTGACCTCAACGATCCACGAGAGGACGACACATGAGGACGTTGACGAAGGCGCTGGCCGCGACGGCCGCCGCCGCGGCCTTCACGGTCGTGGCCCAGCCCGCACACGCGGTGGTGCCGCCCGAGCACGCGATCATCGTGTGCCAGAGCGCCAGTTTCTACGCCAACTACGACAGCTCCTCCGGACCCAGCGGACTGATCCGCGTCCTGGGCTACGGCAACAAGGTCGGCCACACCCGGGGCGCCCACCCCGTCTACAACGGCTGGGCCGCCACCTTCGACTTCGGCAAGGGCGACTGGGGCTACGTCCGCAACGAGTGCCTCGGCGGCTACGGCTCCTGGTGAACTGCCCCGCCCTCCTCGACACCCCCACCGCTCCCCGACGCAGGAAGGAACCACCATGCCCGTACTCCGCCGCACCCTCCGGGTCGCCCAGGCCGTCGCTGTCGCCGGCGCCCTGGCCGCGGGCCTGCTGATGACCGCGGGGCCCGCCCAGGCGGCCAACGGCACCATCGGCCGGCGCGAGACCGTCTGCGCCCAGGACCTGTACGTCCGCACCGCCCCCGTCGGCGCCTGGATGGGGACCCTCTACCAGGGCCAGACCTTCACCGTGGAGAGCAAGCAGAGCGGCTGGGCCTACGGGTTCGCCTACGGCAACATCAACCGCCACGGCTGGGTCCAGGACGGCTGGTTCTGCTGATCCCCTGATCCCTGCCCGAGCCCCCGCCTGAGCCCCGGCTCACCGTCCCACGGCGGCCGGTCCCGCCTCGCTCGTCCCGCCGGGCGACACGGCGCGCGGGCCCGGCGCCGTGCCGGACTGCGCCGGCGTCGGGACCGGTTGGCCGCGCCGCTGCTCCGGCGCCGTGGGGGAGTGGGTGGGACGGGCCGGAGGCACGGGAGTGCCCTCCCGCTGCCCGGCGTTCAGGACGAGCAGCACGCACGCCACGGCCGCCGCCGCCGCGAGGCCGAGCACGGCCACCGCGGCGGCACGGACCCGCACCCGCGGGCGGGGCAGCGCGGACGGCGGGGCCGCGAGGCGCAGGCTGTCCGGGCCCACGGTGCGGGCCTTCGCGTCCAGGGCGGCGCGCAGCAGTTCCTCGGTCCCGGCCCGGCCGGGCCGGTGGACGGCGGCGGTCATGACGGCACCTCCAAGTGGCGGGCCAGGGCGTCCAGCGCCCGGCTCGCGGTGGACTTCACCGCGCCGCGCGACAGCCGCAGCGTGTCCGCGATCTGCGCCTCGGTGAGGTTCGACCAGTACCGCAGGACGAGCACTTCGCGCTGTCTGCGGGTCAGCCGGCCGAGCGCGGTCAGCACCTCCTGGTGTTCCTCGCGCAGCAGCACGTACTCCTCCGGGGGCGGCGCGTGCCCCTCGCGCTCCGGGACGTGGGCCCGCATCGTCCTGCGGCGGCGCAGGACGGACCGGGCACCGTTGACCACGCTGGTGCGTACGTACGCCTCCGGGTCGTCCACGCCCGCCAGCCGTTCGCCGTGCCGGCGGTAGAGCGCGGCGAACGCGTCCTGCACGACGTCCTCCGCGGTGGGCAGATCGTCGACCAGGAACAGCGCCAGCCGTACCAGGTCCAGACGGCGGTGGTGGTACAGCTCGTCGATCTCCGGCCGCGAGATGTGACCGGGCCGCCCGGTACGCGCCCCGGACGACGGGGGGACCGCCGGCGTCGCGGGCCGCCGGGCGTCTCCGGACACGACGCTCCGCAGCCGTGCCCAGACGTGCCGGAGCGGGGCCGTCGGGAGGTCGGGGCGCGACCCCACAGCCGCTGTGCTCATGGATCTCCTGTGTGGCGGTTCGGGAGTCGGCCGCCGGGCCGGGGTGCCCGGCCCGGCAGCCGGCTTGGATCAGCGCGCCGGTACGGGCGCAGGCACCGCGCCGGTCCCGGCCTGGGACGGGACGGGCGTCGGGACGCCGCCCTTCGCGGGCGCGGGGGCCGGCGTTGCTCCGTGGGACTGAGCAGGGGCCGCGGCCGGGGACGGCACCGCGCTAGGGGCCTGGGCCGGAGCCGGGGCGGCATGCCCCCTGCCCTTCGCCGGGGCCGGAGCCGCGGCAAGCGCAGGGGCCTGGCCCTGGGCGTCCGTGTCGGCCTGCGCGGCGGGCGCCGGCACCGGCTTCGGCGTGTCGGCCTGCGCGGCCATGGCGGCGCCGCCCAGGGCCAGGGCCGCCGCGACCGTGGACGTACCGATCACGAGACGTGCCCGATGCCGGCGAGCCAGGCCCGCGATGGCGTGACGTGCGGTCATACCGTTCCTCGAATCATCCGGTGGAGAGCTGGGTCGAAGGCGCCTTCACTCCCACAGACGTGCGGAGCCGCCCGAGGTTGCGGATGTGGCCCGTGAGATTTTCGGACCGGCGATCCCCACACCTCCTCAGCCTGTCCCCGCCACTACCAGCCTTCGCACGGACCTGGCTGCGGCCCGTGCCCGGCCGCAGGCTCGACTTCGGCGGCGGCACCCCGCCGTCGCCTCGCACAAGGAGCCACATGACCCGCATCACCACCCCCTTCGGCTTCACCTCCACCACCGAGGACGTGATCCACGGCGTCGACCTCGCCGGACGCCGTGCCGTCGTCACCGGCGCCGCCTCGGGCATCGGCGTGGAGACCGCCCGCGCGCTGGCCGCCGCCGGCGCCGAGGTGACCCTCGCCGTGCGCAACACCGACGCGGGGCAGCAGGTGGCGGCGGACATCACCGGGTCCACCGGCAACGCCGCCGTCCGTGTGGCGCGCCTCGATGTCGCCGACCAGACCTCGGTCGAGGCGTTCACCACGGCCTGGGACGGACCGCTGCACATCCTCGTCGCCAACGCGGGCGTCATGGCACTGCCGGAACTGGAACGCACCCGTGAGGGCTGGGAGACCCAGTTCGCCACGAACCATCTCGGCCATTTCGCCCTCGCCCGGGGCCTGCACCGCGCCCTTGCCGCCGCCGGCGGCGCCCGCGTCGTCGCGGTGAGCTCCAGCGGCCACCTCATCTCGCCCGTCGTCTTCGACGACATCCACTTCCGCTACCGCCCCTACGACCCGCTGCTCGCCTACGGCCAGTCCAAGACCGCCGTGAACCTCTTCGCGGTCGCGGCCACCCGCCGCTGGGCGCGCGACGGCATCACGGCCAACGCCCTGATGCCGGGCGCCATCGCCACCAAGCTGCAACGCCACACCGGCGGGCTCAGGACCCCTGTGGAGCGGCGCAAGACCCCCGCACAGGGCGCGGCGACCACCGTCCTGGTGGCCGTCTCACCCCTGCTGGACGGCGTCGGCGGGCGCTACTTCGAGGACGGCGATGAGGCCCTGCCGGTGGCCGACGGCAACGGCTGGGTGTCCGGCGTCGCCCCCTACTCGCTCGACCCCGCGAACGCCGACCGCCTCTGGGACGCCTCCGAGCGCATGCTGGCCGACGCGCGGACCGCCTGATGTGAGAGCGCCCGCAGCGCCCGCACCGTCCGGCCGCGTGGCCGGGTGGCCGCGTGGCCGGGTGTGGACAAATCCGGCGGGGCGCACCCCCGAACCGTGCCGGGCGGCGCAGAATGTCGGCAACGGCGGGACCGTTGACCCCTCATGCGCTGGAGGCCCCTCATGCCGTACGCCACGTCCCCCTATCCGCCCGGCACCCCGTGCTGGATCGACCTGATGGTCCCCGACCAGCAGGCGGCGCTCGACTTCTACCGCGACCTCTTCGGCTGGCAGGGCGAAGTGGGACCGCCCGAGACCGGCGGCTACTCGGTCTGCACGTTCAAGGACAAGCCCGTCGCGGGCATCATGGCGACGATGGCGCCCGACGGCGCTCCCACCCCGCCCACGGCGTGGACGACCTATCTCGCGACGGCGGACGCCGACTCCACGACGGAAGCGATCACCAAGCACGGCGGCACGGTGCTCTCCCCCGGCATGGACGTCATGAGCCTCGGCCGCATGGCGATCGCCGCCGACCCCACCGGCGCGGTCTTCGGGCTGTGGCAGGCCCGTGACTTCCTGGGCGCCCAGCTCGTCAACGAGCCCGGGTCGCTGGTGTGGAGCGAGCTCGCCTCCGGCGACCTCAAGACCGCCTCGGCGTTCTACTCCGCTGCCGTGGGCCTGGAGACGGAGCCGATGGAGGGCGCCTCCGACTACTTCTCCCTCACGGTGAACGGCCGTGTCGTCGGGGGTGCGCAGGGGCTCGACAACCTGCCGCCCGAGACCCCGCCGCACTGGCTGGTGTACTTCTCCGTGGACAACACCGACAGCACCGTGGACGCCCTCGTCCGCGCCGGCGGCAATGTGCTCGCCGCGCCCTTCGACATGTCGGCGGGCCGTCTGGCGGTCGTGCAGGACCCGCAGGGCGCCGTGTTCGGGCTCATCGACGCGACCGGTCCCGAACTCCCCTGACCCGTACGCCGGCCGGGGCCGTCACCTGTCACCAGGTGGCGGCCCCGGCCGTGGCGGTCGTGCCCAGCGGCTACTTCTGGTCCGGGTGGAGGACCACCTTGGTGTAGCCCTCGACGCGCTTGTCGAACTTCTCGTACGCCGAGGGAGCGTCGGACAGCGGCAGTTCGTGGGAGACCACGAAGCTCGGCTTGGCACGGCCCTCGATGATGAGGTCGCGCAGCTGCCGGTTGTACCGCTTGACGTTGCACTGCCCGGTGCCCAGGCGCAGCCCCTTCTCGAAGAGCCGGCCGATGGCGACCAGGAGCCGGCCGCTCTTGGCCTGCTCGTCCGGGCCGCCGGGGTCCGAGGGCACGTACAGGCCCGGGATGCCGAGCGCCCCGGTCGCGCGCACGGTGTCGATGAGCGAGTTGAGGACCGCCGCGGGTTCCTCACGGTCCTGGCTCTTCGCCTGGGCCTGGTAGCCGACGGCGTCGATGCCCTTGTCGGTGCCCGCACCGTCGGTGTGTTCCTTGATCTGCTCCACCGGGTTGCCCTCGGCGAAGTTGACCGGGATCGCGCCGATCTCCTCGGCCTTCTGCAGCCGCTCGGTCACCCGGTCGACCACGAACACCTTCGACGCGCCGCGGATGAGGGCCGAGTACGCGGACATGAGCCCGACCGGTCCGCCGCCGTACACCGCGACGCTCTCGCCGGGTTTGACGTCCGCGAGTTCGTTGCCGTGGTAGCCGGTCGGGAAGATGTCGGCGAGCAGGATGAAATCCGTCTCGTGCTCGCTGCCCGCGGGCAGCTTCAGGCAATTGAAATCCGCGTAGGGCACCCGCAGATATTCCGCCTGACCGCCGGGCCAGGGGCCCATGGCGACGTATCCGTAGGCGCCGCCGGCGAAGCCCGGATTCACGGTGAGGCAGTATCCGGTGAAGCCGGCCGAGCAGTTCTTGCAGAATCCGCAGGCCACGTTGAAGGGCATGACCACGCGGTCGCCCTTCTTGAGGGACGTGACGCCCTGACCGAGATCCTCGATGATCCCCATGTTCTCGTGCCCGAAGACGATTCCCGCCTCGGCCGCGGTGCGGCCCTCGTACATGTGCAGGTCGGACCCGCAGATGGCGGTGGACGTCACGCGGACGACCACGTCGTTGGGGTGCTGTACCCGGGGCTTCTCGACTTCCTCCACTGCTACTTCGAACGGTGCTTTGTAGACGACGGCCTTCACCGGACACCTCCGTTGGTGTCGTGCTCTCGAACGTGCGGGAGGCGAACGGGGGCCGTCAGCCCAACGTGTCGCGGTGGGAACGGACGGTGAGTGCGCCGCGGTCGTTCGCCTCGCGTGACCTATTTCTCATGCTGCCCCCGTGGGAGGAATGGGACAAGCCGGTTAATCTTTACTCCGTATTGCCTGATTTCGGTTTGTTTTCCAAGGAAGGCGGGAACGGTGGCGCAGCGTTTGGGAACCCTCCTGGTCCCCGTGCCCGGGCTGTCCGGCACGACCTACCCGGTGGGCACGTCCGTGGTCATCAACGGGCGCGGGTCGTCGGTCGACGCCTTCGTGGACGGCGACTGGCTTCCGCTCGCGTGGTGGGAGTTCTCCGAGGGGCACGCCGAGGACGCGACCGACCTCTGACCGGGCCGGTGCCGGCCGGGCCGGAGCCGTCCGCTCAGCCGCGCGGGGCCACGAAGAGGCTCTGGACCCCGCGGCCGATCGGCCCCCGCTCGTCGTGGAGCGCGGCCTCGGCCATGCCGATCCCGGCGCCGTCGACAACGGTACGGGCGTCGAGGCAGACCCACTCGCCGACCGGGTGGCGGTGCAGGTGCACCGTCAGATCGGGGTTGACGAAGAGGTGGACCGAGAAGTCCAGCACATTGCTCACCCCGTTCCCGGAGTCCGCCGCCACCAGCACCCGGTCCAGCGGGGCCGTCTTCTCCCCGGCGACCAGGGGCACCCGCATCCGCAGCCAGCAGGTCGCCGGACCCGGCTCCAGATAGGAACCCGCGGCGAAACGCGACTCCATCGCCGTGTGGTAGCCGACGTCCCAGGGCACGGGGAAGAACGGCACCGTCCGCGACTCCTGCGGCCCCGGCACCGAGGGGCCGGGCGCGACCTCGGGCACCGAACCCGGCTCCGTCCGGATGCGCAGCGCCCGGGCCCGCATGATCTCCTTGCCGTCGTCCGCCGCGAGCGACGCCTCCACCAGTTCCACGCTGCGGCCCTCGCGCAGCACGCGCGTGCCGACCGTGAGGGGCAGCAGCGGCACGGGACGGTGGATCTCGAAGGTGATCCGCACCAGCCGCATGTCCTCGCGCGCTCCGGGGCGCTCGCGGACCGCGCGGCCCAGCAGCGCCGCCGGCGGGCCCGCGTGCTGGCTGTGCGCGTCCCAGGGGCCGCGGGTGTACTCGGTGGGGGCGAAGCGTTCCTCGGCCGCCCGCTCGAAGAAGGCCTCGGCACTGCTGGTCGGAACGGTCACGACGGCTTCTCCTGCTTCTCCTGTCCGGGGGACGTGAAGGCTACCGGTCAGTGGATCAGCGCTGCGGGCCGCGGGCAAGGCCCGGTCCAGGCGCATCCCGGCACGCCCCGGCGCTCAGCGGAACTCGTGGACGACCTGGATCTCCCCGACGATGTGCGCGTTGAACTCGTCGAGCTCCTCGGCCGGGACCCACAGCTCCAGAATGGTGCGCCCGCCGGCCTGCTGGACCGGATAGCGCTCCAGGAACTCCGCGTCGACCTCGAAGCGGGTGACGAAACCGGCCCCGTCGTGCTTGACGTTCCAGTCCCGCGCGATCCGGATCGCGTAGTCCTCGTTGAGCACCGGGTAGAAGATCGGCTGCTCGGGAAGCCGGGGCGGCCAGGCGCGCCAGGCGAGCTCGCGGACCAGCTCCAGTTCCACCGGGCCGGTGGGACGCCACAGCGTCGTCGTCCGGGGGGCGCTCATGGCGTGCTCCAGTCCAGTCGCAGAACGGCCAGGTCGTCGGTGTGGCGGTCGGCGTCGAGGTCGCGGATCCGGGTGATCAGCCGGTCGAGCTGGGCGCCCGGGTCGGCCGGGGAGACCTGGCCGATCAGGGTCAACAGCCCGTCCGGGCCGAGGCGTTCGCCGTCGCCGCCGGCATGGCCCTCGACGAGGCCGTCGGTGTAGAGGGTGAGCGACCCGCCCGCGGGCAGGGCGAACGTGGTGGGCGGCCAGTGGGCCAGGTCCGGCATGATGCCCAGCGCGATGCCGTGCTCGGCCTCGAGCGGGCCGGTGACTCCGTCGGCGGTGAGCAGCGGTTCGTGGTGCCCGGCGAGGTGCAGCGTCGCCGTCCGTGCGGACAGGTCGAGCGTGAGCAGGGTGCAGGTGGCGAAGAGGTCGGGTTGCGCGCGCTCGGCGACCAGGATCCGTTCCAGCAGACGCAGCAGGTCGGGCCCCCGGTGGCCGCCGAGGGTGAGCGCCCGCCAGGCGACGCGCAGGCACACGCCCAGGGCGGCGGCGTCGGGGCCGTGGCCGCTGGCGTCCCCGATGACGGCGTGCACGAGTCCGTCGCCGGTCTGCACGACGTCGAGGAAGTCGCCGCCGAGCAGGGCGCGTTCGCGGCCCGGGATGTAGCGGCTGGTGGCCGTGACCGCCTCGGTGGCCAGCAGGGGCCGGGGGAGCAGCCCGCGTTCCAGTCGGGAGTTCTCCTCGGCCCGCAGGGCGCCGGCCTGCAGGGCCGCCGCCGCGCGCTCGGCCTGCTTGCGCTGGACCGCGTAGCGCACGGCACGCTGCAGCAGTTCGGGCTCGACCTTGCCCTTGACCAGGTAATCCTGGGCGCCCGCCGCCATGGCCCCGGCGCCGGCCTGGGACTCGGCGAGGCCGGTCAGGACGATGACCGCGGTGTCCGGTGCCGCGTCCTGCACCGCCGAGACCCCCGCGGGCCCGCTCGCGTCGGGCAGGTGCAGGTCGAGCAGTACGCAGTCGAAGGCCTGCGCGGCCAGTTCGGAACGTGCCTCGCCCAGCGTCTTGTGCCAGGTCAGCGTGGACCGCAGGCCGGTGTCGGCGAGGAGTTCGGTGACCAGCAGCGCGTCACCGGGGTCGTCCTCCACGAGCAGGATGCGGAGCTGCGGTTCCGGCGCGGGGCCAGGGGCGGCGGTCATCAGGGTCTGGGCTCCCCGGGGGTGTCTTCACCGGCGTCCGCGGCGGCGGCCGTGGCGGGCACCGGAGCGGGCATCGAAGCGGGGAGGGTGAACGTGATGCGGGTGCCGGGCGTGTGCGCCGGGTCCACACCGATCGTCCCGCCGTGGAACTCCACGATCTTCTTGCACATCGCCAGGCCGATGCCGGTGCCCGGATAGGCGTCCTTGGTGTGCAGCCGCTGGAAGATCACGAAGACCCGGTCGGCGAACTCCGGGTCGATGCCGATCCCGTTGTCGGCCACGGCGAAGTGCCACAGGTCGCCCTCGCGGACGGCCTCCAGATGGATCCTCGGCGGCACGTCGGGGCGGCGGAACTTGACGGCGTTGGAGACCAGGTTCTGCCAGAGCATGCCGAGTTGGGTGGCGTCCCCGACGACGGTGGGCAGCGGGTCCCGGGTGACCTCGGCGCCGGACTCCTCGATCGCGACGCTGAGCGAGTCCAGGGTGCGGTCGGCGACGGCGTCCAGGTCGACGGTGCTGTGCTCGTTGTGGATCCGCCCGACCCGGGAGAAGGCCAGCAGGTCGTTGATCAGGGTCTGCATGCGGTTCGCGCCGTCGACGGCGAAGTCGATGTACTGGTCGGCACGGTCGTCCAGCTGCCCGCCGTAGCGGCGCTGCAGCAGCTGCGTGAAGCTGGACACCTTGCGCAGCGGCTCCTGAAGGTCGTGCGAGGCCACGTACGCGAACTGCTCCAGCTCGGCGTTGGAGCGCTTGAGGTCGGCGGACTGCTCGTCCAGCAACTGGCGGGCCCGCTCGGCGAACGCGAGCTCGTCCGCGAGCCGCCGCCGCATGGCCTCCACGTCGCCGGCCAGCTGCCGGAGGTCGGCCGGCCCCGTCCGGCTGATGGGGTGGTCGAAATCACCGCGTGCGACCTTGCGGGCGTCGCCGCTCAGCCGGGCCAGCGGTGTGGTGATGCCGCGCCGCAGGCCCTCGAAGACGAGCGCGGCGAGTACCACGATGAGGACGGCGGCCGCGGTGAACACCCAGTTCCGCAGCACGATCGACCGGTCGAGCTTGTTTCCGGCCTCCACACGGGCGTCCCGCAGATGGTCCTGCTGGCGGGTCGTGGCCTTCCGTACCGCGTCGAAGCTCGCCTTGCCCGCGTCCGCGCGCTGCGTGGCCAGCCCGACGGCCTCGTCGGCGGGGGCGCCGGCGATGGGGCGGGCGATGGTCCGCTGCCAGGCCTCCGCGGCGTTCTCCACCTCTGCCAGGTCCGCGCTCGCCGTGGCGTCGCCGCGGACCAGGGGCCGGAGCCGTTCCAGCGCGGTCTTCTCGTTCGCCAGGCCCTCGGTGTACGGGGTGAGGAAGTCCTTCTGCCCGGTGAGGCCGTAGCCGCGGATGCCGGTCTCCTGGTTGAGCAGCGCGGCCTCCAGCCGGACCGCGTTGACCAGGGCGGGGGAGCGCACGTCGACCAGCTGGCGGGTGAGGGACGTGCTCCGGTCCAGCGACCATATGCCCACCGCCCCGAGGACGGCGAGCACCGCCAGGGCCGCGCTCACCCCCACCCGGAGCCAGCGGCGGGTCGTCCACCGCGCAAGCCGGCCCGTTTCCTCCACCACGTCGCCGCCCCTTCTCCTGCCGAATCCGTGTCCCTGCCCGCCGCCACGGCCGCTCCGGACTCCGTGCGGCAGGCACTCACTGTAGCCGTCCGTCCGACAACGATTGTTGTCACTGCTGATCGCGACCCCCTAGGGTGGGGGTCATGGCCGGCATCCGCTTCTCCCCGCGCCTCACCGGGCAGGCGATCGTGGCGCCGGCGGCCGGCAGCCTCGCCCCACATCCGGGCTGCCGCGCCTTCAGCGCCTCGTCCGGCCCCGGGTTCCAGACCGGCCGGGCCCGCACCATCGGCCGCGAGGCGCCCGCCGGCGCCGGCCCGGCCTCGTGACCACCGAATCCCCCCACTGCCTCCTGCGAGGCACCGAAACCGGACCCGGAGCCGATGATGATGATCGCCTCACCCCGCCCCTACGACGTGCTGCTGGTCGAGGACGACCTCGCCGACGCCATGCTCATCGGGGACGCCCTGTCCGAGCGCGGCGCCCGCAACCTCACCCAGGTCGAGGACGGCGTCGCCGCCCTGGACTACCTGCGCGACGAGACCAACCCGCGCCCCGACCTCATCGTGCTCGACCTCAACATGCCCCGCATGAACGGCCGCGAGCTGCTCGCCATCCTCAAGGCCGACGACGACCTGCGCGCCATCCCGGTCGTCGTCCTGACGACGTCTGCCGCGCCCGACGATGTCACGGGTGCCTACCAGCGGCACGCCAACGCCTACGTGACCAAGCCGGTCAACCTCGACGACTTCAACCGCGCGGTGCAGAGCATCGACGCCTTCTACCTCGACACCGCCACCAAGCTGCCGCGCGAATAGCCGCAGCGGGGCGGCACCACGGTTCAGGCCCGGGTACGCCGGACGCAGGCGGCGACCACGGCGCGCAGGTCGCCGCCCCGGTCCAGCAGCTCCCGCTGGAAACGGGCGCCGTTGCCGGCCTTCAGCAGGCCGGCGAGGGCGTCCTGGGCGGGGACGAGGTCGCCGTTGTCCTCCAGGGCGTCGCGTACGTGCTCGAACAGGGCGCGCACCGCCGCCTCGGCCGGAACGGGCTGCAGCCCGAGCGGGTGGAGGAGCCGTCCGCCCAGCCCCTCGCGGGCCGCCCGCCACGCCGCCAGCCGCAGCAGTGCGACGCCATGGCGGCCCGGCGCCTCACCGTCGTTCCACTGCCGGGCCGCCGTCTCCACCAGGGCCCGTACGAGGGTGGCGATCAGGGCCGTGTGCCACGCCTCCAGGCACACGTCGGCCACTCTGATCTCCACGGTCGGATAGGCGCGGGACAGCCGGGCGTCGAAGTAGACCATGCTCTCGTCGCGCAGCGCGCCCGTGCCCACCATCGACGCGACCAGTTCGTGGTAGCGGTCGGCGGAACCGAAGACCTCGACCGGGCCGGCCGAGGGCCAGCGGCCCCACACCCGGTTGCGATAGCTGGCGTAGCCGCTGTCCTGGCCCTGCCAGAACGGGGAGTTGGTGCTCAGCGCGAGCAGGACGGGCAGCCATGGGCGGATCCGGTCCAGGACCGCGACGCCCTCCTCGTCCGACTCCACCGACACATGGACATGGCAGCCGCAGGTGAGCTGCTCCTGCGTGGTCAGCCCGTACTGCTCACTCAGCCACCGGTAGCGCTCTCCGGTGCTGAGCGCCGGGTCCACCGGCAGCGGCGAGGTGGCGAGCGCGGCGACGGAGGCCCCCAGGTCCTCGGCGTGCCGGGCCGCCTCGCCCCGCCAGCGGGTGATCTCGGCGCCCAGGTCCTCCATCCGGACCTGCGGCCGGGTGCCGAACTCCAGTTGCTGCCGCTGCAGTTCGGGCTCGAACACCTCGTCCGTGGCCGCCGGGTCACGGCGCGCCGAGGCCAGCACGGCGGTCGACAGCGCCCGGGGTTCGCCGGACTCCGCGTCCAGCAGGAGGAGTTCCTCCTCGACGCCGACGGTGCGTACGCCTGTCACGCGACGGCCGAATCGTCCAGCGGCCGCGCGCCCGGCAGGCGCAGCCGCGCGGCGATGAGGGCGGCGTCCACGTCGCTGGTGCCGGTCGCCACGCACAGCGTGTAGGAGACGTCCTCCAGGCGGCGCCGGACCGCCGGGTCCGCGGGGTCGAGCAGGCACAGCGTCTCGTAGCGGTCGACGAGGTCGTTCAGCACCGCGGGGTGGGCCATGAGCATGGGTCTCTCCTCGATAGTCCGCGGCACTGGGCCGAACGGTGTTTCTGATCGCCGCTTACCCCCGCTTCGGGGTGTCACTCGGGGCGAACGTACGCCGGTTGTGCCGTGGGAGCACGCATGCGGACGGCCGCGGCGCGAGGGGCCCCCACCGCCGCAAGCGGGTACGAATGATG
>NZ_JBHXSO010000024.1:0-123414 GCF_042714775.1 Streptomyces sp. NPDC058691 | reverse complement strand
CCTCGGGGGTGCCGCGCCACCGTCGTCGTACGGGGCGTGGTGGGCCCCCCAACCCAGCCCGGCCGCGGAGGGCCCGGAGGGGCGCCTGCGGACGCGAGGGCCGTCACGACCGCCGCGCGTCGGTCGCCCACGTGCGGCAGCCCTCGCCGGGACCCCTCAGGGCGTTGCGCCGGCGCACCGTCTCGTCGTCCACGGCGGCGCCGAGGCGCCGGGTCGCCCCGGGCGGGAACCGAGCCTGTTCCGCGGGGAGTTGGCGACGCCGACGGCGGGTCCGTCACCGCCGTGGTCCACGCGTTGTCGGGGAACTCCTATCAAGCCGTGGCTATTTCACGGTGGCCGTCGGGTGGACGTTGGGTCGCTTGACGGCCCATCAGGCTGAGGAGTCGGGCCGGTTCGCCGGCGGCGCTGCGCCCAAGGGCAGCAACCCCCAGCCGTGCGCCTCCGTCACATCCCCTACGTCGTCCGGCAGTTGCACGGCAGGCACGCGCGGGCAAACGCGAAGGCCCCGCACTCGCGGTGCGGGGCCTTTCGCGTCGTGCGGATCCGCCGTTACCGCAGCCGCGCCATCAACGCGTGCTCGACCAGCGTGATGAGCGCGCTCTTCGCCTCACCGCGGTGGCGGGCGTCGGTGGTGATGATGGGCGCCTCGGGGCCGATCTGCAGCGCCTCCCGGACTTCCTCCGGGTTGTACGGCTGGTGTCCGTCGAAGCCGTTGAGGGCGATGACGAAGGGCAGCCCGCTGTTCTCGAAGTAGTCCACGGCCGGGAAGCAGTCGGCCAGCCGGCGGGTGTCCACGAGGACGACCGCGCCGATGGCGCCGCGCACCAGGTCGTCCCACATGAACCAGAAGCGGTCCTGGCCCGGTGTACCGAACAGGTACAGGATCAGGTCCTCGTCCAGCGTGATACGGCCGAAGTCCATCGCCACGGTGGTCGTGGTCTTGTCCGGCGCGTGGGTCAGGTCGTCGATGCCCGCCGAGGCGGAGGTCATGACGGCTTCGGTACGCAGCGGGTTGATCTCCGATACGGCACCGACGAACGTGGTCTTGCCCACGCCGAAGCCGCCCGCCACCACGATCTTCGCTGAGGTGGTTGAGCGAGCTGGACCGCTAGAGCTTGCGAAGTCCACTGAGCACCCTTTCGAGCAGTGTCACGTCTGGCTGTCCGCCCGAGGCATCGTCGCCACCGGGCTGGTGAATGGCGACGAGACCGGCCTCCGCCAGGTCGGCGACGAGGATTCGGGCGACGCCGAGGGGGATGGAGAGAAGCGCGGAGATCTCCGCGACCGACTTGATCTCCCGGCAGAGGATGCAGATCCGCTGGTGCTCCGGCAACTGCCCCCGCAGCTGTGACGGGTCCGCGGTCGTGCTGACCAGTGCCTCGAGGGCGAGCTGGTAGCGCGGCCGGGTCCGGCCACCGGTCATCGCGTACGGGCGGACCAGCCCGGACGGGGCCTTGCGGCCGGCCGGTGCCGTGCGCGGCGACGGTGCCTGCGGGGGTTCGTACGGCTGGATCCTCGGCTGCCGATGCGACGGCCTGCCACCCGGGTCCTGGGTCCCACCGCCGTAGGCGGGGGGTGGCTCCGGGGTGGGCGCCGAGGGAAAGTCGAACCGCTTGAAGGGCGGCTGCTGTTGGTGATTGCCGTACTGATCTCCGCCTGGGGGCGTTGCCACGGTTCCTCCTCCAGCTGGGTAGCGCGTCTGAGAACCCTACGGGTCCCCAGACGCGCTCGCATGCCTGTCCGTTAGTTGAGCAGGCTGCCCTGCAGTTCCGCACGCAGATCGGGGGTGAGCACATTGCCCGCCCGGTCCACCAGCAGGGCCATCTCGTAGCCGACGAGGCCGATGTCGCACTCGGGGTGCGCCAGCACGGCCAGCGACGAGCCGTCCGAGACGGACATGATGAAGAGGAAGCCGCGCTCCATCTCCACGACGGTCTGGTTCACGCTGCCGCCCTCGAAGATCCGCGAGGCGCCCGCGGTCAGCGAGGTCAGACCGGAGGCCACCGCGGCCAGCTGGTCCGCACGGTCCCGCGGGAATCCCTCGGACATCGCCAGCAGCAGGCCGTCGGCAGAGACCACAACCGTATGGGAGACCCCTGGGGTCTGGTCCACGAAACTGGTGATCAACCAGTTCAGGTTCTGTGCCGCCTGGCTCATCGGACTCAACTAACGCTCCTGGTGCTTGGGGCCGAAGCCCTGGCCGTTCGTGTCAGTTCCCGCAGTACGCCCCTGCTGGACGCCGCGCCGCAGATTGCTCAGTCGGCCGCGGACGTCCTCGGGTGCTCGGGAGACCATGGGGCCGCCCTGCGGAGTCTGCTGTGCGGTGCCCGGGACCAGGTTGGCCTTGGGGACCCGCCGGGGCAGGCCGGAGGGGGTGACCCCGCCGGCCTTGGGCTTGCGGGCCTGTTCGGCCCGCTGCCAGTTATCGTCGTTCGTGGAGCGCCAGTCGGGGGACTCCGCGGACAGATCCGGCGTCCCGGCCGGGGCCGGGGCCGGAGCCGCGGGCGCCGGCTGCGAGGGGAAGCCGTTCGCCGGCTGGGGCTCCGACTGGGCCGGGGCCGACGGTCCGGACTGCTGCCAGCCGCGGTCGCGGCGCGGCAGGCCCGCGTCCGTCACGGACGTGTTCAGCGGGCCTGAGGACGGTCCCGGTCGGTCGAAGCCTACGCGCTCCTGGGCCTCGAAGGGGGCGGCAGCGGCGGAATCGGCCGCCGGCGCCTCCTGGTAGGCCCCGGCCTGCGGCATCTCCTGCTGCTGCGCGGGCTGCTGGGCATTCCAGCCGTCCTGCGCGTAGCCGTTCTGCTGCTGCCAGTCCTCCTGGGCGTAGCCGCCCTGGGTGCCGTCGTACTGGGGCGCCGGGGCCGGGAAGCCGCCGTCGGTGTACGAAGGCTCCGGGAAGGCCGTGGACTGCGTGTCGTAGCCGTGCTGCTCCTGGAAGCCCTGCTGCTCCTGGACGTTCTGCTCCGGGAACGCCTGCGTGTCGTACGCGGCCGACTGGAAGGCGTCCTGCGGGAAGGAGTTGGCGGCGGCCGGGTTCTCGAAGCCGTCGAAGGACTCCTGCTGCTCGCCGACCTCGTCGCGGAACATCGGGCGCTCTCCGCCGCGGTCGTTGGCCGCGGCCTCCAGCTGTGCGCGGCGCTCCCCGCGCTTGAGGGAACGGCCGACCGGGTCGAGCGCACGGGCGTCGTCCGGGGCCTCCACGCGGTCGTAGCGGGAGTCGTCGAAGCCGAGCTCGGCGGCGGTCGGCCCGTACGCGGCGAAGGACTCCGTCGCGGGCTCCGGCACCATTTGCGACACCGTGAAGTCGTCCTCCAGCGGCATCTCCTCGCCGCCGCCACCGTGGGTGATCGGCTCGGGGAGCATGACCAGCGAGGTGGTGCCCGCCTGCTCGCCCGAGGGGCGCAGCTGCACGCGGATGCCGTGCCGGTCGGCGAGGCGGCCGACCACGAACAGACCCATGCGCTTGGAGATCGAGGCGTCGACCGTGGGCGGGTCGGCCAGCTTGTGGTTGATGTCCGCGAAGTCCTCGGCCGTGAGGCCGATGCCCTTGTCGTGGATCTCGACCATGACCCGGCCGTCGGGCAGCCGCGTCGCGGTGACCCGGACCCTGGTCTGCGGGGAGGAGAACGTGGTGGCGTTCTCCAGCAGCTCGGCCAGCAGGTGCACGAGGTCGGTCACGGCCGTGCCGTGGATGTCCGTCTCGGGTATGCCGACCAGCTCGATGCGCGCGTACGCCTCCACCTCGGAGGCCGCCGCGCGCAGCACGTCGACCAGCGGCACCGGCTGGTTCCACCGGCGGCCCGGCTCCTCGCCGGCGAGGACCAGGAGGTTCTCGCCGTTGCGGCGCATACGGGTCGCGAGGTGGTCCAGCTTGAAGAGGTTCTCCAGCTGGTCCGGGTCCGCCTCGTTGTTCTCCAGGTCCGTGATCAGCGTCAGCTGGCGCTGGATGAGGCCCTGGTTGCGGCGGGAGAGGTTGGTGAAGATCGCGTTGACGTTGCCGCGGAGCATTGCCTGTTCGGCGGCGAGCCGCACGGCCTCGCGGTGGATCTGGTCGAAGGCGCGGGCGACCTCGCCGATCTCGTCGTTGGAGTTGATCGGGATGGGCTCGATCCGCGTGTCGATCTTGCCCGGGTCGGTGCGGGACAGCTGGTCGACCAGCGCCGGCAGCCGCTGCTCGGCGACCTCGAAGGCCGAGGTGCGCAGACGGCGCATGCTGTTGCTCATCGAACGGGCCATCATCGCGGCCACGATGAAGGCGATGATCAGGGCGACCAGCACGATGGCGGAGTTGACGATGGCCTCGATGCGGGCGCTGTCGGCGATGTCGCTGGAGTCCTGGAACGCCTGGTCCGACAGGTGCTTCTCGACGTTCTGGTAGGCCTCGAAGCCGAGCGTCGTGGCGGCGAACCAGCTCTGCGGCGTGATGCCCTGGGTCTTGAGGACCGCGGGGTCCTCACCGGAGGCGATCAGCTTGATCATCGCCTCGAGCGTCGCCGGCGGCGCGACGAAGGGCTGCCCGGCCTGCTTGGCCGCCTGCGCGGCCTGGACGACCTGCTCCTTGCCCTTCTTCACCGCCGCTTCCTGCTCGTCCAGCAGACGCCGGTAGTCGGCCGCGGTGCCGCCGCCCTTGTACTCCTCCTCGGCGACCCGCTGGAGGTAGGCGTACGAGGCGAAGGCGGTGAGCTGGCCCTTGACCACCTCGTCCTTCATCTTGGTGCGGTCCTCGACCAGCAGGTGGGTGCCGATGGAGCGGGTCAGGGACTCGGCGGCCTTGGCCAGTTCGATGGCGTACAGCGTGCGGCCGTAGGAGGTGACGCTGCTGGTGCCGAAGCCCAGCTCGTTCGCCAGCTCCATCAGCGGGTGCTGGACCTCGACGTACGCCTCCTCGGTCTGCACACCGGGCAGCTGCGGGGTGAAGGCGGTCTCGCGCAGCTTGGCCAGGACCTTCTCGCCGGCGCGGATGTTCTCCACGCGGCGCTCGAGGCGCTCGTCCGCGGGCAGTTCGCGCACCGTGGCGTCGAACGCGGCCGCGGCCGTGTCGGTGGCGGCGCGGGCCTGGACGACGGTCTTGTTGTCCTTGTCGCCCTGGAGCAGCGGAACCACGCTGACGTCACGCTCGTTCAACACGGCGTTGGCGTAGTCCGTCGCGGCCCGGACGGCCCGCGCGGTCCGCACCGCGTCGTCGGCGTCCTGCCAGGTCTGCACGGCGGTCTGCACCCGGAAGCCACCGAAGACCAGGGCGACCAGCACCGGGATGAGGAGGATGACGTTCAGACGGGTGGCCACCCGCCAGTTGCGCATGGCGAAGCGGCTGCCCGACGCGGCGGCCGGTTCTGCGGCCTCGGGGGCGGCCGCGGCCTGCGCCGTGCCGTATCGCGCAGGCGGGGTGAAATTGCCACGCGGGTGGTCCGCGGGACCCGGCTCTGCGCGCCTCGTGTTCCTCACTCGACCAACAACCTCTCGGCGACGACGCCGGCGGCGTCGTTCCTACTCTCGGGTTTCGATGAATTCCAGCACGTCATAGGGGTGCTCCACAAACGTCCGGCGGCGGCGCCGAACGCATGGTCACGCGCTTGTTAAAAGGGGCATAAGCATTAAGCAGTGGCAATTCACCGGAGCGATGTATGCGCAGTGAAGCCGGTCGGGCGCGGGCGGTGTTCGTGATGTTCCGATTCGCGGTCGAAACGTTATGAACAGAAGGACCGGCCATGTCAAAAGACACAGCCGGTCCGTACCCGAAATGGCAAGCTGGAGTGCTTACTTGAGACGAGCGAGCAATGCGTGTTCGACGAGCGTGATGAGCGCGCTCTTGGCCTCGGCGCGGTGCCGGGCGTCGGTGGTGATGATGGGCGCTTCCGGTCCGATCTGGAGCGCCTCCCGCACCTCGTCGGGCGTGTACGGCTGGTGGCCGTCGAAGCCGTTGAGGGCGATGACGAAGGGCAGGCCGCTGTTCTCGAAGTAGTCCACGGCCGGGAAGCAGTCCGCGAGCCGGCGGGTGTCGACCAGCACGACCGCGCCGATGGCGCCGCGCACGAGGTCGTCCCACATGAACCAGAAACGGTCCTGACCCGGGGTACCGAACAGGTACAGGATCAGGTCGTCGTCGAGCGTGATACGGCCGAAGTCCATCGCCACGGTCGTGGTGGTCTTGTCGGCCACGTGAGTCAGGTCGTCGACGCCCGCGGAAGCGGAGGTCATCACGGCCTCCGTGCGGAGCGGATTGATCTCCGAGACCGCTCCGACGAACGTGGTCTTGCCCACGCCGAAGCCACCGGCCACCACGATCTTCGCCGAGGTGGTGGCGCGGGCCGCGGGCGGCGCACCGTACGCCGCCTGCTGCCCCGGCCTAGAGCTTGCGAAGTCCACTGAGCACCCTTTCGAGCAGTGTCACATCAGGCTGTCCGCCGGCCTCGCCGCTGCTCGGCTGGTGGATGGCGACCATCCCGGCCTCTGCCAGGTCGGCCACCAGGATCCGGGCCACCCCCAGCGGAATCGCCAGCAGTGCGGAGATCTCGGCGACCGACTTGATCTCCAGGCACAGGTGGCAGATGCGCTGGTGTTCGGGGAGCATCCCCTGGTAGGCACCCGGTTCGGCAGTGGTGCTCACCAGCGCCTCGATGGCGAGCTGGTAGCGCGGCCGGGTGCGACCACCGGTCATGGCGTACGGCCGCACCAGCGGCTGGTCGCCTTCGCCCCCGTACGGCGCATGGTGGGGCGCGCCGTACGGGCCGGGCGAGGCTGGCGGCGGTGTCATGAAGGTCCTCCGGATAAGAGCGGACGCGGTTCTCTTGTCATGGGGCGGTGTTGGCCGGGCTCACGTGAGCTCAGCCCATCAGACTGCCTTGGAGTTCTGCGCGCAGGTCGGGGGTGAGGACGGCGCCCGCGCGGTCGACGAGCAGCGCCATCTCGTAGCCGACGAGGCCGATGTCGCACTCGGGGTGCGCCAGAACGCACAGCGAGGATCCGTCCGAGATCGTCATCAGGAGGAGGAAGCCGCGCTCCATCTCCACCACCGTCTGATTGACGTGGCCGCCCTCGAAGATGCGGGACGCACCCGCGGTCAGCGAGGTCAGACCGGAGGCCACGGCCGCCAGCTGATCGGCGCGGTCCCGGGGGAAGCCCTCGGACATCGCGAGCAGCAGGCCGTCGGCGGAGACCACCACCGTGTGGGACACCCCGGGGGTGTTGTCCACGAAGTTGGTGATCAACCAGTTCAGATTCTGTGCCGCCTGGCTCATCTGACTCAACTAACGCTCCTGCTGGTGAGTGGTGCCAAAGCCGCGACCGTCGGTCGTGCCCGTACCGGCCTGGCGGCCTTGCTGAATACCGCGCCGGAGGTTGGTCAGTCGTCCGCGCACGTCGTCGGGGGCCCGGGATACCTGCGGACCACCTTGGGGGGCTTGCTGGGTCGTGCCGGAACCGGGCACGAGGTTCGCGCGCGGCACCCGGCGGGGGAGGCCGGACGGGGTGACCCCGCCGGCGGAGGGCTCGCGGACCTGGCCGGCCCGCTGCCACACCTCGTCGTTGGGCGAGCTGCGCCAGGCGGCGGGCTCACGGCGGGGCGGCGGCGGGACCTGCTGGGCCTGGTGCTGCTCGGCGCGGACCCGCTGCGGCTGCGGCGGTTGCTGCGGCTGCTGGGGGTGCTGCTGAGGCGCGGGCTGCTGCGGGCGCTGCGGCGGACGGCTCGGGGCGCCGCCGGAGACGGGACCGTTGCCGTTCTGCTGCTGCGGGACCACAGGGCCGTGCTCGACGTGCACCTGCTGCATGCGCTCGGCACGGCCGGTACGGAACCAGTCCGACTCGAGGGAGTCGAAGATCGGGCTGGTCTCGTCCGGGCGGACCGGGGCCGGCGGCAGGGCCATCGGCTCGGACGCGGCCGGCAGCGGATGCCGGTCGCCGGGTCGCTGCTGCTGACCGGCGGCCGGACCGTGGTGGCGCTGGGCCTGCGGGGCCGGAGGCATGGGCGCCTGCGGCATCGGGGCCTGGGGCATCTGGGCCTGCGGCATCGGGGCCTGCGGTCCCGTGGGACGCTGGAAGACGTCGCTACGGGTGTACATCCCCGTCTGGTGCTGCGGCTGCTGTTCCTGCTGGTACTGCGGCTGCGGCTGCTGTTCCTGCTGGTACTGCGGCTGCTGGTGCGGCAGTTGCTGTTCCTGCTGGTACTGCTGCGGCGCTTGCTGCTGCTGGCGGCCGAAGGCCGAACCCATGTTGCCGCGCTGCGGCGTCGTGTGCGGGATCGTGTTGAAGTCCGGGCGCTCGAACTGCGCCGTGGTCTCCATCTCCTCGTGGCCGCGCGGCATGTCCGCCGCCGCGCCGACCGGCTGCGGCGCGGCCGGCTGCTGCGGGTACTGCGGCGCCTGCGGGGGCTGCTGCGGCTGTGACGGAGCGGCGTGGCGCTGCGGACGGTTCTGGCCGCCCTGCCCCTGCTGCTCGTTCGCCCAGCTCGGGCCGGAACGCTGCGGGGCCGCGGGAGCGCCGGGACGGCCGCCCTGCGGAGCCTGACCCGGGCCCGCCGGGCCCGAGTTGAGGGCCGGACGCGGAGCGGAACCGGGGACCTGGCCGCGCTGGGGCGCGCGGCCGACACCGGCGGCCGCCGCACCGGCGGCCACTCCGGCCGGGGCGCCCGTACCGGGACCGCCCGGCTGCTGCCCGCGGTTGCCGGCGGCACCGGGCTGCGGCTTGGCGCCGCCCTGGGTGACGTCGACCGGGAGCATGACGAGCGCCGTGGTGCCGCCCGAGTCGGACGGACGCAGCTGGATGCGGATGCCGTGTCGCAGGGACAGGCGGCCGACCACGAACAGACCCATGCGGCGGGAGACGGAGACGTCCACCGTCGGCGGGTTGGCCAGCCGCTCGTTGATGTCGGCCAGGTCCTCGGGGGAGAGGCCGATGCCGGTGTCGTGGATCTCGATCAGCACGCGGCCGTCAGGCAGCGCGTGACCGGTGACCCGGACCTTGGTCTGCGGGGAGGAGAACGAGGTGGCGTTCTCCAGCAGCTCTGCGAGCAGGTGGACGAGGTCGTTGACGACGCGGCCGGTGACCTCCACCGGTGGCACCGAGGTGAGCTCGATGCGTTCGTACTGCTCCACCTCGGAGGCGGCGGCACGGAGGACGTCGACCAGCGGGACCGGACGGGTCCACCGGCGGCCGGGCTCCTCGCCCGCGAGGACGAGGAGGTTTTCGCCGTTCCGGCGCATACGGGTCGCGAGGTGGTCGAGCTTGAAGAGGCTGGACAGCTGGTCCGGGTCGGCCTCGCGGGACTCCAGTTCGGAGATCAGGCCCAGCTGACGCTGGATCAGGCCCTGGCTGCGGCGCGAGAGGTTGGTGAACATCGCGTTGACGTTGCCTCGCAGCAGCGCCTGCTCGGCGGCGAGACGGACCGCCTCACGGTGGACCTCGTCGAACGCGCGGGCCACCTGGCCGATTTCGTCGCGGGTGTGGATGCCGATCGACTCGACCGAGGTGTCCACGTCCTGCGGGTCGGACTCGGAGAGCTGCTTGACCAGCTCGGGCAGCCGCTTCTGGGCGACTTCCTGCGCGGTGTCCTGCAGCCGGCGCAGCGAGCGGACCATGGAGCGGGCGACGACGAAGGCGCCGACGACCGAGATGCCGAGCACGAGGAGGATCAGCGCACCGCTGAGGATCGCTTCTCTCTGCGCCTCGTCGCGCAGCGCCAAGGCCTTCTGCTGCATCTCCTCGAGCAGGTGCTGCTCGATGATCTTCATGACGCCGAGCTTGACCGACGCGTCGTCGTCCCAGTCGCGGTAGGAGCCCGGGACGTTCGAGATGCCCTCTTCGGACGCCGTGATCCGGTCGCTCAGATCATTGAATGCCAGGATCGTCTGGTTGTTGCCGTTGTCGAGGGGCGCGAGCAGCTGCGCGGCCTTCTGCCGGCCGTAGATCTGCCCGAACTGCTCCAGCGCCGTCTTCTCGGCTGCGTGCGCACTCCTCGCGAAGCGGAAGTCGTTGGAGCTCAGAGTGTGCTGGTGCGCGAGAGAGGCGCTGATCACGGCGCGCTGGATGGAGTCGTACTCCTTGGCGGCGGAAAAGGCCCCCAGCGCGCGGGTGCTGTCGATCATCTCGGCGCTGCCGGTCGCCTCGGCCATCTGCTGGGAGAGGTCGAGCAGTGACGTGATGATCTCGTCGTACTCGGTGACCGTCTGCGAGTAGGAACCCTCGGTGTCGTACGCGCGTTCGCGGATCCCCTGCAGCGCGCCGAGCTGCCTGGCTATCGCGGTCAGCGAAGCCTGGACACCCTTGAGATCGGGATCGAGGTCCTCCTGGGCCGCGGTGAAGGAGGAGCGGGCGAGCCCGGTCGCCTCCCGGGCGGCCTTGATGGTGTCGTCGTTGGGGTCCGGGGGGACGCTGGCCATGGGGCCGGCCGTGGCATCCCGTTCGTTCTGGAGCGCGTTGGCGAAGTTGGTCGCCTGCTCCGTGAGGTCGGTCAGGGACGACATCGCGTCCAGTTGTTGCACGTTCTCCAGCGAGCTCTGGATGCGCAGCGCACCCAGCGTGGTCGCGGCGACCACCGGTAGCGCGAGCAGCGACACCAGACGAGTGCTGATGCGCCAGTTGCGCATGGCTATTCGGGAGCCGTGTTTGGGGCCTGAGCGCACACCGCTCTCCGGCGTGGCGCTGCTCTCCGCGCCCGCGGTTCCGGCGTCTGCGGTGTCATCCCGGCGGGCGGGGCCGGTGTCGGCCCCACCGCGCTGCTCCGGGTCGCCTGCAGCGCCGCCATCCCTCTTGAAACGTCCCTGCACTAGCGTCGCAACCTCTGGACCAGGCGTCCCCCGCGCGGGCGGCAGGACGGTGTCGAGTTTGTGGAGTCCCGCCCCCCGGCAGGTACCCGTTAGCCGCCGCCGCCCGGCGGTCGCACGCTCCCCCCTGCGCGCCGGCATCTGTTGATACGGCGGTCCGGGGAATTCCAGCACAGTGCCGGACCTCCAACAAGGCCCGTCGGATATCGAGTGGAATACGTGACTCAGCGCACCGGGCGTGTCACGCGGTGTCCGGCCGCATTCGGGCGGGGGTGGTCAATTCGGGCGCCTTCAGGGGCTCATGGGGCTCTGCCTGCGCCTGTCGGCTGCCGGCCGCCGGGTGCAAATGGTGTGGATCATCCGGGATGTCGGGATCGCAGGCATCGGTCGGCCGCCCGATTCGCCCTTCTTGTCGTCCAGTTGGTGAGCAAAATCACAGGGGAGCGCCCGTGTCGCTCACCCGGAAAGGGGAATGCCCGCCAGATAGATTGACGTTTGACACGACGGTGTACTACGTCAACCCGCGCCCGGCAGGGTGCCCTGACTCCACGAGGTTCTGACCGCCCCATGAAGACGACCATGATCATGCGACCCATAGCCAATCCGCGCCGCACCACCCTCGCGCACCTCACCGACGCCGAGGACACGCGGGCCGCGGAGGTCGCACCGGCCGTCGAGGGCGAGGCCCCCGCCGTCATCCTGCCGCGGCAGACCGCCAACCCGCGCCGCACCATCCTGAACGACCTGAAGGAACAGCCCACGGACTGAGGCCCCGGCTCGCCGGACGGGAGAGGGCGGCACCCCCGGGATAACCTGGGGCGTCAGTCTCCGGCCAGTGAGGTGAGCTGCTTCCCGTGCGCATCGCCAGGTTCTCCATCGACGGCAATGTCGCCTTCGGCGTCGTCGAGGGCGACGAGTCCGTCCCGGACGGACTCGTCCTCGACATCATCAAGGGCATCCCGTTCGCCGAGTACGAGCGCTCCGGCACGAAGGTGCCGCTGAGCAAGGTGCGGCTGCTGCCGCCCGTGCTGCCCAGCAAGGTCGTCGGCATCGGCCGCAACTACGCCGAGCACGCCGCCGAGCTGGGCAACGAGGTCCCGGAGGTGCCGGTCGCCTTCTTCAAGCCGTCCACCTCGGTGATCGGCCCCGGCGACCCGATCGCCTACCCCTCCTTCTCGCACGAGGTGCACCACGAGGCCGAGCTCGCCGTGGTGATCGGCCGGCTGTGCCGCGAGGTCCCCCGCGAACGGGTCCAGGACGTGATCCTCGGCTACACCTGCGCCAACGACGTCACCGCCCGCGACGCCCAGAAGGCCGAGAAGCAGTGGGCCCGCGCCAAGGGCTTCGACTCCTCGTGCCCCATCGGCCCCTGGATCGAGACCGGTCTGGACCTCGCGGCCGCCGGCGACCTGGCGGTGACCGCGACCGTCAACGGCGAGCTGCGCCAGGCCGGACGGACCAGCCAGATGATCCGCTCCATCGAGGACCTGATCGTCCACATCTCCGAGGCGATGACCCTGCTCCCCGGCGACGTCATCCTCACCGGCACCCCGGCCGGCGTCGGACCGCTCCATGTCGGCGACGAGGTCGCCGTCACCATCGAAGGCATCGGCACTCTCACCAACAAGGTGATCAAGCGTGACTAGCGCAGCACCCGTACGCGTACGTTTCTGCCCGTCGCCGACCGGCAACCCCCACGTGGGCCTGGTCCGCACCGCCCTGTTCAACTGGGCGTTCGCCCGCCACCACCAGGGCACCCTCGTCTTCCGTATCGAGGACACCGACGCCGCCCGCGACTCCGAGGAGTCGTACCAGCAGCTGCTGGAGGCCATGCGCTGGCTCGGCTTCGACTGGGACGAGGGCCCCGAGGTCGGCGGCCCGCACGCGCCGTACCGCCAGTCACAGCGCATGGACGTCTACAAGGACGTCGCCGCCAGGCTGCTGGAGTCCGGCCACGCCTACAAGTGCTACTGCACCACCGAGGAGCTCGACGAGCGCCGCGACGCCGCCCGCGCCGCCGGCCGCCCCTCCGGCTACGACGGCCACTGCCGCGCCCTGTCCGCCGAGCAGGTCGAGGCGTACGAGCGCGAGGGCCGCGAGCCGATCGTCCGCTTCCGCATGCCCGACGAGCCGATCACCTTCACCGACCTGGTGCGCGGCGAGCTGACCTTCACCCCGGACAACGTGCCCGACTACGGCATCGTCCGGGCCAACGGGGCTCCGCTCTACACCCTGGTCAACCCGGTCGACGACGCGCTCATGGAGATCACCCACGTGCTGCGCGGCGAGGACCTGCTGTCCTCCACCCCGCGGCAGATCGCCCTCTACAAGGCGCTGGCCGAACTCGGCGTCGGCAACGGCACGACCCCGCACTTCGGCCACCTGCCGTACGTCATGGGCGAGGGCAACAAGAAGCTCTCCAAGCGCGACCCGCAGTCCTCCCTCAACCTGTACCGGGAGCGCGGCTTCCTCCCCGAGGGCCTGCTGAACTACCTGTCGCTGCTCGGCTGGTCGCTCTCCGCCGACCGCGACGTCTTCTCCGTCGAGGAGATGGTGGCCGCCTTCGACATCGACGCCGTCAACGCCAACCCGGCGCGCTTCGACCTGAAGAAGGCCGAGGCGATCAACGCCGACCACATCCGCCTGCTGGACGTGAAGACGTTCGCCGAGGCCTGCGGTCCGTGGCTGAAGGCCCCGCACGCCCCCTGGGCGCCCGAGGCGTTCGACCAGGCGGCCTTCGAGGCGATCGCACCGCACGCCCAGACGCGGCTGACCGTGCTCTCCGAGATCACCGAGAACGTCGACTTCCTCTTCCTCGACGCCCCGGTGACGGACGAGGCGTCCTGGGACAAGGCGATGAAGGACCCCGCGGCCGCCGCCGCGCTCCTCACCACCGCCCGGGAGAACCTCGCCGCCGCCGACTGGAACGCCGAGGCCCTCAAGGCCGCCGTCCTGGCCGCCGGTGAGACCCACGGGCTCAAGCTCGGCAAGGCCCAGGCGCCGGTCCGGGTCGCCGTCACCGGCCGTACCGTCGGCCTGCCGCTCTTCGAGTCCCTCGAAGTGCTCGGCCGCGACCGGACCCTGGCCCGTGTCGACGCCGCGCTGACGAAGCTCGCCGGCTGACGAAGGCACGCGCGACCGCCCCGGGTTCCCCGCGGACCCGGGGCGGCGCGCTTCCGGGAGCACCGATGCGACGCAGGCCCAAGCCCCCGCCCTCCCCGCTGCCCCAGCGCCACGGGGTCGACGCGGTGCGCCTGCGGCTGCCGGCGGAGGGGCCCTGGACGTCGGTCCGTGATCACCTGGTGGAACGGCTGACGGCCGTGCCGGCGGAGCATGTCGAGGCGATGCTGACGGCCGGGGAGGTCCACGGCACCGACGGGCCCCTGCCCCCGGACGCGCCGTACCGGCCGGGCGCCTTCCTCTGGTTCCACCGGGACTTCGCGCCGGAGGTCCCCGTGCCCTTCGCCGTCGAGGTGCTGCACCGGGACGACGCGCTGCTGGTCGTGGACAAGCCGCACTTCCTCGCCACCACCCCGCGCGGCAGCCACGTCACCGAGACCGCCCTCACCCGCCTGCGCCGCGACCTCGGACTGCCCGCGCTCAGCCCGGCCCACCGCCTCGACCGGCTGACGGCCGGAGTGGTGATGTTCGTGATCCGCCCCGAACTTCGCGGCGCCTATCAGACCGTCTTCCGTGACCGCCGGATGCGCAAGGAGTACGAGGCCCTGGCGGGGTACGACCCGGGGCTGGAGCTGCCGCGCACCGTGGAGAGCCGGATGGAGAAGGAGCGCGGCGTCATCGCCGCGCGGGAGGTCCCCGGGCCGCCCAACGCCCGCAGCCGTGTGGAACTCCTGGCCCGCGACGGCGCCCTGGCCCGCTACCGGCTGCACCCCGAGACCGGCCGCACCCACCAGTTGCGCGTCCACATGAACAGCCTCGGCCTGCCCATCCTCGGCGACCCCGTCTACCCCGACGTCCTTCCCGAGCCCGCCCCCGGCGACTTCGGCCGGCCCCTCCAGCTGCTCGCCCGGCTGCTGGAGTTCGACGACCCGGTGACCGGCGAGCACCGCCGCTTCGTCAGCCGCCGGACGCTGCGCCTCCCCCCGGAACCCGCGTAGAAGCGCACGGATAGAGTCCTGGCATGCCGATCCGCGCCGTGCTGTGGGACATCGACGACACGATCTTCGACTACTCGGCGGCCGAGCGCGCCGGCGTGCTCGGCCATCTGCGCGGCGAGGGCCTGCTCTCCGCCTTCGAGGACGAGGACCGGGCCGCCGCCCGCTGGCGCGAGGTGATGGACCTGCACTACGGGCGCTTCCTCGCGGGCGAGATCACCTGGGCGGAGCAGCGCAGGGAGCGGGTCCGCGCCTTCGTGGGCCCGGCTGTGACGGACGAGGCGGCCGACGCGTGGTTCGCGGCCTACTACGTCCACTTCGAGGCCGCCTGGGCCGCCTTCCCCGACGTCCTCCCCGCCCTCGACGCGCTCACGCCCGGCTACCGTCACGGGCTGCTCTCCAACTCCGCCACCGCCCACCAGGAACGCAAGCTCGCCCGGCTGGGCCTGCGGGACCGCTTCGAGTTCCTGCTCTGTTCACAGGAACTGGGGTACGCAAAGCCCGCGCCGGAGGCCTTCCTCGCCGCGTGCGAGGCGCTGGGTCTGCCACCGGCCGAGGTGGCGTACGTGGGGGACAAGGCGGACACCGACGCGCGCGGGGCGAACGCCGCAGGTCTTCACGGTGTGTGGCTGGACCGAACGGGTACCGTCACCGCCTCCGACCTGCGGCGGATCACCGGACTGGCACAGCTGCCGGCCCTCCTGGCGGCGGATACCCGTTTTGGAGCCCCGTCTTCGATCGGGTAATGTTCTTCCTGCGCCGCCGGGCGGGCCGAAAAGCCGGTCCGGAGCGCACGCCGGACAACACCCCCTGCGGGGGGTTGTTTTTTGGTGGGGTATGGTGTAATTGGCAGCACGACTGATTCTGGTTCAGTTAGTCTAGGTTCGAGTCCTGGTACCCCAGCGCAGTTCTTCTGTAGAGCCCCCGTTGTGTAGCGGCCTAGCACGCTGCCCTCTCAAGGCAGTAGCGCCGGTTCGAATCCGGTCGGGGGTACTGATCTCTCTCGCAGGGATCGCTAGGGCCCCCGTTGTGTAGCGGCCTAGCACGCCGCCCTCTCAAGGCGGTAGCGCCGGTTCGAATCCGGTCGGGGGTACTTGACACACCATGGGGTATGGTGTAATTGGCAGCACGAGTGATTCTGGTTCATTTAGTCTAGGTTCGAGTCCTGGTACCCCAGCGTAGTTCTCTGACTTGCCCCCGTTGTGTAGCGGCCTAGCACGCCGCCCTCTCAAGGCGGTAGCGCCGGTTCGAATCCGGTCGGGGGTACATCGGGAAGAGGCCCCCCGCTTCGGCGGGGGGCCTCTTTCGTTCTTCCCGCAGGCTCCGCGTGCGGGCACTGGGTGCTGTGCCGGGTCACTCAACTCCGAAGCGCCGCAAGGACTCTTCGGCCTCGGCGAGCCGGCGAAGGCTCAGCAGCACGGGCTCGTAGAGCACGGTCAGCGTCACGGCAGCGGCGGCCTGTTCGAGCGGGGTGTCGTAGAGCTCGACCAGATCCAGGTCGTGGACGGCCTGTTGGGCGGCGAGGCGGGCGTAGGGCTCCAAGTGCCGTGCCTCGCTGGGGTATCCGAGCCGGGTGAGCGCGGCGACCGCCGCGACGAGCATCCGGTACGCGGGGGAGGGACCGTGCCGCTCGCCTCCGTGGCTCCAGCCGAGTCCGGACATCAAGTGGTCCACTTCCCGGCGGGCGGTGGCGGTCGCCGGGTCGTCCTCGTCGGGCTCCGGGCCGTGCGGCAGCGCGTACGTGGCGGCGCCCAGCCGCATGTGCTGGTTGAGTGATTCGTCCTCCACCGCGGCGAGCACCTCGCGGGCGGTGGCCACGGGCACCTTGCCGACCTGGATCAGGGCCCGCACGAAGCAGAGCCGGCGCAGATGCTCCTCGCCGTACTCGGCCTGGGTGGCCGTCACACGGCGGCCCGGTGGCAGCAGCCCCTCGCGCAGGTAGTACTTGATCGTCGGCGTCGGCACACCGCTGCGATCACTCAGTTCCGCCAGTCGCATTTGCTCTTGCGCCCTCCGTTGGATAGTGGCACTATCTAAGCATGGATAGTGCCACTATCCAACGGTTACCGCGTCGCGCGAGGACCGCGGGGCGAGGTGGAGGCCGTCACGGGTGAAGGGGGAGCCATGTCCGCACAGCTGATTCCGGGTCGCAACACCGCAGCCGCCGAGGGCGAGATCGTCGTCTTCCACATCGGGATGCGGATCAACCGCTGGTGGGCACTGCGCGACTGGCTGCCGGCTTTCATGGCGATGCCGCGCATGCTGCGCGAGCTGTCGCAGGACAAGAGCAGCGGGTTCCTCGGCTACCGCCTGCTGCTGAGCTCGCCCCGGCTCTTCTACGTCGTGCAGTACTGGTCGACGAAGGAGCAGCTCATCGCCTACGCCTCCCAGCAGGACAAGCAGCACCGGCCCGCCTGGGCGGCGTTCAACCGCCACGCGCGGGCCGGCAAGGGGCGGGTGGGCATATGGCACGAGACGTACGTCGTGCCGGCGGGTTCCTATGAATCGGTGTACGTCGACATGCCCGCCTTCGGGCTCGGTGCCGCGACCGGGGTGGTCCCGGTGGGCCGTCGCGGCGAGACGGCGGCCGAGCGGCTGCGGATCGCCAAGGGATAGCGGCCGATCCGCGGCCGCCGCCACGGTTCAGCCGGTGCGGCGCAGCGCCTCGGACAGCCTGCCCGCGGCGTCGACGACCGCCTGCGCGTGCATACGGCCGGGGTGCCGGGTGAGTCGCTCGATGGGGCCGGAGACCGACACGGCCGCCACGACACGGTTCGACGGACCGCGCACCGGCGCTGAGACGGAGGCCACACCCGGTTCGCGCTCGCCGATCGACTGCGCCCAGCCCCTGCGGCGCACGCCGGACAGCGCGGTGGCGGTGAACCGGGCTCCCTGCAAGCCGCGGTGCAGGCGCTCCGGCTCCTCCCAGGCCATCAGGATCTGGGCGGCGGAGCCCGCCTTCATCGGCAGGGTCGAGCCGACGGGCACGGTGTCCCGGAGTCCGGACAGCCGCTCGGCGGCCGCGACGCAGATGCGCATGTCGCCCTGGCGCCGGTAGAGCTGAGCGCTCTCGCCGGTCACGTCCCGTAGGTGCGTGAGCACCGGCCCGGCGGTGGCCAGCAGGCGGTCCTCGCCTGCCGCGGCGGCGAGTTCGGAGAGCCGGGGGCCCAGGATGAAGCGTCCCTGCATGTCGCGGGCGACCATGCGGTGGTGTTCCAGGGCGACGGCGAGACGGTGCGCGGTGGGGCGGGCGAGACCCGTGGCGCCCACGAGTCCGGCCAGGGTGGCCGGACCGGACTCCAGCGCGCTGAGCACCAGAGCCGCCTTGTCGAGAACGCCGACGCCACTACTGTTGTCCATGCAACGATACTCCCGTCTCACTCTGTGAAACGCAAGTTCAATTTTCCCGTGGACGCGGCACGCTGGAATGCACAAGGCCGGAGCCCCATCCCTCACGAGGGGGTGGAGAGGCACGGCAACGACGAACAGGCCGGCAGAGCGGCCGGTCGGAGGGAATGCGATGGCCAGGACACTCGCGGAAAAGGTCTGGGAGGATCACGTCGTGCGGCGCGCCGAGGGCGAGCCCGACCTCCTCTTCATCGACCTGCATCTGCTCCACGAGGTCACAAGCCCGCAGGCTTTCGACGGTCTGCGGATGAACGGCCGCCCGGTGCGCCGGCTGGACCTCACCATCGCGACCGAGGACCACAACACCCCGACCCTCGACATCGACAAGCCGATCGCCGACCCGGTCTCGCGTACGCAGCTGGAGACGCTGCGCAAGAACTGCGCCGAGTTCGGGGTGCGGCTGCACCCGCTGGGCGACGTCGAGCAGGGCGTGGTGCACGTGGTCGGCCCGCAGCTGGGCCTGACCCAGCCGGGCATGACCGTGGTCTGCGGAGACAGCCACACCTCCACCCATGGCGCTTTCGGGGCGCTGGCGTTCGGCATCGGCACCAGCCAGGTCGAGCACGTGCTGGCCACGCAGACGCTGCCGCTGGCCCCGTTCAAGACCATGGCGATCACCGTGGAGGGCGAACTGCCCGAGGGCGTCACGGCCAAGGACCTGATCCTGGCGATCATCACCAAGATCGGTACGGGTGGCGGCCAGGGCTATGTCATCGAGTACCGCGGCTCGGCCATCGAGAAGCTCTCGATGGAGGCCCGGATGACCATCTGCAACATGTCGATCGAAGCGGGCGCCCGGGCCGGCATGATCGCGCCGGACCGGACCACCTTCGACTATCTGCAGGGCCGTGCGCACGCCCCGCAGGGCGAGGACTGGGACGCGGCGGTCGCCTACTGGGAGACGCTGAGGACCGACGAGGACGGCGTCTTCGACCACGAGGTCGTCATCGACGCCGCCTCGCTCTCCCCGTTCGTCACCTGGGGCACCAACCCCGGCCAGGGCGCCCCGCTGAGCGCCTCCGTACCGGACCCGGCGTCCTTCGCCGACCCCAGCGACCGACTGGCGGCCGAGAAGGCACTGGAGTACATGGGGCTGGAGGCCGGCACGCCGCTGCGGCAGGTCGAGGTCGACACGGTCTTCGTCGGCTCCTGCACCAACGGCCGCATCGAGGACCTGCGCTCGGCCGCGTCGGTCGTCAAGGGCCGCAAGGTGGCCGACGGTGTGCGCATGCTGGTCGTGCCCGGCTCGGTCCGGGTCGCGTTGCAGGCCGTCGAGGAGGGCCTGGACAAGGTCTTCAAGGAGGCCGGCGCCGAATGGCGGCACGCCGGTTGCTCGATGTGCCTGGGTATGAACCCCGACCAACTGGCCCCCGGCGAGCGCTCCGCGTCCACGTCCAACCGCAACTTCGAGGGACGGCAGGGCAAGGGCGGCCGCACCCACCTGGTCTCCCCCCAGGTCGCCGCCGCCACCGCGGTCAACGGTCACCTCTCGTCCCCCGCCGATCTGCCCGGCGTCGCCGTCCTGGAGGCCTGAGAACCATGGAAGCTTTCACCACGCACACCGGCCGGGCGGTCCCGCTGCGCCGCAGCAACACCGACACCGACCAGATCATCCCGGCCCACTGGCTGAAGAAGGTCACCCGCAACGGCTTCGAGGACGGCCTGTTCGAGGCCTGGCGCAAGGACCCCGAGTTCGTGCTCAACCGGCCCGAGCGCCGGGGTGCCAGCGTCCTGGTCGCCGGCCCCGACTTCGGCACCGGCTCCTCCCGCGAGCACGCCGTGTGGGCGCTGCAGAACTACGGCTTCAAGGCTGTGATCTCCTCCCGCTTCGCCGACATCTTCCGCGGCAACTCGCTGAAGAACGGCCTGCTCACCGTGATCCTTCCGCAGGAGACGGTCGAGCGGCTGTGGGAGCTCACCGAGGCCGACCCGACCGCCGAGATCACCGTGGACCTCCAGACCCGCGAGGTCCGCGCCGAGGGGATCACCGCGCCCTTCGAGTTGGACGACAACGCCCGCTGGCGGCTGCTGAACGGCCTGGACGACATCAGCCTCACCCTGCAGAACGAGCCGGACATCGCCGCCTACGAGGCCGGACGCCCGTCCTTCAAGCCGCGGACCCTGCAGGTCTGAGCCCTTTCGGGCCCCCATTCCGGCCCACCCGCAGCGCCCCCCGCCCTCACCGGGCGGGGGGCGCTGCGGCGTGTTCGGCTCCACACCTCGTGACAACTCACCGCAGATGACACAATCGGCACATGGAACACGATGGCCAACTCGAGCTGTACGCGTTCCTCGCTGCCAGGTTGAAGCAGGCCCACACCCGTGTGGCGGGTCTGCAAGTGCCGGAGGAAGTCCGGGTGCAGTTGACCCGGAAACTCCTCGTCATCACCGCCGCCTCGAAGCACGATCTCGCAGGTGCGGCAAGGCGTCTGGAGGATCTGATGAAGGACCTCGACGAAGGCCGATTCCCCGATCAAGAGCCTTCCTGAGCCCGGAGTTCGTTGCGGCACAAGGGTGATTCGCCCGTTTCGTATTTGATTTGCGGTATATATCCGCCTAGCGTGCGAAAAAGGCCCGAACTCATCGCCGGGCAAGTTTCCGAAGGGGAAGACGTGAACAAGGCGCAGCTCGTTGAAGCGATTGCCGACAAGCTCGGCGGCCGTCAGCAGGCCGCGGAGGCGGTCGACGCGGTCCTGGACGCCATCGTCCGCGCGACCGTCAACGGCGACCGGGTCTCGGTGACCGGCTTCGGTTCGTTCGAGAGGGTGGAGCGTCCCGCCCGCTACGCCCGCAACCCGCAGACCGGGGAGCGGGTCCGGGTCAAGAAGACCTCCGTGCCGCGCTTCCGTGCCGGCCAGGGCTTCAAGGACCTGGTGAGCGGGACGAAGAAGCTCCCCAAGGCCGGCGAGGTCTCCGTCAAGAAGGCGCCCAAGGGCAGCCTGACCGGCGGCGTCACCGCAAAGGCCACCACGAAGAAGGCCGCCGCCAAGAAGACCACGGCGAAGAAGGCGGTCACCACCAAGGCGGCCGCCAAGAAGACCACGGCGGCCAAGACCACCGCGAAGAAGACCACGGCCGCCAAGACGACGGCCAAGAAGACGGCGGCCAAGAAGACCACCGCCAAGAAGGCCACCGCCAAGAAGACGGCGCCGGCGAAGAAGGCCCCCGCCAAGTCGGCGGCCCGCAAGACGGCCACCAAGCGCGCCGCGAAGCGGTAGCCGTCACCGACCCGACACAGCGACGGGCCGGGCACCCCCTCGGGGGCGCCCGGCCCGCTGCGTTGTTCCGGTATCCCCTGCCTCCCGGCGCCTCAGGCCCCGGGGTCGGCGAAGGTCTGCAGCGTCACGAAGACCACCCGGCGCGCCTCGCCGCTGCCCTCCGTGCGGATGCGCACCCGCTGGCCGGGCCGCAGCAGCCGCAACCCCCCTGCGTCGAACGCCGCCGCGTCGAAGGGCAGCGGCGTCCCGTCGTCCAGCAGCACGCTGCCGGCGCGGGTCTCGGGGTCGTAGGTGTACGCGGTCGCCTGCATGAGGGGCAGCCTATCCGGCCGTCCGCAGGCGGGCCCTGGGCCGGCCCGACCGGTCTCTTCACCCTGGTCACCCTGGAATCAGCCCGGCGCGGCCACCGGCTGGGCCCGCAGCAGTTCCCGGGTGCGCGGTCCGACGCCCAGGACCAGAGCCGCCCGCAGGTCCTCGCCCGTATCCACGTCCTGGCGCACGGAGTCCACGCCCGGCAGCGCGATCTCATGTGCGCCGGACGCCCGGTGACGGGCCCGGGAGGCGCCGCCGAAGGCCGGATCGAGCGGCGTCCCGGCCGTGGCCGCGAGCAACGTGGTGCCGATTCCGGCCGCATCGGCCAGAAATGCCCGTCCAGGGCGCCCGGCGGCCGCGTCGAGCACCGCGGCCAGCTCCAAGGGCCGCAAGGCCGGGAGATCGGCGTTGAGGGCCGCCACGGCGGCTTCCGGGCGCAGCCGGCGGACCTGGTCGGTGCCGTACGCCAGCGCGGCGTTGAGTCCCGCCGCGGGGAAGTCCGCCACCACCCGGGCGCCGAGCGCCGACAGCGCGGTCCCGGCGAGGGGATCGTCCGTGACGACCGTCACGTCCAGCACGGCGGGGCAGGCCAGCCCCGCCGCGACGGTGTCCTGGGCGAAGGCCAGTGCCAGCCCGGGCCGCACGGGCCCGGCGGCCGTCGCGAGCCGGCTCTTGGCCGCGGCCAAGGGCTTCAGCGGAACGACGAGCGACCATTTCGACGAGTTCACTGCTACCGACACCGAACTATTGTGCTCGGGGTTTCCCAAGGCCACCGCCACCGTGGCTCCACCCTGGCGTTACGGTGGCTTACCGGCGACACTTGTGCGGCTGCACCGGCCGTACGACGGTGCGCCGTCCCACAGCACGGCCGCGATCCGGTGATCCCGGGTCGGCGGCGGAACGAGGAGGAGTTCTGGTGTCCCGCCGCAGAATCGGCTTCTGGTACCGGCTCGCAGCAGTCATCGCGAAACCGCCGCTCGTCGTCCTGTTCAAGCGGGACTGGCAGGGAATGGAGCACATTCCGGCCGTCGGCGGATTCATCACCGCGGTCAACCACAACTCGTACCTCGACCCGCTGTCGTACGCGCATTTCCAGTACAACACCGGGCGCGTCCCACGCTTCCTGGCGAAGGCGCCGCTGTTCAAGCCGGCGTTCGTCGGGGCGATCCTGCGCGGCACCGGCCAGATCCCCGTGTACCGGGAGAGCACCGACGCCGCCAACGCCTTCCGGTCCGCGGTGGACGCCATCAACTCCGGCGAGTGCGTCGCCTTCTACCCCGAGGGCACGCTGACCCGCGACCCCGAGATGTGGCCGATGGTCGGCAAGACCGGCGTCGCCCGCGTCGCGCTGATGACCAAGGCGCCCGTCATCCCGGTCGCGCAGTGGGGCGCCAACGAGGCCGTCCCGCCGTACGCCAAGGAGAACAAGGTCAGCCTCTTCCCGCGCAAGACGCTCAAGGTGCTCGCCGGCCCGCCGGTGGACCTGTCCGCGTTTTACGGGCAGGAGCTCACCGCCGAGGTGCTCAAGGAGGCCACGGACGTCATCATGGCCTCGATCAGCGACCTGCTCGGAGAACTGCGCGGCGCGACCCCGCCGGCCGAGCGCTTCGACCCGCGCAAGCAGAGGGGAACCAGCAAGTGACGACGCGCTGCGCGGTCTACGGCACCGGCTCCTGGGGCACCGCCTTCGCGATGGTGCTCGCCGACGCCGGGGCCCGGGTGACCATGTGGGGGCGCAGCCCCGAGGTGGTCCAGGCCGTCAACAGCACTCACGCCAACCCGGACTACCTCCCCGGGGTCGAGCTGCCGCCGTCGATCACGGCGACCACCGACCCCGCGGAGGCCGCCCAGGACGCGGAGTTCGTGATCCTCGCCGTACCGTCGCAGACGTTGCGCGGCAACCTGGCCGCGTGGCAGTCGCTGCTGCCGTCCGACTCGGTGCTGGTCAGCCTCATGAAAGGCGTCGAACTCGGCACCGCCAAGCGGATGAGCGAGGTCATCGCGGAGGTCGCCGAGGCCGGCCCGGAGCGCGTCGCCGTGCTGTCCGGTCCCAACCTGGCCAAGGAGATCGCCGCCCGGCAGCCCGCCGCGTCGGTCGTCGCCTGCCGCGACGAAGCCGTCGCCAGGCGGCTGCAGGCCGCCAGCCACACCGCGTACTTCCGCCCGTACACCAACACCGACGTGGTCGGCTGCGAACTGGGCGGCGCCGTCAAGAACGTCATCGGCCTGGCCGTCGGAATCGCCGACGGGATGGGGCTGGGGGACAACACCAAGGGCTCGCTGATCACCCGCGGCCTGGCGGAGACCACCCGGCTCGGCATCGCGCTCGGCGCCGACCCGCTGACGTTCTCGGGTCTGGCGGGCCTGGGGGACCTGGTCGCCACCTGCTCCTCCCCGCTGTCCCGCAACCACACCTTCGGCTTCAACCTCGGCAAGGGCATGACGCTGGAGGAGACCATCTCGGTCACCCGGCGCACCGCCGAGGGCGTCAAGTCCTGTGAGTCGGTGCTCGACCTGGCCCGCCGGCACGGTGTCGACATGCCCATCACCGAGACCGTGGTCGACATCGTCCACAACGGCAAGCAGCCGGTCGTCGCGGTCAAGGAGCTGATGTCGCGTTCCGCCAAGTCGGAACGCTGACGTCCGGAACGGTAAGGTCAACGCGACATGAGCATTCAGCCTTCTTCACGCAAGCCACGCGTCGCGGTCGTCTTCGGTGGACGCAGCTCCGAGCACGCCATCTCGGTCGTCACCGCGGGCGCCGTGCTGAGCGCCATCGACCGCGACAAGTACGACGTGCTGCCGATCGGCATCACCACCGACGGACGTTGGGCGCTGACCGCCGACGACCCGTCGCGGATGGCGATCGCCGAACGCACGCTGCCGAGCGTCGCGCAGCTCGCCGAGTCCGGGGAGGGCTCGGTGGTCCTGCCGGTCGACCCGGCCAACCGCGAGGTCGTCTACAGCGAACCCGGTTCGGTGCCCAAGGCACTCGGCGACGTCGACGTCGTCTTCCCCATGCTGCACGGCCCGTACGGCGAGGACGGCACCCTCCAGGGGCTGCTGGAACTGTCCGGCGTGCCCTACGTCGGCTCGGGCGTGCTGGCCTCGGCCGTCGGCATGGACAAGGAGTACATGAAGCGCGTCTTCACCTCCTTCGGCCTGCCGGTCGGTCCCTACGTCGTGATCCGGCCGCGCGAGTGGGAGAACGATCCCGCGGCCGCCCGCCGCAAGGTCGTGGAGTTCGCCGCCGACCACGGGTGGCCGGTCTTCGTGAAGCCGGCCCGCGCCGGCTCCTCCATGGGCATCAGCAAGGTCGACGACCTCGCGGGCTTGGACGAGGCGATCGAGGAGGCCCGCCGCCACGACCCCAAGGTGCTCGTGGAGTCGCTGCTGCGGGGCCGTGAGATCGAATGCGGAGTCCTGGAGTTCGAGGACGGCCCGCGCGCCTCGGTCCCGGCCGAGATCCCGCCGGTCACCTCGCACGACTTCTACGACTTCGAGGCGAAGTACATCGACTCCGCCGAGGGTCTGGTGCCCGCGCCGCTCACCGCCGAGCAGACCGCCGAGGTCCAGCGGCTCGCCGTGGCCGCGTTCGAGGCGGCGTCGTGCGAGGGCCTGGTCCGCGCGGACTTCTTCCTGCTGGACAGCGGCGAGTTCGTGATCAACGAGATCAACACCATGCCGGGCTTCACGCCGATCTCCATGTACCCGCGCATGTGGCGGGAGAGCGGGGTCGCCTACCAGGAGCTCGTGGACCTGCTCATCCAGGCGGCCCTGCGCCGCCCCACCGGACTGCGCTGACCCGGGACCCCGGGACCCCGGGACCCCGGGACCCCGGGACCTCGGGGCTCCGGGACCTCAGAGTTCTGAGGGGATGGCCTTCTTGACGGCGTTCCCGAGGTCGGCCAGCGGGTTGACCTCGGGGGCGTACTTCGCGGGCACGCTCACCTCGACGAACGTGGCGCGCCCGGTGGTCGTGAAGCGGTAGCCGTCGCCGGTCTGCTCCATGAGCCAGCTGACGCCGTTGACGTCCACGGCGTCCGCGGTCGGGTTGTACGTCGTGCTGCCCGGCGTGAGTGTCGCGGGCCGGGGCACACCGCAGCGCAGTACCACCGTAGGATCCCCCCAACCGGCGGTGAGCGTGGAGACGGGCGACAACGACCGTACGGACAGCCCGTCCACCCGGTCCGGCAGCGCGTCGTGGAGGCGGTCGCACAGCGCGGCGGCCTTGGCGGAGGGCGACGGGACGGCGACCCCGCTCGCCGGCGCTCCGTCGGCCGACACGTAGACCGCCGCCGCGGAAAGGCACGCGACGGCGGACACGGAGACAAGCGCGACCCGGCGGCGGTACATCACCCGCCGAGCCTACAGGGGGGTTAGAGGTGGACGACCGGGCAGGTCAGCGTGCGGGTGATGCCTTCCACCTGCTGCACTCTCGCCACCACGAGACGACCGAGGTCGTCGACCGTCTCCGCCTGGGCACGCACGATCACGTCGTACGGCCCGGTGACGTCCTCGGCCTGGATCACCCCGGAAATCTTGGAGATCACCTCCGCTACTGCCGAGGCCTTCCCGACCTCGGTCTGGATCAGAATGTACGCCTGTACCACGGAACCTCCAGGGCGGCTACGAGGATCATGTGGGAGGGAACGTCACGGTACCGCGTCGCCGCACGCCGCGGGGAGACCCGCGCGGTACCGGACGCCCGAAAGCCGCCACGGAAGCGATGACGGAACAGAATCAGGACCGACCGGCCAGGTGAAGGGGACAGTGGGATGAAGGGCACCGTGGGCGAACTGGGGGAGTTCGGGCTCATCAGGGAGTTGACCTCGCGGCTCACCTCCAGCCCCGCCGTACGGCTCGGACCGGGTGACGACGCCGCCGTCGTCTCCGCGCCGGACCGGCGCGTCGTGGCCACCACCGACGCGCTCCTGGAGGGGCGGCACTTCCGCCGCGACTGGTCCACCGCCTACGACGTGGGCCGCAAGGCCGCCGCCCAGAACCTCGCGGACATCGCCGCGATGGGCGCGGTGCCGACCGCCGTGCTGCTCGCCCTCGTCGTCCCTGCCGATCTGCCGGTCACCTGGCCGCTGGAGCTGATGGACGGCATCCGCGACGAGTGCCAGGTGGCGGGTGCGGCCGTGGTCGGCGGCGACGTCGTGCGCGGCGACACGATCATGGTCTCCATCACCGCGCTGGGCGACCTGCGCAGCCGTGAACCCGTCACCCGGTCCGGGGCCAGGCCCGGTGACATCGTGGCCGTCACGGGCTGGCTCGGCTGGTCCGCGGCCGGACTCGCCGTGCTCGCCCGCGGCTTCCGTTCCCCACGCGCCTTCGTCGAGGCCCACCGCAGGCCCGAACCGCCGTACCAGGCGGGGCCTGCCGCTTCCGAACTCGGGGCGACCGCGATGACCGACGTAAGCGACGGACTCATCGCCGACCTCGGGCACATCGCGGCGGCGAGCGGCGTGACCATCGACCTGACGTCCGCCGACGTCGACGTCCCGGCGCAGATGGCCGACATCGGGCAGGCCGTCGGCGTCGACCCGCTGCACTGGGTGCTCACCGGCGGCGAGGACCACGCCCTTGTCGCCGCCTTCCCGCCGGACACCAAGCTGCCCGCCCGCTGGCGGGTGATCGGCCGCGTGGTGAAGGCCACCACCTCTCCGCAGGTCACCGTCGACGGCGCGCCCTGGGAGTCGGCGGGCGGCTGGGACCACTTCGGCGACGAGTGAGGGCGGCGGCTAGATTCGCCGTATGACGATCCCACCGCGTGTGCTCACCGTCGCCGGCTCCGACTCCGGCGGCGGCGCGGGCATCCAGGCCGACCTCAAGACGATGCTGGCCCTCGGGACGCACGGCATGAGCGTGATCACGGCCGTGACGGCGCAGAACTCGCTCGGTGTGCAGGGTGCCTGGGAACTTCCGGTGGACGCGGTGCGCGCCCAGTTCCACAGCGTCGTCGACGACATCGGCGTGCAGGCCGTCAAGACCGGCATGCTCTCCTCACCGGCCCTCGTCACGGCCGTCGCCGAACTGCTCGCCACGCTCGGCGTTCCGGTGGTCGTCGACCCGGTCGGCGTCTCCAAGCACGGCGATCCGCTGCTGGCCGCCGACGCCGTCGAGGTCGTCCGCACCCGGCTGCTGCCCCTGGCCACCGTCGCCACCCCGAACCTGGACGAGGTGCGGCAACTCACCGGCGTGGTGGTCGACGGCGAAGCAGGGCTGCGCGAGGCCGCCGCGGCGATCCTCGCCCTCGGCCCGCGCTGGGCGCTGATCAAGGGCGGCCACCTGGACGGCGATGCCGTGGACGTGCTGACCGACGGCTCCGAAGAGCACTGGCTGCGCGCCCCCCGCCATGACAACCGTCACACCCACGGCACCGGATGCACCCTGGCCGCCGCCGTGGCCTCCTACCTCGCCCGCGGACTGGACGTCCCGGACGCGGTCGGCGCCGCCAAGGAGTACGTCACCGGCGCCATCGCCGCCGGCTTCCCCCTGGGCGCGGGCATCGGGCCGGTCGACCACGCGTGGCGGCAGCGCGGCTGAACCGCCCCGCGGGAACCGGGGACACAGCAGAAAGCCGGTCCACCCTGAGGTGGACCGGCTTCGAGTAGCCGCAAGGCTGCGCTACGACGTCGAATGCGTCAGCGCGCGACCTTGCCGGCCTTGATGCACGAGGTGCAGACGTTGAGGCGCTTCGGCGTCCGCCCGACCACAGCACGCACCGTCTGGATGTTGGGGTTCCAACGACGGCGAGTACGGCGGTGCGAGTGCGAAATGTTGTTGCCGAAGCCCGGCCCCTTGCCGCAGACGTCGCAGTTGGCAGCCACGGGTCACTCCAAAGACTTCAGATGCACTAACGGATAGATCCCACCGGTGTCGGACGTCCGTTCAAAAACATTTGAAGGAAAACCGGTGGTACCGAGGGACGGCCCGGGACAGCCCCGGGCAACCGGAGCAGCATACTACGTCCGCTCCTGTCCCTCGAAACTACCATGGTCAGCGGGACGGCCCGGTCCCCGCCGGGTCCCGCGCCTCAGTACGCTGCGTGCGGAACCCTGCCTTCTCCCCAGGTCCCTGGCCGCCCCCCCCCGCAGGAGGAACACGTGCCGCCGACGCTCGACGCCCCCGCGGTGCGCGCATGGTGCCGGCTCGCCCTCCAGGCTCTCGGCCGGGCGCGCGAGGAGATCGACGCGATCAACGTCTATCCCGTCGCCGACGGGGACACGGGCACCAACATGTACCTCACCGTCGAATCCGCCGCCCAGGCCGTCGACGCGGTCTTCGACGGGCACGCCGCCTCCGGCACCGAGCCCGACCTCTCCTCGTGCCTGCACTCCATGGCACACGGCGCCCTCATCGGGGCCCGCGGCAACTCCGGCACGATCCTCGCCCAACTGCTGCGCGGCATGACCGAAGTACTCGCCTCCGGCTCCGGGGACCTGCGGCCCGCGCTGCGCCGCGCCGCGGAATCCGCGTACCAGGCGGTCGCCCACCCCGTCGAGGGCACCATGCTCACCGTGGCGGCCGCCGCGGCCGAGGCCGCCGCCGCCACGGCGGACGCGGCCGCTGACGCCTGGGCGGTGGCCCGGGCCGCGTACGAGGGCGCGCGCCGCGCGCTGGCGGCGACCCCGGCGCAGTTGGACGTCCTCGGGAACGCCGGCGTGGTCGACGCCGGCGGCCGGGGGCTGGTGGCCGTGCTGGGCGCCCTCGCAGACGCGGTCTCAGGACAGGCCCCCATGGGCCCGCTCGTCGACGCCCTGCCCAAGGGACCCGCCCTTCCCTTCGGCTGCGCGCCCGGCGGCGACGGGGACGACCCCCATGTCGTGCCCGGCGGACCCGGCTTCGAGGTGGTCTACCTCCTGGACGCACCCGACACGGCCGTCGGCGGTCTGCGCCGCAGACTCGACGGACTCGGCGACTCCCTGGTCGTCGTCGGCGGCGACGGCCTGTGGAACGTCCACGTGCACGTCGACGACGTCGGCGCCGCCATCGAGGCCGGGATCGAGGCCGGACGGCCGCACCGCATCAAGGTCACCCACTTCGGCGACCAGGCCCGCGGCCACGAGCGCGGCCGCCGCGGGCAGCGCGGCGAGCCCGCGCTGCGCGCCGTCGTCGCCGTCGTACGCGGCGACGGCCTCGCCGCGCTGTGCGCCGAGGCGGGGGCGGTGGTCATCGCCGTCCGGCCCGGGGAGCCGCCCGCCAGCGGCGAGATCGCGGAGGCCATCCGCCGCGCGTACGCCCGCGAGGTCGTGCTCCTCCCCAACGACGTCGAACTGCGGGACGCCGCGGGTGCCGCGGCGGAACAGGCCCGTACCGAGGGGGTCCGGGTCGCCCTCATCCCCACGCGGTCGGCGGTCCAGGGCATCGCCGCCCTCGCCGTCCACGAGCCCACCCGGCGGTTCGACGAGGACGTCGTCGCGATGACCTCGGCGGCGGGCGCCACGCGTTACGCCGAACTCGCCGTCGCGGAGACGCAGTCCTGGACCATGGCGGGCGTCTGCCAGGCCGGCGACGTCCTCGGGCTCATCGACGGCGACGTCGCCATCATCGGCGGCAACCTCGTGGAGACCGGGATCACGGTGCTCGACCGGATGCTGGCGGCGGGTGGGGAGATGGTCACCCTGGTGCTCGGAGCCGGCGCGCCGGCCGATCTGGCGGGGCGGCTCGAGGCCCATGTCCGGGAGGGGCACCTGGCGGTGGACACGGTGGTGTACGCGGGGGGGCAGGAGCGGTGCCCGCTCCTCATCGGGGTCGAGTAACCCCCACCGGCTGTCAGGCGCAGAGCCGACCCGGAGGAGCATGACGGCGGGATGTCCGCGGCGTGCGCAAAGATGGGTCCGATGTCTGCTGCCCTTGACGAACCCCTCGCGAAATCCGTCGGCGGCCGCACCGCAAAGGTGTTCGCCGACCACCTCGACCTGCACACGGTCGGGGACCTGCTGCATCACTACCCGCGCCGCTACGCCGAGCGCGGTGAGCTGACGCGCCTGTCGGACCTGCCGCTCGACGAGCACGTGACGGTCGTCGCGCGCGTGGCGAAGGCGACGAAGAAGACCTACGGCCCGGGGAAGGCACGCCTGGAGGTGGTCGTCACCGACGGCGGCGGCTCGTTGACGCTGGTGTTCTTCGGCCGGGGGGTGTTCAAGCCGGAGCAGGATCTCGTGCCGGGCCGGCGCGGCATGTTCGCGGGCAAGGTGTCGGTGTTCAACCGGACGCTGCAGCTGGCGCACCCGGAGTACCAGTTGCTGGACGCCGAGGACGGCGAGGCGGCCGTGGACGCCTTCGCGGGCCGGCTGATGCCGATCTATCCGGCGTGCAAGCAGGTCAATTCGTGGACGATCGCGAAGACCGTGGACACGGTGCTGACCTCGCTGGGGGCGACGCGGTGGGCCGGGACGGGGGAGCCGCTGCCGGGCGCGTTGCGCGAGGCGCGGGGGCTGGTCGCGTTGCCGGAGGCGTTGGAGAAGATCCACCGGCCGCGGACGAAGGCGGACATCGCCGTCGCCAAGGACCGCCTGAAGTGGGACGAGGCGTTCGTGCTGCAGGTGGCTCTCGCGCGGCGCCGGGCCGCGGAGTCGGCGTTGCCGGCCGTGCCGCGGGTGCCGGCGGAGGACGGGCTGCTGAAGGCGTTCGACGCGCGGCTGCCGTTCACGCTCACCGAGGGCCAGGAGGCCGTGTCGGCGGAGATCTTCGCGGACCTGGCGACGGATCATCCGATGCACCGCCTGCTCCAGGGCGAGGTCGGTTCGGGCAAGACGATGGTGGCGTTGCGCGCGATGCTCGGGGTCGTCGACGCGGGTGGCCAGGCCGCGATGCTGGCGCCGACGGAGGTGCTGGCGCAACAGCACCACCGGTCGATCACGGAGATGATGGGCGACCTCGCCGAGGCCGGTCTGCTGGGCGGTTCCGAGCTGGGCACGAAGGTGGTGCTGCTGACCGGTTCCATGGGGGCCGCCGCGCGCCGCCAGGCGCTGCTGGACCTGGTGACGGGAGAGGCCGGCGTCGTCGTGGGGACCCACGCGCTGATCGAGGACAAGGTGCAGTTCCACGACCTGGGCCTGGTCGTGGTGGACGAGCAGCACCGTTTCGGGGTCGAGCAGCGCGACGCGCTGCGGGGCAAGGCCAAGCAGCCGCCGCACCTGCTGGTGATGACGGCGACGCCGATCCCGCGCACGGTCGCGATGACGGTCTTCGGCGACCTGGAGACCTCCGTGCTGGACCAGTTGCCGGCCGGACGTTCGCCGATCGCGACGCATGTCGTGCCGGCCAAGGACAAACCGCACTTCCTGTCGCGCGCCTGGGAGCGGGTGCGCGAGGAGGTGGAGAACGGTCACCAGGCGTACGTGGTGTGCCCGCGCATCGGTGACGAGGAGCCCGATCCCAAGAAGAAGTCCGCGGAGGACGAGGCGGAGCGGCGGCCGCCGCTGGCGGTGCTGGAGATCGCCGAGCAGCTTCTGAAGGGTCCGCTCGCGGGCCTGCGGGTCGAGGTGCTGCACGGCAGGATGCATCCGGACGCCAAGGACGACGTGATGCGCCGCTTCTCCGCCGGCGAGGTGGACGTGCTCGTCGCGACCACCGTCATCGAGGTCGGCGTCAACGTCCCCAACGCGACCGGCATGGTGATCATGGATGCCGACCGCTTCGGCGTCTCGCAGCTGCACCAGTTGCGCGGCCGGGTCGGCCGCGGCTCCGCGCCGGGGCTGTGCCTCCTGGTGAGCGAGATGCCGGAGGCGAGTCCGGCCCGGGCCCGGCTGGACGCCGTGGCCGGGACGCTGGACGGCTTCGAGCTGTCCCGGATCGACCTGGAGCAGCGCCGGGAGGGCGACGTGCTCGGGCAGGCGCAGTCCGGGACCCGGTCCTCGCTGCGGATGCTCACCGTCATCGACGACGAGGACGTGATCGAGGCCGCCCGCGAGGAGGCCGTCGCGCTGGTCGCCGAGGACCCCGAACTGACCGGGCAGCCCGATCTGCGCAGCGCGCTGGAGAGCCTGGTCGACGCGGACCGGGAGCAGTACCTCGACAAGGGCTGACGACCCGTCAGTGTCAGACCCCCCTGGGAGAATGGACACAGTCCGCGCCGATCCGCTCGGGAATAGGCGTAGTTGGACCCTTGGGGGCTGAATTCATGTCGTTCCGTCATCTCAACGAACTGCCGCTCGGTGAGAAGGTCTTCCGGATCGAGCTCTCCAGCGACGACGACAGCACCGTGACCCTGTCCCTGGCCGGCTGGTCGGAGGACGATCCGGACACCCTCCTCGCCTCCGGCACGCTCGCCCTGCCGCTGGCCGACGTCCCGTCCCTGCGTATGGCCCTCAACCGCGCGCTGCGCGCGCTCGCCCTCGTGGCCGACGTGGCCGAGCCCATCCCGGACCGAGACGTGCTGCGGGAGCTGTTCCCTGGGCACGGCGCGCCCTGGGTGCCGCAGCACGAGGAGGAACTGGTCCGCCGGTTCCACGACGGCGACTCCGTCGCCCGGATAGCCGCCCGCTTCGGCCGCACTCCCGACTCCCTGCGGACGAAGCTGCGCGAACTCGGCCACGACCCGCGCCGCCCCGAGTACTGCCCGCCCGACGGCTGCCTGTCCTGGTCGCGCTACGCCTCGCCGGCGCTGGTGGGTTCGCCCTCGCCGGACGCCGGGGGCGAGCAGCGCCGGGACTGACCTACGTATCGTGGGGGAGCGGTGCCCAAGGGTGCCGCTCCGCCCGCCCACGAGACGAATGAGCCGCAGATGACTCGCGTGATCGCCGGAGCCGCCGGTGGCCGCCGCCTGGCCGTACCGCCGGGCAACGGCACCCGCCCCACCTCTGACCGGGCCAAGGAGGGGCTGTTCTCCACCTGGGAGTCGCTGCGCGGCACCCTGACGGGCGCGCGGGTGATCGACCTCTTCGGCGGTTCGGGCGCCGTCGGCCTGGAGGCGCTGTCCCGCGGGGCCGAACATGTGCTGCTCGTCGAGGCCGATCCGCGGGCCGCCCGCGTCATCCGGGACAACGTGCGCACCCTCGGAATGCCCGGGGCCGAGGTGCGGGCCGGCAAGGCCGAGAAGGTGATCGCCGGGCCGGCCCCGCAGGATCCGTACGACGTGGTCTTCCTGGACCCGCCGTACGCCGTCACCGACGACGAGCTGCGAGAGATTCTGCTCACACTCCGTACGCAGGGGTGGCTCGAAGCCGACGCGGTCGCCACCGTGGAACGAAGCACCCGAGGCGGGGAATTCCGCTGGCCCGAGGGCTTCGAAGGGCTGCGGGCCCGCCGCTACGGCGAAGGGACGCTTTGGTACGGTCGCGCCGCCGACGTCACTGAGGCGTCATGAACCCACCGCAGAGCCCGCAGAGCGAGGAGTCACCGTTGCGCCGCGCCGTCTGTCCGGGATCCTTCGATCCCGTCACCAATGGACACCTCGACATCATCGCCCGTGCCTCCCGTCTCTATGACGAGGTCTATGTGGCCGTGATGATCAACAAGTCCAAGAAGGGGCTGTTCTCGATCGAGGAGCGCATCGCCCTCATCGAGGAGGTCGCCGCCGACTACGGGAACATCCGTGTGGAGGCCTTCCACGGACTGCTGGTCGACTTCTGCAAGCAGCGCGACATCCCGGCCATCGTCAAGGGCCTGCGCGCGGTCAGCGACTTCGACTACGAGCTGCAGATGGCCCAGATGAACAACGGGCTGTCCGGTGTGGAGACGCTCTTCGTGCCCACCAACCCCACCTACAGCTTCCTGTCCTCCAGTCTCGTCAAGGAGGTGGCGCAATGGGGCGGTGACGTCGCCCACTTGCTGCCCCCCGTCGTGCTGGAGGCCCTCAAGAAGAAGCTCGCGCAGCAGTAGAGTCTGTGACGTGGACGTCCAGATGAAGCTCGATGAGATCGTGGCCGCCGTCGAGGCCGCCCGGTCCATGCCGATGTCGGCCTCCTGCGTGGTCAACCGTGCCGAGCTGCTCGCCATGCTCGAAGACGTGCGGGCCGCGCTGCCGGACTCGCTCTCCCAGGCCCAGCAGCTGCTGGGCGGCCGGGAGCAGATGGTCGAGGAGGCCCGCGCGGAGGCCGGCCGGATCCTCCAGGCCGCGCACGCCGAGCGCGGTTCGCTGATCTCCGACACCGAGATCGCCCGGCGGTCCCAGCAGGAGGCCGAGCGCATCGTCACCGAGGCGCAGCGCGAGGCCGCCGAGATCCGGGCCGAGGCCGACGACTACGTGGACAGCAAGCTGGCCAACTTCGAGGTCGTCCTCACCAAGACCATCGGCTCGGTCGACCGCGGCCGCGAGAAGCTGCTCGGCCACGGCCACGGCCCCGCGCTGGACGAGAACGGCTACCCGTACGAGGACGACGACGCGCCCGAGCGCAGCGCCGACCCCGAGACGCTGCGCCGCCGCGCCGACGACTACGTGGACGCCAAGCTGGGCGCCTTCGAGGCGGTGCTGAGCAAGACCCTGGACGCGGTCGGCCGCGGCCGTCTGAAGCTCACCGGCCACCGCCCGATCGACGAGCTGGGCGCCCACCTGGCGTCCCACGACGCCGGCGACTCCGAGGGCCACGACCCCGGCCAGTCGGACGCCGACTACCTGGCGGGCCTGGCCGCCCCCGCGGTACCCGGGGAGTACCAGTACGACGCGAACACGGGTCAGCAGCCCGCCTACGGCTACCAGCAGCCCGACCCGTACCAGCAGCAACAGCAACAGCAGCAGCCGGACCCGTACCAGCAGCAGGCCCAGTACGCCGACCCCTACGCGGCCCAGCCGCAGCAGCAGGCGTACTACGACCCGAACTACGGCTGGCAGCAGCCGCAGCAGCCCCAGGGCGGCTACGAGCAGCAGCAGTACATCCCGCAGCAACAGCACCAGCAGCCCCAGGGCGCGGCGCTGGACGAGACCAGCTTCTTCGACACCAGCATGATCGACCTGAACCGCCTGCGGGAGCTGGAGCAGGAGCGCGGTTTGGGCTGAGCCCGGGGGACCGGTATCCTGATCCCTCAGCCGTGTGATCCCCGGCGCTTTGGCGTGCCCGCCCGTCTCCCGGACGAACGGGCACCGAACCGATGAAAGCAGGAGCTCTGAACACCCGCCTCGACCACCGCAACCCGCTCGTGTTCGACACGCACGAGCTGGGCCGTTGTCCTGGTGCGATGAAGAAGGTCTCCCGCACGGTTCCGGCGCCGAAGGATCTCGGCATCGAGGTCATCGGCGTCCGCGAGGGCGCGGAGATCACGCTGGACCTCCGCCTGGAGTCGGTGATGGAGGGGGTGCTCGTCACGGGCACCGCCCACGCACCGCTCTCGGGGGAGTGCGTAAGGTGTCTGGAGCCGGTCGAGCGCGAGCTCGACACGGAATTCCAGGAGCTGTACTCCTACCCCGACGCCGACACCCGGACCGGTGGGCACCACGGTGCCGCCGACGCCGGTGACGACGCGGAGGAGGAGGACACTCACCTCCTCGAGGGCGACCTGTTCGACCTCGAGCCCGTGCTGCGGGACGCGGTGGTTCTCGAACTGCCGCTGCAGCCGGTGTGCCAGGACGACTGTCCCGGTCTGTGCTCCGAGTGCGGGGCACGGCTGGCGGACGACCCGGACCACCGTCACGAGGCCACCGACATCCGTTGGGCGGCCCTGCAGAACATTCAGCTGAGCGGTGCCGACGAGGGCGCCGACGAGAACCAGGAGAAGTAGCCGTGGCTGTTCCGAAGCGGAAGATGTCGCGCAGCAACACGCGCCACCGCCGTTCGCAGTGGAAGGCTGCGCCCGTGAGCCTGGTGGCGTGCGAGCGCTGCCACGAGCCGAAGCAGCAGCACATCGCGTGCCCGAGCTGCGGCACTTACAACCGTCGTCAGGTCCTCGAGGTCTGATCGGCGGGTGAGGGGCCTCATGTCGGACGGAACAACGTCGACAGACGCCGGTATGGCAGCCTCGTCCCCCGCGGTTCTGGAAGGGCGGCTCGGGTACACACTCGAACCCGCCCTTCTGGTACGTGCGCTGACCCACCGCTCGTACGCGTACGAGAACGGCGGTCTGCCCACCAACGAGCGGCTGGAGTTCCTCGGGGACTCCGTGCTCGGCCTGGTGGTCACCGACACCCTCTACCGCGGCCACCCGGATCTCCCGGAGGGCACGCTCGCGAAACTGCGGGCCGCGGTGGTCAACTCACGCGCGCTGGCCGACGTCGGCCGCGGCCTGGACCTGGGCAGCTTCGTCCGCCTGGGCCGGGGCGAGGAGGGCACGGGCGGCAGGGACAAGGCGTCGATTCTGGCGGACACGCTGGAAGCGGTGATCGGGGCGGTCTATCTGGACCAGGGTCTGGATGCCGCATCCGAGCTGGTCCACCGGCTCTTCGATCCACTGATCGAGAAGTCGTCCAACCTCGGTGCGGGCCTGGACTGGAAGACCAGCCTCCAGGAACTGACCGCGGGCGAGGGCCTCGGCGTCCCGGAGTACGTGGTCACCGAGACCGGACCCGACCACGAGAAGACCTTCACGGCTGCCGCCCGCGTCGGTGGTGTCGAGCACGGCACCGGCACCGGCCGCAGCAAGAAGGAAGCCGAGCAGCAGGCCGCCGAGGCCGCATGGCGTGCCATTCGCGCCAAGCGGGACGCCAACAAACCGGCCGCTTCCTCAACCCGGTCGCGCCCGCCCGCCCCGCCCCAGGCCGCCGGGGGGGGCCCTTCCGGTTCTTCCGGACGGGAGAACCGGACCCCGCTGAGAGGAGCCCACGCTGTGCCCGAGCTGCCCGAGGTCGAGGTGGTGCGGCGCGGTCTGGAGCGCTGGGTCAGCGGCCGCACCGTCGCCGACGCGGAGGTTCTGCACCCCCGCGCCGTCCGCCGCCACCTCGCCGGAGCCGAGGACTTCGCGGCCCGGCTGAAGGGCATGACACTCGGCCCGGCGCGGCGCCGCGGCAAGTACCTCTGGGTGCCGTTCCAGGACTCCTCGCTCACGCTCCTCGGCCACCTCGGCATGAGCGGGCAGCTGCTCGTCCAGCCGCAGGACGCGCCGGCCGAGACGCATCTGCGCATCCGCGTGGGCTTCGACGACACGCTCGGCACCGAACTGCGCTTCGTCGACCAGCGCACCTTCGGCGGCCTGTCACTCCACGAGGCGGTCCCCGGCGATCCGGAGGGGATCCCCGTGCCCCTGTCGCACATCGCCAGGGACCCGCTCGACGCCGCCTTCGACGACGCCGCCTTCCACACGGCGCTGCGCCGGCGCCGCACCACGATCAAACGCGCGCTGCTGGACCAGTCCCTGGTCAGCGGCGTCGGCAACATCTACGCCGACGAGGCGCTCTGGCGCACCAAACTGCACTACGAGCGCCCCACCGCCACTCTCACCCGGCCGCTGACCGACGAGCTGCTCACCCACATCCGCGAGGTGATGAGCGACGCCCTCGCGGCCGGCGGCACGAGTTTCGACAGCCTGTACGTCAATGTCAACGGCGAGTCCGGCTACTTCGACCGCTCCCTGGACGCGTACGGCCGCGAGGACGAGCCCTGCCGCCGCTGCGGCACACCGATCCGCCGCCGGCCGTGGATGAACCGATCGAGCTACTTCTGCCCCCGCTGCCAGCGCCCGCCGCGCCCCGTGCCCGCCCGCTCGTCGTAGCCGCGCCGCGCCACGCACTGAACCCCTGGTTCGCGCTTCCCGGGCGCAGCGCGAACGCCGCGCGTCCCGGACGCCTGACGGCGAGCGGCGCGGTGCTCAGTGGCCCCAGTTCCGAAGACTGAGGCTGCGGAACTGCCTCACCTGGGCGGACGCTGACCTGCAGCAGCGCGGTCTCGTCACCGCCGTTCCCCGTGGGTCCCCGTTCGGGGCCGCCTCACGCGGCACGGCTGTGGCACGCTCGATCCCCTCAATGCGGCAAGGCGCCGTGGCACTGTCACCACCCCATGCCCTTGGCGGCTTCCTCCTGCGTGCAGGGGTTGTCTGTGGCCCGTACTAGCGTGCCCGCAGAGTCCCGTCGATGTCTGTACGCCATGAGGAGCCACGATGCCCGGCGATACACCCGAGTTGCCCGCGAAGGATCTGCGTAGCCTGATACCGGAGTACGCGGAGCTTGCCAGGGAGACCGTTCTCCTCAACCCCGAGCCCGGCGACCCAGGCGTGCGGGAGAGTTCGCTGGGAGGCGAGTTGCTGTGGCCCGCGGACGAGCCGTGGCCGTACTGCGCACAGGAAGGTCACTGGACGTCCGGGTCCGGTTGGGGCAACAACCCTACCGACCCAGGCGCCGTGCCGATGGTGCCGATCCTCCAGCTGTTCGCCCGTGATGTCCCGGGATTGGAGTTCCCGGAGGGGAAGGATCTGCTCCAGCTGGTGTGGTGCGCGCTCATACACGAGCGGGATCCCGGGCCGGTGATGCCGCAGCTGTACTGGCGCAACGAGGCGGAGGTCGTGGCCGGAGGGCTGCTGTCCGAGCCCCCCGAGGTGAGCGAGGGGGAGTACGACGAGGACAACATGCCGGAACCGTCCACGCTGTCCCCGATGGTCGCGGAGGACTTTCCGAGGTGGCTTGATCTGCCCAAGGACATGGAGGAGACCTGGGAACGTCGTCTCCGGTTGTCGACGGGCGACGCCGAGTGGCCACCCGACTCCAACCTCATCGGAACGAAGGTCGGTGGCTGGCCCGCCTGGACGCAGCCTGCCGACTGGCCGGACTGCGAGAGCGGACACCGCATGGAGCACCTTCTGACCATCACCGACGACATACAGTTGGGCGACTGCGGCGGCGTCTACTTCTTCCATTGCCGCCAGTGCCCCGGTCTCCCCTGGGACTGGCGCTTCGACTGCCACTGACAGCTGAGGTCGGTGGAGCGGTTTGGCCGGTGGCCTGCCCGGGCTGGGGTCGAGCATGATTCGGGGGCCGAAAGCTTGCTGGCCACTCGGGCAGGCTCGTCCCCTGCCCGCAACGGGTCCGAGTGGCCCCCTGGTCTTGCCGATCGTGTCCGGGCGCGTCATGACGCCGGCGTTGGCGAAGCGGCCTTCCTCGGGGTACTCGACCTCGGTCCCGCCGGTGACGTCGAGCGGTTCGTAGGAGATGGACGACTGGATGGGCGACGGCCGCTGTCGATCGCGTATTCGGCTTCACGTCTGGGACCGACGACGGCCCGGTGACGGCCCAAGCCGTCTGACAGGTCTGTGACCTGCGGCTTTCTCAGTAGCCGAAGTCCTGGGTCCACCAGGGGCCGCCGTCGCCGAAGACCGCGCCGACGCCGAGGGTCTTGAAGTCGCAGTTGAGGATGTTGGCGCGGTGGCCGTCGCTGTTCATCCAGGCGGTCATGACCTCCTCAGCGGTGGCCTGGCCGCGGGCTATGTTCTCGCCGCCGAGGTCCTTCACGCCGGCCTGCGCGGCGCGGTCCCAGGGGTCGTCGCCGTCGGGGTCGGTGTGGTCGAAGAAGGCGCGGGCCGCCATGTCGGCGCTGAAGTCCGAGGCGAGCGCGTCGAGCTGCTCGTCGTCGGTGACCGGCTGGCAGCCCGCGGTGGCGCGCTGCTGGTTGACCAGGGCGAGGACGGCGGCCTCTGCTGCGCTCTCGGAGCCGGTCTCGGCGGCCGGGGGAGTGGCCGCCGGGGTGGTCGGCGCCACCGATGCGGGGGCCGAGGTCTGCGGGGCCGCGGGGGCGGTGGTGGTGGCCGTGCGGCTGGGCGTGGGGGCGGACGGCGTGGGCGACGCGCTGGTCGGGGGGGCGGACGGCGCCGTCGTTCTCGGCGGGGTCGCGCGGGCGTCGCCGCGGCTGGCCGGCTCGGAGGGACGGTCCGCGGGGATGGTGCCCACGTCCTGCGGGCTGCTGCTGTTCGGCACCCCGGCGGCCTGGATCTGACCGGGCCCGTTGTCGTGGTACGAGATCCCGCCCGAGCCGTCGGGCGACGGCAGCAGGCCGCTGGAGACGCCGATCGCGCCCACGGCGAGCGCCGCGGAGGAGGCCAGCAGGCCGGTGCGTACGGGGTTGCTCTTGCGTCGCCGTGCGTTGCTGCGGTGGCCGCGGGGGCGCGGCGCCTCTGCGACTGGCGCCGGCTCAAAGGCATTACGGCTGTGGCGGCCCATCCGGTGCAGTCCTTCACGTCGACGACGGCGTTCACCCGTTCGGGTGAGTCCTGTTGCGGCGTGACTGTACCGAAACATTGGCGGGGCAGGTGTGAACCCTGTGCAACTGGCGGGTTAGCGTGCTTCCGTGAACGAGACTGTCCGCCTCACCGCATGGGTCCGCGGCCGTGTTCACCAGGTCGGTTTCCGCTGGTGGACGCGGGCCAGCGCGCTGGAGATCGGCAACCTGGCCGGCTATGTGAGCAATCTCTCGGACGGCAGGGTCCAGGTCGTGGCCGAGGGGGACCGTATGCTGTGCGACCGATTGCTGCACTCGCTGCGCGAAGGCGACACGCCCGGACGCGTCGACGGCGTCACCGAGATCTGGGGAGAGCCGCGCGGCGGCTACGAGGGTTTCGCGATCCGCTGAGAACCCCCCGGTCCACGCGGCGCCCATCCCCGTCCGTCCTCGCAGGTGGGACGGATTCCAAAGATCAATGGCAATCGCACTTGGCAAGAGCGTCAAGGAGGTTGCCATTTCCCACAGTGCGTGGAAGGCTGCCGACATCGAGGATTCGGTGATCTTCCGGGAGCATTGTCCGGACCATTCCTCCACCCCACGCGGGACGCCTCCGGTGCCGGTACGCACCGTGAATTCTTAGGCGCACCCGACGGCCGGGCTGTGATCGTGTTGACCGTCAAACTATTTGGTGAGACGCTGGAAGCCCCGCGCACCGGGGCTGTATGCATGGCGAAGGGCAGTCTCGGCGCACACGGCGCGGGTGTCTCCAAACCCCTCACTCACGACCCACACCGCTCAACGGTCGGTCACTCAGCGTGGAGGACCATCCATCATGGCAAAGGCGCTTCTCGGTTACGTCGGCGGACCCGACCCGCGACTTCTCTCCGAGATGCGAAGGCTGCAGCAGCGCGTCCAGGACCTGGAAACCGAGCTTGTACGGATTCAGGCCGAGAACGACGCGCTTGCCAACGCTTCGCGCGAGCTCGTCGACGTACCTCACCCGGAGCCTGTTCTCGCTTGATCCGGCCTTTCGGCCGCTCAGTGGAAACGACCCCGATTGGGAATGTGCAAGGGACGCCCCGGCGTCCCTTCGTCGTTTTGCCGCCCCCTCACCCTCCATGATCTCCGCCCTCACGTTCCATGTGCCCCCGGCATTCCTCGGCGAAACCGGGACCGGGAGGTAGAGTCCCACGGCGTGCACCTCAAGAGCCTGACCCTGCGCGGGTTCAAGTCATTCGCCTCGGCGACGACCCTGCGGTTCGAACCCGGAATCACCTGTGTCGTCGGACCGAACGGTTCCGGCAAGTCCAATGTCGTGGACGCACTGTCCTGGGTCATGGGCGAACAGGGCGCGAAGTCACTGCGCGGCGGCAAGATGGAAGACGTGATCTTCGCCGGCACGACCGGCCGTCCGCCGCTCGGCCGTGCCGAGGTGTCGCTGACCATCGACAACAGCGACGGCGCCCTGCCGATCGACTACGCCGAGGTCACCATCACGCGGATCATGTTCCGCAACGGTGGCAGCGAATACCAGATCAACGGCGACACGTGCCGGCTGCTCGACATCCAGGAACTCCTCTCGGATTCCGGTATCGGCCGCGAAATGCACGTCATCGTCGGCCAGGGGCAGCTGGATTCGGTGCTGCACGCCGATCCGATGGGGCGCCGCGCCTTCATCGAGGAGGCCGCCGGAGTTCTGAAGCACCGTAAGCGCAAGGAAAAGGCGCTGCGCAAGCTGGACTCGATGCAGGCCAACCTCGCCCGGGTGCAGGACCTCACCGGGGAACTGCGCCGTCAGTTGAAGCCGCTGGGCCGGCAGGCCCAGGTGGCCCGGCGGGCCGCGGTCATCCAGGCCGACCTGCGTGACGCGCGTCTGCGCCTGCTCGCCGACGACCTCGTCACCCTCCGGGAGGCGCTGCGCACCGAGGTCGCCGACGAAGCGGCCCTCAAGGAGCGGCGCGACACCGTCGAGACGGAACTGGCCGCCGCGATCCAGCGGGAGACCCGGCTGGAGGAGCAGGTGCGGGCACTGGCCCCGCGCCTCGCCGACGCCCAGGCCACCTGGTACGGGCTGTCGCAGCTCGCCGAGCGGGTGCGCGGCACCATCGGTCTGGCCGAGCAACGGGTGCGCCACGCCACGGCGCAGCAGCCCGAGGAGCGGCGCGGCCGCGACCCGGAGGACATGGAACGCGAGGCCGCCCGCATCCGCGAGCAGGAGGCCGAACTCACCGAGGCCCTGGAGGCCGCGCAGCGCGCCCTGGACGACACCGTCCACCACCGGGCCGAACTCGAACGCCGCCTCGCCGAGGAGGACAAGGCCCTCAAGGCGGCCGCCCGGGCGATCGCCGACCGCCGCGAGGGACTGGCCCGGCTGCAGGGCCAGGTCAACGCCGCCCGCTCCAGGGCCGGCTCGGCCGAGGCCGAGATCGGGCGGCTGGCCGCCGCCCGCGACGAGGCCCGTGAGCGCGCGGAGTCCGCGCAGGAGGAGTACGAGGAACTCCGCGCCCGGGTCGAGGACCTGGACGCCGACGACACGGAACTGGACGAACGCCTGGACGCCGCGAAGGCCGAGCAGGCCGCCGCCGACGAGGCACACTCCGCCGCCCGCGAGGCCGCGACCGCCGCGGAACGTCAGCGGGCGGCCCTGGCGGCCCGTCATGACGCCCTGGCCATGGGGCTGCGGCGCAAGGACGGCACCGGCGCGCTGCTGGCCGCCGGCGACCGCCTGGCCGGCCTGCTCGGTCCCGCCGCCGAACTGCTCACTGTCGCCCCCGGGCACGAGGTCCCGGTCGCCGCCGCGCTGGGCGCCGCCGCGGACGCCGTCGCCGTCTCAGGCCCCTCGTCCGCCGCGGAGGCGCTGCGCCTGCTGCGCAAGGACGACGCCGGACGGGCGGCGCTGCTCGTGGCGGGCGACGCCGGGCCCGCGGCGGGCGCTCCCGACCTTCCCGCGGGGAGCCGTTCGGCGGCCTCGCTGGTCGCGGGGCCCGACTCGCTGCTGCCCGCCGTGCGGCGCCTGCTGCGGGACTACGTCGTCGTGGACACCCTCGCCGACGCCGAGACCCTGGTGTCCGGCCACCCCGCGCTGATCGCCGTCACCGGCGAAGGCGACGTCCTGGGCGCCCACTTCGCGCACGGCGGCTCGGCCGGCGCGCCGAGTCTGCTGGAGGTCCAGGCCGCCGTGGACGAGGCGGCGGCGGAGCTGGAGTCGCTCGCCGTGCGCTGCGCGGAACTCGCCGAGGCGCAGGGCCTGGCGAAGGAGCGCAGAAGCGCTGCCGCCCGTCTGGTCGACGAACTCACCCAGCGGCGCCGCGCGGCCGAGAAGGAGAAGTCCGCCGTCGCCCAGCAGTTGGGCCGGCTCGGCGGGCAGGCCCGGGCCGCGGCCGGGGAGGCGGAGCGTTCGGCCGCCGCGGTGGGACGCGCCGAGGAGTCGATGGCCGCCGCCATAGAGGAGTTCGAGGAGCTGTCGTTCCGTCTCAGCGAGGCGGAGGCCGCGCCCGCAGAGGAGGAGCCCGACACCTCGGTGCGCGACCGGCTCGCCGCCGACGGCGCCAACGCCCGGCAGACGGAGATGGAGGCGCGGCTCCAGGTCCGCACGCACGAGGAGCGCGTCAAGGGCCTCGCCGGCCGCGCCGACGGCCTGGACCGGGCCGCCCGCGCCGAGCGGGAGGCACGGGCGCGCGCGGAACGGCGGAAGGCGCGGCTGGCGTACGAGGCGCAGGTCGCGTCCGCGGTGCTGAAGGGCGCACACGGCCTGCTCGCGTACGTACAGGTCTCGCTCGCCCGCGCCGAGGCGGAGCGGGCGGCGGCCGAGCGGGCCAAGGCGGAGCGCGAGGCGGAGCTGGACACCGAACGCCGCACGGGGCGGGAGCTGAAGTCGGAGCTGGACCGGCTGACCGACTCCGTGCACAAGGGCGAGGTGCTGGGCGCCGAGAAGCGGATGCGCATCGAGCAGATGGAGGCCAAGGCGCTGGAGGAGCACGGCGTCGAGCCGGCCGGGCTGATCGCCGAGTACGGCCCCGACCAGCTCGTGCCGCCGTCGCCGCCCGCCGAGGGCGAGGTGCTGCCGGAGGACCCGGAGCATCCGCGCAACATGCCCCGCGCCTACCACCGAGGCGAGCAGGAGAAGCGCCTGAAGGCGGCGGAGCGCTCGTACCAGCAGCTGGGCAAGGTCAACCCGCTGGCGCTGGAGGAGTTCGCGGCGCTGGAGGAGCGGCACAAGTTCCTGTCCGAGCAGCTGGAGGACCTCCGCAAGACCCGCGCGGACCTGCTGCAGGTCGTCAAGGAGGTCGACGAGCGCGTCGAGCAGGTCTTCACCTCCGCCTACAACGACACGGCGCGCGAGTTCGAGGGCGTCTTCTCCCGGCTCTTCCCGGGCGGCGACGGCCGGCTGATCCTCACCGATCCGGAGAACATGCTGACCACGGGCGTGGATGTGGAGGCGCGGCCGCCGGGCAAGAAGGTCAAGCGCCTGTCGCTGCTGTCCGGTGGCGAGCGCTCGCTGACCGCTGTGGCGCTCCTGGTGTCGATCTTCAAGGCGCGGCCCAGCCCGTTCTACGTGATGGACGAGGTCGAGGCGGCCCTGGACGACACCAACCTCCAGCGGCTGATCCGCATCATGCGGGAGCTCCAGGAGAGCTCGCAGCTGATCGTGATCACACACCAGAAGCGCACCATGGAGGTGGCGGACGCGCTGTACGGCGTCTCCATGCAGGGCGACGGCGTCTCGAAGGTGATCAGCCAGCGCCTGAAGGCGTGAGGCCGTTTGGGTTCAACCTATGAATAATCGCAGGGCGCAGGAAGCTGTGGCCTTCCATTGTGCGGCAAAAATGTGTGTTTTGACTTTGAAGCTTGAATGATTAGGGTCGGCGATGTCGTCTTAGCGTTCGAGTGATGGTGACTCTGGGGGAGTCCCGGCACTCGTAGCTCATGCCCCCCACCTGTGGGCTCAACGCAGAGTCCGGGAGATTCACCAGTGACCACCACCACACACAAGGCCGGAGCGGCAGGCCATGCCGACCTCGGCCATGTCGTCTTCATCACCGCGGCCGCCGCGATGGGCGGCTTCCTCTTCGGTTACGACAGCTCCGTCATCAACGGCGCCGTCGAGGGCATCCGCGGGAAGTACGACATCGGCTCCGCCGCACTCGCCCAGGTCGTCGCGATCGCGCTGATCGGCTGCGCCATCGGCGCCGCCACCGCGGGCCGGATCGCCGACCGCATCGGCCGCATCCGCGTGATGCGGATCGCCGCGGCGCTCTTCACCGTCAGTGCCATCGGCTCCGCGCTGCCCTTCGCCCTGTGGGACCTGGCGGTCTGGCGGATCATCGGCGGCTTCGCCATCGGCATGGCCTCGGTCATCGGCCCCGCCTACATCGCGGAGGTCGCCCCCGCCGCCTACCGCGGCCGGCTCGGCTCGTTCCAGCAGGCCGCGATCGTCATCGGCATCGCGATCTCCCAGCTCGTCAACTGGGGCATCCTGCAGGCCGCCGACGGCGACCAGCGCGGCCACGTGCTGGGTGTCGAGGCCTGGCAGCTCATGCTCGGCGTCATGGTCGTGCCCGCCGTCCTGTACGGCGTGCTGTCCTTCGCGATCCCCGAGTCGCCCCGCTTCCTGATCTCCGCCGGCCGTCTCACGGACGCCAAGGAGGTGCTGCGCGACGTCGAGGGCGAGGGTGTCGACGCCGACGCCCGCGTCGCCGAGATCCGCTCCCACATGAGCAGCGAGCACCGGTCCACGTTCAAGGACCTGCTGGGCGGCCGCTTCGGCTTCGCCCCGATCGTGTGGATCGGCATCGGGCTGTCGGTGTTCCAGCAGCTCGTCGGCATCAACGTGATCTTCTACTACTCCGCCACCCTGTGGCAGTCCGTCGGCATCGACCCGAGCAGCTCGTTCCTGTACTCGTTCACCACGTCGATCATCAACATCATCGGCACCGTGATCGCGATGGTCTTCGTCGACCGGATCGGCCGCAAGCCGCTGGCGCTCATCGGCTCGGCGGGCATGGCGGTCTCCCTGGGCCTGGTGGCCTGGGCCTTCTCCCACAAGACCGGCAGCGGCGGCCACATCACCCTGCCGGGTGCCGAGGGCGCGGTGGCGCTGGTCGGCGCGCATGCCTTCGTGCTGTTCTTCGCCCTGTCGTGGGGCGTCGTGGTCTGGGTCTTCCTCGGCGAGATGTTCCCGAACCGCATCAGGGCCGCGGCCCTCGGAGTCGCCGCGTCGGCGCAGTGGATCGCCAACTGGGTGATCACCGCCAGCTTCCCGAGCCTGTCCGACTGGAACCTGTCGCTGACGTACGTGATCTACACGGCCTTCGCGCTCCTGTCGATCCCCTTCGTGCTCAAGTTCGTGCCCGAGACGAAGGGCAAGACCCTGGAGGAGATGGGGTAGTCCCCACAGCCCCCGCTGCCCTCGCTCCCGCGATGGCGCCGCCCCCCGGTCCGCTCCGGACCGGGGGCGGCGGCATAGGTTCACTGACAGGACGTCAGGTGAGCGGACTTGGGAACCCGCGCCCGGGTGGCTCCCTGGGGAGGCCGTCGCGTGACCGATACTGGACGGGTTATGGAAACCGTCATTCTTGCCGTAGTCATCGCCCTGGTCGTGATCCTCGCGGCCGGCGGGCTGGTGGTGGGCAGCCGCCGCAGGAAGCAGCTGCCCCCCACACCGCCCACCGAGACCCCGACGATCACCGCGCCTCCCGCCGAACCTCATGTCGGCGACGAGGCCGAGGAACCGCGGGACGAACCCCGCCGGACCATCGAAGAGGTCGAGCTCCCCGACGCGGACGAGCCCGCGGGCCCTGGCGTCCTCGTCGAGGAGCGCCCCGCCGCCGTCGAGATCGAGCTGCCCGAGCCGACCGCGGGCCGTCTGGTGCGTCTGCGCTCCCGGCTCTCCCGCTCGCAGAACGCGCTCGGCAAGGGGCTGCTCACGCTGCTCTCCCGTGAGCACCTGGACGAGGACACCTGGGAGGAGGTCGAGGACACCCTGCTCACCGCGGACGTCGGTGTCGCCCCCACCCAGGAGCTGGTCGAGCGGCTGCGCACCAGGGTGAAGGTGATCGGCACCCGGACCCCCGCCGAGCTGCGCGCCCTGCTGCGCGAGGAGTTGCTGCACCTCGTCGGCACGGACTTCGACCGCACCCTGCACACCGAGGGCAAGCCCAACGCGGACGGGGCGGACATGCCGGCCGTGCTGATGGTCGTCGGTGTCAACGGCACCGGCAAGACCACCACCACCGGCAAGCTCGCCCGGGTGCTGGTCGCCGACGGCCGCAGCGTCGTCCTCGGCGCCGCCGACACCTTCCGTGCCGCCGCCGCCGACCAGCTGCAGACCTGGGGCGAGCGGGTCGGCGCCCGCACGGTGCGCGGGCCCGAGGCGGGCGACCCCGCGTCGGTCGCCTTCGACGCGGTCAAGGAGGGCATCGCCGAGAGCGCGGACGTCGTGCTCATCGACACCGCCGGCCGCCTGCACACCAAGACCGGCCTCATGGACGAGCTGGGCAAGGTCAAGCGCGTCGTGGAGAAGCACGGCCCGGTGGACGAGGTACTCCTCGTGCTCGACGCGACCACCGGCCAGAACGGCCTGGTGCAGGCCCGCGTCTTCGCCGAGGTCGTCGACATCACCGGCATCGTGCTGACCAAGCTCGACGGCACCGCCAAGGGCGGCATCGTCGTGGCGGTCCAGCGTGAGCTGGGCGTGCCCGTCAAACTCATCGGCCTGGGCGAGGGCGCCGACGACCTGGCCCCCTTCGAGCCCGAGGCGTTCGTGGACGCGCTGATCGGTTCCTAGTCCCGGCACCCACAGGTGCATGAGTAAGGGGCGCACTCCTTGGAGTGCGCCCCTTACTCATGCCGTGCCGGTGACCGGCTCAGGCGTATGCGCGGTCGCGGTGGCAGACGTACGCCAGGGTGCCGAGCAGCAGACGCGCCTCCGGGGGCTGCTGGGCGGCGTCCAGCGCCGGCGGGCGCAGCCACCGGACGGGGCCCAGGCCGCCGAGGTCGGACGGGGGCGCGGTGATGTCGTCGCCGAGCCCGAGGCAGCGCAGGTCGAGGTCCGCGTCGTCCCAGCCCATGCGGTAGAGCAGGTGCGGCAGCTCCGCGGCGGCGCCCGGCGCGACGAAGAACTGCGCCCGGCCGTCCGGGGTGGCGACGACCGGTCCCAGGCGCAGTCCCATGCGCTCCAGGCGCACCAGGGCGCGTACGCCGGATCGTTCCGCCACTTCGATCACGTCGAAGGTGCGTCCCACGGGCAGCATGAGCGCCGCGCCCGGCACCCGCTCCCACGCGGCCACGGCCTCCTCCAGCGTCGCGCCGGCCGGCACCTCGCCGGCGAAGTCCAGCCGGTGCGCCCCCGGGGCCTTGCAGCCCGGGTCCCCGCAGGAGCACTGCCCGCCCCCGCGTGTGGCGCGCGCACCCGGCGCCACCGCCCAGCCGCACAACCCCGTGTACTCCGCCACGGTGGTGCACGCCGAGGCGTGTGTGCGGCGGCGCGCGCCGGAGCGGATGTGTCGCATCTCCCGCATGCTGCCGATCGTGAAGCCCATGACACCCCCAACGGGTCGCAGTTGCCGATGGTTACGCCCGTGCCTGATCGGCATGTGTCAAGTGAAGCGCGCCGGGTGCACATGTAGTTCATTCGAAGGGGTGGCGAATGGTGGCGTTTCCGCAAGGGGGTCGCCGGATGGGTGATCGTAGGATTACTTTCGGTTGGGAAGCCCCGGGGAGTGTGCGGGCCGGCGGGTATGCCGGAGGCAAGGCTCGTAGCACACTGAGTACTTGGGCGCCGAGCCAGGCAACAGGCCCACACCCCCTGCGGTGTCGGGCGACGGAATGGGGGCATGACGGTGGGCGGCACACAGGACAAGCAGCCCAACGCGCAGTTGACCTCATGGTTTGTGCGCAGCGGCTGGTCCAAGGGCGAACTCGCGCGTCAGGTGAACCGCAGGGCGCGGCAGATGGGCGCCCTGCACGTCAGCACGGACACCTCCCGGGTGCGCCGCTGGCTTGACGGCGAGCAGCCGCGTGAGCCCATTCCGCGCATCCTCTCGGAGCTGTTCTCCGAACGCTTCGGCTGCGTCGTCCCGGTGGAGGACCTGGGACTGCGCCCCGCCCACCAGCCGCCCGCCGCCACCGGGGTCGACCTGCCGTGGGCAGGCCCGCAGACCGTCCAGCTGATCAACGAGTTCTCGCGCAGCGACCTCATGCTGGGCCGCCGCGGATTCCTCGGCACCTCCCTGATGCTCTCCGCCGGCCCGTCCCTCGTGGAACCGATGCAGCGCTGGCTGGTCCCCGTCCCGGCGGCCGGCGGCACGGACCCCCGCACGCCCCCGCCCCGTGAGTCCGGCGACCGCCGGCCGAAGCTCTCCGGCCCCGAGCTGGAGCTGCTGGAAGCCACGACCGTGATGTTCCGCCAGTGGGACAACCAGTGCGGTGGCGGCCTGCGCCGCAAGGCCGTCGTCGGCCAGCTGCACGAGGTCACCGACCTGCTCCAGGAGCCGCACCCGCAGCCCGTCGCGCGCAGGCTCTACCGCGTCACCGCGGAACTGGCCGCGCTCGCCGGCTGGATGTCCTACGACGTCGGCCTGCACCCCACCGCCCAGAAGTACCTGGTCCTCGCACTGCACGCCGCCAAGGAGGCCGACGACCAGCCGCTGGGCGCGTTCATCCTGTCCAGCATGAGCCGTCAGATGATCCACCTGGACCGGCCCGACGACGCACTGGAACTCATCCATCTGGCGCAGTACGGCAGCCGCGGCACCGCGACCGCCACCACCCAGGCGATGCTGCACGCGGTGGAGGCCCGCGCCTACGCCACCATGGGCCAGGTCAACAAGTGCCACCGGGCCGTGCGCATGGCCGAGGACGCCTTCTCCGACTCCTGCGTCTCCGAGGACCCCGACTGGATCAGCTTCTTCAACGAGGCCGAACTCAACGCCGAGAACGCCCACTCCTACCGCGACCTGGCCTATGTGGCCGGCCGCAGCCCCGCGTACGCCTCGCTGGCGCGCCCGGTGATGCAGAAGGCCGTCGACCTGTTCGCCGGTGACAGCGTCCACCAGCGCGCCTACGCCCTCAACCTGATCGGCATGGCCACCGTGCACCTGCTGGAGAAGGAACCCGAGCAGGCGGCGCGCCTCACCGGGCAGGCCATCGACGTCGCCCGGCACGTGCGCTCCGAACGGGTCAACAACCGCATCCGGAAGACCGCCGACTCCGCCCTGCGCCACTACAGCCATGTGGCCGAGGTCGCCCAGCTCACCGAACGGCTCGCCGCCGCCCTCCCCGAGGCCGCGGAAACGGCCTGATCCAGCCAGCACCCCAGCACTCCGGCCGCGGCCGGCCATCCCGACAGCCCGACTCGGCTCCCCCATGCCAGGTCAACCGGGTGGCCGTCCGCGGCCGGTCCCGTATACAGCGTGTCGGCCCCGCTCATGGTCACGGAGTAGTCACGGCGGCTTACGCTGGGGCCACGGTTCATCGTGACGTAACACGTCCGACTTCTTCGTCACGGTCTCGAAACACCGGGTGGCGCCCACGGAAACCCGCCTGGGACAACCTCATGGCGAAAACCGGCCCACAGAGCCCACTTCCCGCACGGGCCGTCCGGATGACGAGGAGACGCCGATGGCAGCAGGCATTTTGACGCTTGCCGCAGATACGCCCAAGTTGGACAGCGGTAGCACGGCGTTCATGCTGCTGAGCGCCGCACTCGTGCTCGTGATGACCCCCGGCCTCGCCTTCTTCTACGGCGGCATGGTGCGGGTCAAGAGCGTGCTGAACATGCTGATGATGAGCTTCATCGCCATCGGCATCGTCACGGTGCTCTGGACGCTCTACGGCTTCACTCTCGCCTTCGACTCCGGCAACGCCTTCGTCGGTGGCCTCGACTGGGCCGGCATGCGCAACATCGGGATCTCCCAGCTCTGGGACGGCTACACCATCCCGATCTACGTCTTCGCCGTCTTCCAGCTGATGTTCGCGATCATCACCCCCGCCCTGATCAGCGGCGCGCTCGCGGACCGGGTGAAGTTCGTCGCCTGGTCGCTGTTCGTCGCGCTGTGGGTCACGATCGTGTACTTCCCGGTCGCCCACATGGTCTGGGCGTCCGACGGCTTCCTCTTCACCCGCGGCGTGATCGACTTCGCCGGTGGTACCGCGGTGCACATCAACGCCGGTGCGGCGGCGCTCGGCGTGATCCTGGTCATCCGCAAGCGCGTGGGCTTCAAGAAGGACCCGTTCCGGCCGCACAACCTGCCGCTGGTCATGCTCGGCGCCGGTCTGCTGTGGTTCGGCTGGTTCGGCTTCAACGCCGGCTCCTGGCTCGCCTCGGACGGCGTCGCCGCCGTGGCCTTCACCAACACGCAGGTCGCCACCGCCGCCGCCATGCTGGGCTGGCTCGCCTACGAGCGGATCAAGCACGGCTCCTTCACCACCCTGGGCGCGGCCTCCGGCGCGGTCTCCGGCCTGGTCGCCATCACCCCGGCCTGTGGCTCGGTCAGCCCGCTCGGCGCCATCGCGGTCGGTGTCATCGCGGGTGTGGCCTGTGCCGCCGCGGTCGGACTGAAGTACAAGTTCGGCTTCGACGACTCCCTCGACGTGGTCGGCGTCCACATGGTCGGCGGCATCGTCGGCTCCCTGCTCATCGGCTTCTTCGCCACCGGCGGCGTCGGCCAGACCGCCAAGGGCGTCTTCTACGACGGCGGCTTCGACCAGCTGTGGAAGCAGTTCCTCGGCGTCGGCGTGGTCCTCTTCTACTCCCTGATCGCGTCGGCGATCCTTGCCAAGCTGATCGATCTGGTGATCGGATTCACGGTGAGCGAGGACACCGAGGTCGCCGGCATCGACCAGGCCGAGCACGCGGAGACCGGCTACGACTTCGCGGGCGTGGCCGGTGCGGTCCGGTCCGCGATCTCCTCCCTGGACAGCAGCAGTGGCAAGGGCACCGAGGTGGCCGACACCCCGTCGAAGAAGGTGGACGCGTGAAGCTCATCACCGCAGTCGTCAAGCCGCACCGGCTGGACGAGATCAAGGAGGCACTGCAGGCTTTCGGCGTGCAGGGTCTGACGGTCACCGAGGCCAGCGGCTACGGCCGCCAGCGGGGCCACACCGAGGTCTACCGCGGTGCCGAGTACACCGTCGACCTCGTCCCGAAGATCCGGATCGAGGTGCTCGTCGAGGACAGTGACGCCGACGAGCTGATCGACGTCATCGTCAAGGCGGCCCGCACCGGCAAGATCGGTGACGGCAAGGTCTGGAGCCTGCCGGTCGACACGGCGGTCCGGGTCCGCACCGGCGAGCGCGGGCCGGACGCACTCTGATTCAGCGCGGGGCGCGGCCGGATTCCGGCCGCGCCCCTTTCGCACGGCGACGGGAGACAGTGTGACGGAGAGCGTCGAGGCCAAGGCCGGCGACAACACCCCGGAGGGCTATGCCGCCGCCCGGCTGGCGCTGCTGACCGACGACGGTCCCTCCGGGCCGTCGCGTCGCAAGGCGCTGGCCGACATCACCGACCGGTGGCTGGCGGCGCTCGCCCACAGCGCGGCCGCGCGCTCCGGGGCCGGCACCTGGGCCCTGGTCGCCGTCGGCGGCTACGGCCGGGCCGAGCTCTCCCCCCGCAGCGACCTCGACCTGCTGCTCCTGCACGACGGCTCCGGCAAGGCCGCCACCGTGGCGTCCCTCGCGGACGGCGTCTGGTACCCCGTGTGGGACCTGGGCGTCGCGCTCGACCACTCCGTCCGCACCCCCGCCGAGGCCCGCAAGACCGCCGCCGAGGATCTCAAGGTCCAGCTCGGCCTCCTCGACGCCCGTCACATCGCGGGCGACGCCGCCCTCACCGCGTCCCTGCGCACCGCCGTGCTCGCCGACTGGCGCAATCAGGCCCCCAAGCGGCTGCCCGCGCTCCACGAACTCTGCCTGGAGCGCGCCGAACGCCAGGGCGAGCTGTCCTACCTCCTCGAACCCGACCTCAAGGAGGCCCGCGGCGGTCTGCGCGACGCCACCGCGCTGCGTGCCGTGGCCGCCTCCTGGCTCGCCGACGCACCCCGCGAGGGCTTGGAGGACGCGCGCACCCGCCTGCTGGACGCCCGCGACGCCCTCCACCTCGTCACCGGCCGCGCCACCGACCGCCTCGCCCTGCAGGAGCAGGACCAGGTCGCCGCGGCGCTCGGCCTCCTCGACGCGGACAGCCTGCTCCGCCAGGTGTACGAGTCGGCCCGCACCGTCTCCTACGCCTTCGACGTCACCTGGCGCGAGGTCGGCCGGGTGCTGCGCTCCCGGCAGATGCGGCCCCGCAGGCGCGGCCTGCTCGGCCTCGGCCGCCCCGAGCAGAGCGGGGCCGGTGCCGAGCGCACCCCGCTCGCCGACGGCGTCGTGGAACACGAGGGCGAGGCCGTCCTCGCCCGTACGGTCCGGCCGGAGCGCGACCCGGCGCTGCCGCTGCGCGCCGCCGCGGCAGCCGCGCAGAACGGTCTGCCGCTGTCCCTGCACGCGGTCCGCAGGCTCGGCGTCGCCCAGGCGGTCCGCCCGCTGCCCGTGCCGTGGCCCGCCGAAGCCCGCGAGCAGCTGGTGACCCTGTTGGGGGCGGGGGAGTCCACCGTCCCGGTGTGGGAGGCGCTGGAGGCCGAGGGCATGATCACCCGGCTGATCCCGGACTGGGAGCGGGTCCGCTGCCGTCCGCAGCGCAACGCCGTACACGTCTGGACCGTCGACCGGCACCTCATCGAGTGCGCGGTGCGCGCCTCCCGGCTGACCCGCCGGGTCGGCCGCCCCGACCTGCTGCTCATCGCGGCCCTGCTGCACGACATCGGCAAGGGCTGGCCCGGCGACCACTCCCAGGCGGGCGAGGTCATCGCGCGCGACGTCGCGGCCCGCTTCGGCTTCGGCCGCACCGACGTCGAGACGCTGGCCCTGCTGGTCCGCCACCATCTGCTGCTGATCGACACCGCGACCCGCCGCGACCTGGACGACCCCGTCACCGTCCAGGGCGTCGCCGAGGCCGTGCGCGACACCGAGACCCTGGAACTGCTGCACGCGCTCACCGAGGCGGACGCGCTGGCCACCGGCCCGGCGGCCTGGAGCGCCTGGCGGGCCTCCCTGGTCGCCGACCTGGTCAAGCGGGTGGCCGCCGTACTGGCGAGCGGCGAGGTGCCCGAGCCCGCGGCTCCCGAGACCACCGCCGAGGAGGAGCGCCTGGCGGTCGAGGCCGCGCGTACCCGCGGCCCGGTGATCGCGCTGCACGCCCACGCCGAGCCCGGCCCGCAGGACGCCGACCGGGCCTCTGCGGACGACGAGCCGGAGCCGGTCGGCGTCGAGCTGCTGCTCGCCGTTCCGGACCGCCCCGGGCTGCTGGCCGCCGCCGCCGGCGTCCTCGCCCTGCACCGGCTCACCGTCCGGGCCGCCGACCTGCGCGCGGTCGACCCCATCGGCGACGGCCCGGTCACCCTGCTGCGCTGGCGGGTGGCCGCCGAGTACGGCTCCCTGCCCGAGGCGGCCCGGCTGCGCAACGACTTCGCCCGCGCCTTCGGGGGCTCGCTGGACATCGGGACCCGGCTCGCCGAGCGCGAGTCGGCGTATCCCCGGCGGCGCGGCGTGACCCCGCCCCCGCCACGGGTCACCGTCGCCCCCGGCACCTCCAAGGCGGCGACCGTCATCGAGGTCCGCGCCCACGACGCCCCGGGCCTGCTGCACCGGATCGGCGCCGCCCTGGAGAAGGCGGGCGTCAATGTGCGCTCCGCCCGGATCAGCACGCTCGGCTCCAACGCGGTGGACGCGTTCTACGTCACCGACGGCAACGGCGATCCGCTTCCCGACGTACGCGCGGCCGAGATCGCCGACCAGGTGGAGCGGGCTCTGCGCTGACGCCATGGAGACCTTTCACGGGCCGGGCGGATACCCTGGAGGGCGACCTACCTCCCGCCCCCGACCTGAGGATCCGCGACCGACGTGTTCGACACCCTTTCCGACCGCCTCGCAGCGACATTCAAGAACCTCCGGGGCAAGGGCCGCCTCTCCGAGGCCGACATCGACGCCACGGCGCGCGAGATCCGCATCGCGCTGCTGGAGGCGGACGTCGCCCTGCCGGTGGTCCGCGCGTTCATCAAGCAGGTCAAGGAGAGGGCCGCCGGCGCCGAGGTCTCACAGGCGCTGAACCCGGCCCAGCAGGTCATCAAGATCGTCAACGAGGAGCTGGTCGGCATCCTCGGTGGCGAGACCCGCCGCCTGCGTTTCGCCAAGCAGCCGCCGACCGTGATCATGCTCGCGGGTCTGCAGGGCGCCGGCAAGACCACGCTGGCCGGAAAGCTCGGCCGCTGGCTGAAGACCCAGGGCCACGCCCCGCTGCTCGTCGCGGCCGACCTCCAGCGTCCCAACGCCGTCAACCAGCTCCAGGTCGTCGGTGAGCGGGCCGGGGTCGCCGTCTTCGCCCCGGAGCCGGGCAACGGCGTGGGCGACCCGGTGCAGGTGGCCAAGGACTCCATCGAGCACGCCCGGGGCAAGCAGTACGACGTCGTCGTCGTCGACACCGCCGGCCGCCTCGGCATCGACGCCGAGATGATGCAGCAGGCCGCGGACATCCGCGACGCCGTGCAGCCCGACGAGATCCTCTTCGTCGTCGACGCGATGATCGGCCAGGACGCGGTCAACACCGCCGAGGCCTTCCGCGACGGCGTCGGCTTCGACGGCGTGGTGCTGTCCAAGCTCGACGGCGACGCGCGCGGTGGTGCCGCACTGTCGGTCGCGCACGTCACCGGCCGCCAGATCATGTTCGCCTCCAACGGCGAGCAGCTGGACGACTTCGACGCCTTCCACCCCGACCGGATGGCCTCGCGCATCCTCGGCATGGGTGACGTCCTCAGCCTGATCGAGAAGGCCGAGCAGACCTTCAGCCAGGCCGAGGCCCAGAAGATGGCCGAGAAGCTGGCCAAGGGTCCCAAGGAGTTCACCCTCGACGACTTCCTCCAGCAGATGGAGCAGGTCCGCAAGATGGGCTCGATCTCCAAGCTGCTCGGCATGCTCCCGGGCATGGCGCAGATCAAGGACCAGATCAACAACCTCGACGAGCGCGACGTGGACCGCACCGCCGCGATCATCAAGTCGATGACCCCGGGCGAGCGCCAGGACCCGATGATCATCAACGGCTCCCGCAGGGCCCGCATCGCCCGCGGTTCCGGCGTCGAGGTCAGCGCCGTGAAGGGCCTGGTCGAGCGGTTCTTCGAGGCCCGCAAGATGATGTCCCGGATGGCCCAGGGCGGTATCCCCGGGATGCCCGGCATGCCGGGCCTCGGCGGCGGCCGTCAGAAGAAGCAGCAGAAGAAGGCCAAGGGCAAGCGCCAGAGCGGCAACCCGCTGAAGCGCGCCGAGGAGGCCAAGGCCGAGGCCGCCCGCCGCGAGCAGCAGGCGGGCAGCGCCTTCGGTGCCCCGCAGGACCAGGGCAACCAGTTCGAACTGCCCGACGAGTTCAAGAAGTTCATGGGCTGAGTCCCGCACCCGTGCCGTGCCGGAGGCGCTCCCGCGTGACGGGGGCGCCTTCGTCGCACGGGCATGATGGACGCATGCGCGTTCACATCCGCCCACCGGAATCCGTCGACGCCCCCGCCTACCGTGAGGCGGTCCTCCGCTCGGCCGAGCATGTGGGCCGGTGGAATCCCGTCGAACCGGACGGGCTGTCCGACCTGCTGCGCCGCCAGGGGCCGGCGCTGCGGACCTTCCTGATCGTCGACGTGGAGACCGGTCTGATCGCCGGCAAGTGCAACGTGGCCAACATCTCCATGGGCCGCTTCCGCAACGCCTCGCTCGGCTACGACAGCTACGTGCCCTTCGTCGGCACGGGCCGGATGACCGAGGGCCTGCGCCTGGTGGTGGACCGCTGCTTCACCGCGGAGCCGCGCGGGCTGGGCCTGCACCGGCTGGAGATCAACGTCCAGCCGGAGAACGAGCGCTCGGTCGCGATGGCCAAGCGGCTCGGCTTCCGCCACGAGGGCTTCTCGCCCCGGATGCTCTACCTGAACGACGCCTGGCGGGACCACGAGCGCTTCGCGCTCACCGCCGAGGAGTGGCCCGGGGCCTGAGGGGGCGCGGTCGGGCGGCTGTCCGTATTGTGCCAATATGGCCAATTCGGTACCGCCCCGGAAAAACCCGGGCGACCCGTGGCGGGCGGAGGGAGCCCCGTCGTCGCCGCCCGCCCGGCGACGGCGCAGGATGGGCGGCTGGGGCGGGATGATCCTGGCCGCGGTCGCCGTGTTCCTGATCACCGACCTGGTGCTGTCGCTGGTCTCGGGTTCGCGCCCGACCACGATCTCGTACTCCGAGTTCGGCCGGCAGCTCGCCGCGAACAACATCTCGAAGATCTACTCCAAGGGCGACGCCATCGAGGGTCAGCTCAGAAAGGCCTCACCCGCGCCCAAGAGCTCGGGGGACAAGACGTACACCCAGTTCAAGACCCAGCGCCCGGTCTTCGCCAAGGACGACCTGTGGGGCACGCTGACGAAGAACGAGGTCACCGTCACCGCGGAGCCCGTCGTCCAGCAGCGCGGCATCCTGTACAACATCGCGCTGTCGCTGGCACCGGTGCTGCTGCTGGTCCTGCTGTGGCTCTTCGTCGCACGCCGCATGAGCCGGCTGACCGGCGGGGGAGGTCTCGGCGGGCTCGGCGGCTTCGGCCGCAAGACGCCCGTCCCGATCCGGCCCGAGGAGGGCCGGCGCACCACCTTCGAGGACGTCGCCGGCATCGACGAGGTCGAGGCCGAGCTCAACGAGGTCGTGGACTTCCTCAAACGGCCCGACGCCTACCGGGCGCTCGGTGCCCGCATGCCGCGCGGCGTCCTGCTCGCGGGACCGCCCGGCACCGGCAAGACGCTCCTGGCGCGGGCCGTCGCGGGCGAGGCCGACGTGCCGTTCTTCTCGGCCTCGGCGTCGGAGTTCATCGAGATGATCGTGGGCGTGGGCGCCGGCCGGGTGCGCGAGCTGTTCGCCGAGGCGCGCAAGGTCGCCCCCGCGATCATCTTCATCGACGAGATCGACACCATCGGCCGTGCCCGCGGCGCCGCCGGCGGACTCGGCGGCCACGACGAGCGCGAGCAGACGCTGAACCAGATCCTCACCGAGATGGACGGCTTCTCCGGCTCGGAAGGCGTCGTCGTCATCGCCGCGACCAACCGCCCCGACGTCCTCGACCCCGCCCTCACCCGGCCCGGCCGCTTCGACCGCACCGTGCACGTCAGCCCGCCCGACCGCACCGGCCGGGAGGCGATCCTCCGCATCCACCTGCGCGACGTCCCGCTCCAGGACGACATCGACCTCATGCGGATCGCCCGCGCGACCCCCGGCATGACGGGCGCGGAACTCGCCAACCTCGCCAACGAGGCCGCCCTGCTCGCGGTCAAGCGCGGCAAGAAGGCTGTCGGGCAGAGCGAGCTGTCCGACGCCCTGGAGAAGGTGCAGCTCGGCGCCGCGCGGCCGCTCGTGCTCTCCCCCGAGGAGCGCCGCCGCACGGCGTACCACGAGTCCGGCCACGCGCTGCTCGGCATGCTGCAGCCGGGCGCCGACCCGGTACGCAAGATCACCATCGTGCCGCGCGGCCGCGCCCTGGGCGTCACCCTGTCCACGCCGGACTCCGACCGCTACGCCTACAGCGAGGAGTACCTGCGGGGCCGCATCATCGGCGCCCTCGGCGGCATGGCCGCCGAGCACGTCGTCTTCGGGGTGATCACCACCGGTGCCGAGAACGACCTGGAGCAGGTCACCAACCTCGTGCGCGGCATGGTCGGCCGCTGGGGGATGAGCGACCGGGTCGGGCCGCTGTCCGCGATCCCGGCCGACGCCCAGCAGCCGTACGGGCTGTCCGCCGCCCCGGCCACCCTCGACGTGGTCGACGCGGAGATGCGCCGCATCGTCGACGAGTGCTACGGCACCGCCTGCCGCCTCCTGGACCAGCACCGCGAGCAACTGGACTCGCTGGCCGAACGCCTCCTGGAGTCGGAGACGCTGGAGGAGGGCGAGGCCTACGCGGCCGCCGGCATCCCCCGGCTGGAGAAGCCGTCCGGGAATTTCGCCTAGGGCCCGGACTGGCGGTGCGCGGCCCGGGCGCCCTGGGGGCGGGGTCTCTCGGGCAAGCCGTGTGGCGAGCGAGCCGAAGGGGCGCGCGGCTGTCGAAAGGGAGAACACGCGCAGGTCACGAGGAACGAGAGACCGAGCATGATCGACCGTCGACAGCCGCTGCAGGCGCCCCGGAGGTGAACCGAGCCCGAAGTGGGTCAGACCCGCGCCACCAGGTAGCGGAAGACGTTCTCCATCCGCACGGTGCCGTCCGCGCGCCGGTACGGGTGCAGTGCCTCCCGCAGTTCCTTGCGGACCTGGTCCACGTCCGTCGCGGCGGTCGCCGCGTCGAAGAGCCCGGTGGAGACCAGGCCGCGGACCGCGCTGTCCATGTCGGGGTAGCCGAAGGGGCAGGACACCCGGCCCGAGCCGTCCGGGCGGAGCCCCGCCCCGCGGGCCATGTCCTCCAGATCGTCCCGGCCGCTGAGACGGGTCTCGACGGCGGCGCCGCGCGGCTCGGCCAGGCGTGCGGCGACCCGCAGCACCCGTCCCGTCGCGCACCGCTCGGGCGGCCCCCAGCCGGCCAGGACGACCGGGCTGCCGCGCTCGGCGAGACCGGCCGCCGCGCGCAGCGCCGGCACCAGGGCCGACGGCAGCGCTGCCGGGTCGAACGCGGTGATCACCGTGAACGGCGACGCGCCGGGCGCGGCCGCCGCCTCGGGTCCGCCGGGCACGAGCCGGGTGCGGCCGCGGGAGGGCGCCGGGATGCCCCATTGCGGGGCGGGCAGCAGCCGTTGCCGGGCGAGCGCCATCCGGTGGTCGTCGGGGTCGCAGCCGGTGACGGTGGCCCCCCGGGCGGCCGCCATGAGCAGCGCGAGCCCCGAACCGCAGCCGACGCCCAGCAGGCGCGTGGCGGTGCCGACGCCCAGGCGCTCGTACACGGCTTCGTAGAGCGGGACGAGCATCCGCTCCTGGATCTCGGCCCAGTCCCGCGCCCTGCCGTCGGCCCGGTGGATGCGTGGGTGTGCGAGCGTAGGTGTCATAGATCGCCCCTTCAGCCGCGTCGCGGTCTCGCTGAAAGCTTTCCTCGTCCGCTCCCCCGTTACGCCGCGCAAGTTCACGGTTACGCGGTGCACGCCCCCTAGGGCAGCCAACTCCCCTTCCGGGCCGTAGTCCAGAGGTTTGAAGGCGGGAATTGAGCCGATCCCGCGACCGGGGGCGCGCCCGGTCGATTCACGTCCGGAAGCGGCGGACCCGTACCATCTGCGGCATGGCAAAGGCTCCCGTACTCACCCCCCAGGCGGACGACTACCCGCGCTGGTACCAGGACCTGATCAACAAGGCCGAACTGGCCGACAACGGCCCGGTGCGCGGCACCATGGTCATCCGTCCGTACGGGTACTCGCTGTGGGAGCGGATGCAGCAGGAGATGGACGCGCGGATCAAGGAGGCGGGCGCGCAGAACGCGTACTTCCCGCTCTTCATCCCGCAGTCCTACCTGACCCGGGAGGCCGAGCACGTCGAGGGCTTCGCCCCGGAGCTTGCCGTGGTCACGCACGGCGGCGGCAAGGAGCTGGAGGAGCCGGTCGTCGTCCGGCCGACCTCCGAGACGATCATCAACGAGTACTTCTCCAAGTGGGTGCAGAGCTACCGCGACCTGCCCCTGCTCATCAACCAGTGGGCGAACGTGGTCCGTTGGGAGATGCGCTCGCGGCTCTTCCTGCGCACGAGCGAATTCCTCTGGCAGGAGGGCCACACCGCGCACGCCACCTTCGAGGACGCGCGCGACTATGCCGCGATGATCCACCGCGACGTGTACGGCGACTTCATGACCGGCATCCTCGGCATCGACGTCCTGCTGGGCCGCAAGACCGCCCGCGAGCGTTTCGCCGGCGCCATCAACACCCTCACCCTCGAAGGCATGATGGGCGACGGCAAGGCGCTCCAGCTGGGCACCAGCCACGAGCTGGGCACCAACTTCGCCAAGGCCTTCAACACCTCCTACCTGTCCAAGGAAGGGCAGCAGGAGCTGGTCTGGCAGACCTCCTGGGGCACGTCGACCCGCATGGTCGGCGGCCTGATCATGTCCCACGGCGACGACAACGGACTGCGCGTGCCGCCGCGGCTGGCGCCCGTGCAGGCCGTCGTGCTGGCGATCAAGGGCGACGACGAGGTCGTGGCCAAGGTCCGCGAGATCGGCGACCGGCTCAAGGCCGCCGGCATCCGCGTGCAGGTGGACGTGCGCACCGACACCCCCTTCGGCCGCCGCGCCGTGGACTGGGAGCTCAAGGGCGTGCCCGTCCGCGTCGAGGTCGGCCCGCGCGATCTGGAGAACGGCACCGCGATGCTGGCCCGCCGCATCCCCGGCGGCAAGGAGCCGGTGGCCATCGACGAGCTGGCCGCGCTGATCCCCAAGGCGCTGGAGGAGGACCAGGCCACGCTGCTGCGCCAGTCCCGCGAGCGCCGCGAGTCGCGCACCGTGGACGTCGCGACCATCGCCGAGGCCGCCGAGGCCGCGGCCACCGGCTGGGCCCGCATTCCGTGGGCCGACCTGGGCCCGGAGGGCGAGGCCAAGCTCGCCGAGCAGGGCGTGTCCGTGCGCTGCCTGCTCACCGAGGACGGGGCGGTGCCGGAAACGGACGACGCGCCGGGTACCGTGGCGGTCGTCGCACGGGCATACTGACCGTCAGGTGACTGAAAAGCGACGTACGTAATCGGCAGTACGTCCATGCTTGAGGCGGGTGCGTGACTTCTCCGCTGTTCTCCGCACCCGCCCTCAGCCGTACTCATCATCCTGAACTGACTAGTACGTGCAAAATATTTGGGATGGCCCGGTATCGGAACACCGGGCGCCCCCGGCTCGTTGTCACGACGTGAGCACGACACCACCAGTCCTCGCCGCCGAGCTGGCAGTCGCATGGGCCGACATTCAACGGCACCACCCCGAGCTGCCCGATCTGGCCGCCCCCGAGTCCCTGATCGGAGAGTCCTCGTCCGCATGCGGCACGGAGCTCTCCTTCGAGCGCCTGCTGCACGAGGCCGTCCACGGAGTCGCCGCCGCGCGCGGCGTCCGGGACACCTCGCGGGCCGGCCGCTACCACAACCGTCGGTTCCTGGCCATCGCCGATGAACTCGGCCTGGACCACTCGGAGGAGCCGCATCCCAGCAGCGGCTTCTCCCTCGTCCAGATGCGTCCCGACACCAAGAAGCGCTACCGGGCCACGATCGACCGGCTGCAGCGCGCCCTCAGAGCGCACACCGCGGCGACCACCACCGACACCGCCCGCAGCTTCCGCGGGCCCGCCGCCCGGCACGGGTCCTCGGGCGGCGGCGTTCGGGTGAAGGCGGTCTGCGACTGCGGGCGCAATGTCCGGGTCGTGCCGTCCGTGCTCGCGCAGGCGCCGATCGTCTGCGGCGCGTGCGGGACACCGTTCCGCATCCCGGAGACCGCGGCGGTCGCCTGAGGCGGCGGATGCGCGAAGCGCCGCCGGGGCCGCTCCCGGCGTGCGGCGGCATGCCCGCCGTATGGCACAATGGTCAGCTGAGCACTCGGCAGCCGTGCAGGACCCCTCTCTCCTTCGGCTGACGCGTCCGTCGGGCATCCGCCTCCACAACCCCACGTGGAGGTCCGGTGTGCCCAACCCACGTCAACACCAGGAGAACCCACTCCCGTGGCAGTCAAGATCAAGCTGAAGCGTCTGGGCAAGATCCGTTCGCCTCACTACCGCATCGTCGTCGCCGACTCCCGGACCCGCCGTGACGGCCGGGCCATCGAGGAGATCGGCCTGTACCACCCGGTTCAGAACCCGTCGCGCATCGAGGTCGACGCGGAGCGCGCGGCGTACTGGCTGGGTGTCGGCGCGCAGCCGACCGAGCCCGTGCTCGCGATCCTGAAGAAGACCGGCGACTGGCAGAAGTACAAGGGCGAGCCGGCTCCGGCCCCGCTCCTGGTCGCCGAGCCCAAGGCCGACCACCGCTCCCTCTTCGAGGCCGCGGCCAAGGACGCCGGGGACGAGCCCAAGGGTGAGGCCATCACCCAGAAGGCCAAGAAGTCCGACAAGAAGGACGAGGCCGCCGAGGCGGCCGAGTCGACCGAGGCCTGATCGTGCTCGAGGAGGCCCTCGAACACCTGGTCAAGGGCATCGTCGACAATCCCGATGACGTGCAGGTCGCCGAGCGCACCCTGCGTCGCGGGAAGGTCCTGGAGGTCCGGGTGCACCCCGATGACCTCGGCAAGGTGATCGGCCGCAACGGCCGTACCGCCCGTGCCCTGCGCACCGTCGTGGGCGCGATCGGCGGACGTGGTGTCCGCGTCGACCTCGTCGACGTCGACCAGGTTCGCTGAGACAGCAAGCACCGGCACGGGCCGGGGGAGGCGTCACCGCCGCCCCCGGCCCGAGCCGTATCCGACACGCAACGCACAGGAGCGCGAACAAGTGCAGCTGGTAGTGGGACGCATCGGCCGCGCCCATGGCATCAAGGGCGAGGTCTCGGTGGAGGTGCGCACCGACGAGCCGGAGCTGCGACTCGCTCCGGGCGCCGTGCTGGCCACGGACCCGGCCGCGGTCGGACCGCTCACGATCGAGACCGGCCGCGTGCACAGCGGCCGGCTGATGCTGCGCTTCGCGGGCGTCAAGGACCGCACCGGCGCCGAGGCGCTGCGCAACGTCCTGCTGATCGCCGAGATCGACCCGGACGAGCGTCCGGAGGATCCCGAGGAGTTCTACGACCACCAGCTGATGGACCTCGACGTGGTCACCGTCGACGGGACCGAGGTCGGCCGCATCACCGAGATCTCGCACCTGCCCCACCACGACCTGCTCGTCGTGGAACGGCCGGACGGCAGCGAGGTCCTGGTGCCCTTCGTCGCCGAGATCGTGCCCGAGATCGACCTGGAGCTGCAGCGGGCGGTCATCGACCCGCCGCCGGGCCTGCTCGACGAGGCCGAGGCCGAGACCGCCGGCAGCGGCGGCAAGGGCGACGGCGAGGGCGGGGCGGTGCCGGCGTAATGCGCATCGACGTCGTCACGATCTTCCCGGAGTACCTGGAGCCGCTGAACGTCTCCCTGGTCGGCAAGGCCAGGACGCGCGGCCGGCTGGACGTGCGCGTCCACGACCTGCGCGAGTACACCCACGACCGGCACAACACGGTCGACGACAGCCCGTACGGCGGCGGCCCGGGCATGGTCATGAAGCCCGAGCCGTGGGGCGAGGCGCTGGACGCCGTCCTGGCGTCGGGCGAGGGCACGCCGGTGCTCGTCGTGCCGACCCCCAGCGGCCGCCCCTTCACCCAGGAACTCGCGGTCGAGCTGTCGGAGAAGCCCTGGCTGGTCTTCACCCCGGCCCGCTACGAAGGCATCGACCGGCGCGTCATCGACGAGTACGGCGACCGGCTCGACGTGCGCGAGGTCTCCATCGGCGACTACGTGCTGGCCGGCGGTGAGGCCCCGGTGCTCGTCATGGTCGAGGCGATCGCCAGGCTGCTGCCGGGCGTGCTGGGCAACGCCGAGTCCCACCGCGACGACTCCTTCGCCCCCGGCGCGATGGCCGACCTGCTGGAAGGCCCCGTCTACACCAAGCCGCCGGTCTGGCGGGACCGCGGTGTGCCGGACCTGCTGCTCAGCGGCCACCACGGCAAGGTCGCCCGCTGGCGCCGCGACGAGGCCTTCCGGCGCACCTCGGCGCACCGTCCCGATCTGATCGAGCGCTGCGACCCGGCGACGCTGGACAAGCACGACCGGGCGATCCTCGCGGCCCTCGGTTGGGCGCCGCGCGAGGACGGCCGATTTTGGCGAGCCCCCGAGGCCGTGGAAGAATAGGCGGCTGCCGCTCCGTCCGCCGCGCGCCCCTGCCACAGGGGGACACGACGCCCGTCCGACGCAGCGGTACTCGTATCACCATCACTATGTCCGCCGATGACCTGTGGCATGGGCGAAGAAAGCAGACAGACATGTCCCACGTGCTCGACACCGTCGACGCCGCGTCGCTGCGCAGCGACATCCCGGGCTTCCGTCCGGGCGACACCGTCAACGTCCACGTCCGCGTGATCGAGGGCAACCGCTCCCGTATCCAGCAGTTCAAGGGCGTTGTCATCCGCCGTCAGGGTTCCGGCGTCCGTGAGACCTTCACGGTCCGCAAGGTCTCCTTCAGCGTCGGCGTCGAGCGTACCTTCCCGGTGCACAGCCCGATCTTCGAGAAGATCGAGCTCGTGACCCGCGGCGACGTCCGTCGCGCGAAGCTGTACTACCTCCGTGAGCTGCGCGGCAAGGCCGCGAAGATCAAGGAGAAGCGCGACAACTGAGTCCGCCCGGGCATATGCGGGGCCCTATAGGCTCTGCGCTCGATGGACACCGAGGTACCTCTTCCGGAGCGCGACCGCGCCGATGCCGCCCCAGGGCGGGATGAGCGGTCGCGCTTCGGCGTACGTACACAGCGGTATGCGCTCCTCGTCGTGGCCTGCGCCGCAGTGATCGCCACGGTCAACACCTTCGTGGCGCAGCCCTTCGAGATTCCCAGCGGGTCGATGGAGAACACCCTGCGATCCGGGGACCGGGTGCTGGTCAACAAACTGGCGTACCGTTTCGGCAGCGTCCCGGCCCGGGGCGATGTCGTGGTCTTCGACGGCGAGGGATCGTTCGTGCAGGAGTCCGGCCGGACCGACTACATCAAACGGGTGATCGGCGTCGGCGGGGACCGGGTGACCTGCTGCGACCGACGGGGCAGGATCACCGTCAACGGGCGTCCCCTGGACGAGACCTATCTTTATCCCGGCGACACGCCGTCACGGGTAGCGTTCGACATCGAGGTTCCTGAGGGGAGGCTGTGGGTGATGGGCGACCACCGTGCCGACAGCCGGGATTCCCGCGACCACCTGGGAGACCCCGGAGGGGGCACGGTTCCGGTGGACAAGGTGATCGGCAGGGCCGAGGCCACCATATGGCCGCTGGGCCGGCGCCGGTCGCTGGACGGCGCCCATGGGTAGCCGGGGGCGGTCCGGAGACGGACAGCCCGTCCGCGCGGCGTACCTGGGCGACGAGACGGGGACCGCGGGACCGCGCAGAAGCGGTGGCCGTGCCGACCGCCGCAGACTGGCCCGCAAGGTCAAGCGCAAACGCCGGCGCTCCGCGGCACGGGAGATACCGCTGCTCATCGGCGTCGCCCTGCTGATCGCACTGGTCCTGAAGACCTTCCTGCTGCAGGCGTTCGTGATCCCGTCCGGCTCCATGGAGCAGACGATCCGCATCGGCGACCGGGTGGTCGTCGACAAGTTCACCCCCTGGTTCGGCGCCGAGCCGCACCGCGGGGATGTGGTCGTCTTCAAGGACCCCGGCAACTGGCTGGAGGGCGAGCAGGCCCAGAGCGGCCAGGACCCCGTGGGGGTCAAGCAGATCAAGGAGTTCTTCACCTTCATCGGCCTGCTGCCGTCCGCGGACGAGCAGGACCTGATCAAGCGGGTCGTCGCGGTCGGCGGCGACACGGTGAAGTGCTGCGACAAGGACGGCCGGGTCACGGTCAACGGCACCCCGCTCGACGAGCCGTACATCTATCCGGGCAATCCGCCCTCCGACATTAAATTCACGGTCAAGGTTCCGCCGGGCCGGCTGTTCGTCATGGGTGACCACCGCTCCAACTCCGCGGACTCCCGCTTCCACTTGAAGGACCCCGGTGACGGCACCGTGCCCCAGAGCCTGGTCGTCGGCCGTGCCTTCGCCGTGGCCTGGCCGCTGGGCCACTGGGCCGGGCTGAAGGAGCCGACGACCTTCTCGACCGTCGCCGCACCGGTTCCGTCGGGCGCGTCTGCCGCCACGGAGAGCAATAGGGTGGCAACATCCAACAATCGGCAAGGAATGGTTGCGCTCCCGCCTCCTGCGGAACTCCCGCTCGTTATGGGAGTCGTGGGCCTGCGCCGCATCTGGCGCGGGCGGCAGCGTGGAGTGAGGAGTGGATGTGGGGGACCTGGTGGTCGGCGCACGGTCCGGACGCGAAGAGCCGGAGGATCGGGGGCCCGCGGCGGGCTCGACCGGCGAGGGCGCGGTGAAGCCCGGCGATGGCGTGCGCGCGGACTCCGGCTCGGACATCTCCTCCGAAGAGGCGGATGACACGACGGACGGCGACGGCGGCACGTCGCAGAAGCAGCGCTCGTTCTGGAAGGAACTGCCGCTGCTCATCGCGATCGCCCTGGTGCTCGCGCTGCTGATCAAGACGTTTCTGGTGCAGGCGTTCTCCATCCCGTCCGCATCGATGGAGAACACGCTCCAGGAGGGTGACCGGGTCCTCGTCGACAAACTGACGCCCTGGTTCGGCTCGGAGCCCGAGCGCGGCGAGGTCGTCGTCTTCCACGACCCGGGCGGCTGGCTCGGCGAGACCGCGCCGATCGACACCAACCCGGTCACCTCGGCGATCCAGAAGGTCCTCAGCTTCGTCGGCCTCATGCCCTCGGCCGAGGAGAAGGACCTGATCAAGCGGGTCATCGCGGTGGGCGGCGACACCGTGGAGTGCCAGGGCACCGGCCCGGTCAAGGTGAACGGCAAGGCGCTGAACGAGCCGTACATCTACCCGGGGAACACCCCCTGCGGCGACCGCCCCTTCGGTCCGATCCGGGTCCCCAAGGACCGGATCTGGGTGATGGGCGACCACCGTCAGGACTCCCTGGACTCGCGATACCACCAGGACCTGCCGGGCAACGGCACGGTCTCCATCGACGAGGTCGTCGGCCGCGCGTTCGTGGTGGCCTGGCCGATCGGCCGCTGGTCGACCCTGCCGATCCCCAGCACCTTCGACCAGCCGGGCATCAGCGCGGCCGCCGCCGCGGGGCTGCCTGCCGCGGCGGGTGTCGCGGGCGCGGTGCCGCTGGTGCTGCTCCGGCGGCGCCGGCTGGTCAACCAGGCGAAGTGACGGGGCTGCCCCCGATCCGTACCGCCGGGTAGGGTGCCGTCGCATGAGCACAGGCACACGCACGGGCACGCGTACGAAGACGGGCGGCACGCGCGGGACGGGCGGTAAGGGCGGCGGACGGGCCGGAGGGATACTCTCCGGGCTGGCCGTCGCCCTCGGCTCCGTCCTCTTCCTCGGCGGCTTCGTCTGGGGTGCGATCCTCTACCAGCCGTACACCGTTCCGACCGGTTCGATGACCCCGACCGTGGATGCCGGGGACCGGATCCTCGCCCAGCGCATCGACGGCTCCGAGGTACGCCGCGGCGACATCGTGGTCTTCAACGACTCGCTGTGGGGCGATGTCCCCATGGTCAAGCGGGTCGTGGCGGTCGGCGGTGACAAGGTCGCCTGCTGCGACAAGCAGGGGCGGCTGACGGTCGACGGGAAGCCGGTCGACGAGCCGTACCTGCTCGACCCCAAGGCGCCTGCCTCACCGACCGGCTTCTCGGCCACCGTGCCCAAGGGCAACCTCTTCATGATGGGCGACAACCGCGCCACGTCCGAGGACTCCCGCGTCCGGCTCACCGACTCCGACGACGGCTCCGTGCCGCGCAGCGCGGTGAGCGCACGCGCCGATGCCATCGCCTGGCCCGGTGGCCGTGCGGGCATGCTGCAGCGCACCGCGGCCTTCACGGGCCTGCCCGGAGGCGGGCCGTCCACTCCCGGGCCGCTGAAGGCCGTCGTGACGGCCGTGGTGGGCGGTGCCGTGCTCATCTTCTGCGGTGCCGCTTACGGGCCACTGGCGAATCTCGCGGGCCGCCGGCGGACGGCGCGCTGACGATGGCGCGGCGGCGCGCGGCGCGGGTCATCCTGCTCGATCCCTCCGACCGGATCCTGCTGCTGCACGGCTATGAGCCGGACGACCCGTCGGTGACCTGGTGGTTCACCCCGGGCGGCGGGGTCGAGAGGGACGAGGGCCTGGAGGACGCGGCGCGGCGCGAGCTCGCCGAGGAGACCGGGATCACGGACGTGAAGTTCGGGCCGGTGCTCTGGGAACGCTCGTGCGCGTTCGACTTCGACGGGCGGCGCTGGGAGCAGGACGAGTGGTATTTCCTGGCCCGCACCGACGACACCCGATTCCATACCGCCGGATTGACGGAATTGGAGCAGCGCAGCGTCACAGGGCTGCGATGGTGGACCTGTGAGGAACTTCTCGGCGCGCGTGAGACGGTGTATCCGACCAGACTCGCCGGACTGCTGCGCGCGCTGCTGGACGAAGGGCCCCCACCGTCCCCGATCCACCTGGGGACGGAGCGTGACTGACGCACAATGGGGGGACGTACGGCTGAAGGGGAACATGCCATGAGTGCCGAGGACCTCGAGAAGTACGAGACCGAGATGGAGCTCAAGCTCTACCGGGAGTACCGGGATGTCGTCGGCCTGTTCAAGTACGTGATCGAGACCGAGCGTCGCTTCTACCTCACCAACGACTACGAGATGCAGGTGCACTCGGTGCAGGGGGAGGTCTTCTTCGAAGTGTCGATGGCCGATGCGTGGGTGTGGGACATGTATCGCCCGGCGCGTTTCGTGAAGCAGGTGCGGGTGCTCACGTTCAAGGACGTGAACATCGAGGAGCTCAACAAGGCTGACCTGGACCTTCCGTCGGACGACTCCGGCTTCAACGGCTGAGCGGGCCGGGCCCGGCCCGGAGCCGGGCGGGACCCGCTCGGCCGTGCGGCGGTCCGGCCGCCGCGGTCCCTGCCCTGCGGGAGGTTATCCACAGGGTTCGGGCAAGATCATCTTTTGGGCACCACCTCCGTCACAGTGAGTGACGGAGGTGGTGTCACATGAACGCCCGAGGGGCATTCGGACGATACGGCGAGGAACTGGCGGCGCGGTCCCTGGCGGCTGCCGGGATGACCGTGCTGGAGCGGAACTGGCGCTGCCCGCACCGCGAGCGCCACGGCGAGATCGACATCGTGGCGGCGGACGGCGACGCCGTGGTCGTGTGCGAGGTCAAAGCGCGGACGGAGGGCGGCCGCGAGCATCCGATGGCCGCGGTCACCGCGCGCAAGGCCGAACGGCTGCGGCGGCTCGCCGAGTGCTGGCTGGCCGACCACGGCGGCCCACCGCCGCCCGGCGGGGTGCGCATCGACGTGGTCGGCGTGACCCTGCCGGAACGGGGCGCCGCCAGGGTCGAGCACGTGCGGGGGGCCGCCTGATGGGATTCGCCCGTACGTGTTCGGTGGCGCTGCTCGGAGTGGAGGGTGTCGTCGTCGAGGTCCAGGCCGACCTCGAACCCGGCGTCGCGGCGTTCACGCTGGTGGGGCTGCCCGACAAGAGCCTGAGTGAGAGTCGCGACCGGGTCCGTGCCGCGCTCGTCAACAGCGGGGAGACCTGGCCGCAGAAGAAGCTGACCGTCGGCCTGAGCCCCGCGTCCGTCCCCAAGGGGGGCAGCGGCTTCGATCTGGCCGTCGCGTGCGCCGTACTCGCCGCCAATGAGCGCGTCGCCCCGAAGGACATCGCCGATCTCATGATGATCGGCGAGCTGGGTCTCGACGGCCGCGTCCGTCCCGTGCGCGGGGTGCTCCCGGCCGTCCTGGCCGCCGTCGAAGCCGGTTACCGGCACGTGGTGGTGCCCGAGCGGACGGTGGCCGAGGCCTCGCTCGTGCCGGGCGTCTCCGTGCTCGGCGTGCGCAGCCTGCGGCAGCTGATCGCGCTCCTCAACGACGAGTTGGCACCCGAGGAGCCCGAGGAGCCCGGCGAGGGACGCCCCGACCCCATGCTGGCCGGGCTCGCCCTGCCCGGCGCGGGACACGGCACGGGGCTTTGCGACTCCGGGACGCCCGACCTCGCCGATGTCGCGGGGCAGGGGGTGGCCCGCACGGCCCTGGAAGTGGCGGCGGCGGGCGGCCACCACCTCTATCTCAAGGGCCCGCCCGGTGCCGGCAAGACCATGCTCGCGGAACGCCTGCCCGGCCTGCTCCCGCCGTTGACGCGGCAGGAGTCCGTCGAGGTCTCGGCCGTCCACTCGGTCGCCGGCATCCTGCCCGCGGGCAAGCCCCTGGTCGACGAGCCGCCCTACTGCGCCCCGCACCACTCGGCGACGATGCAGTCCCTCGTCGGCGGCGGAAACGCCCTGCCGCGCCCCGGCGCCGTCTCGCTGGCCCACAAGGGCGTGCTCTTCCTGGACGAGGCACCCGAGTTCAGTGGTCAGGCGCTCGACGCACTGCGTCAGCCCCTGGAAGCCGGGCACATCGTCATCGCGCGGGCGGCCGGCGTCGTACGCCTTCCCGCGCGATTTCTGCTCGTCCTGGCAGCCAACCCCTGCCCTTGCGGTCGCTACGGCACGCCTGGCGGCATGTGCGACTGCACGCCGAGCATGGTCCGCCGCTACCAGGGGCGGCTGTCCGGGCCCCTGCTGGACCGGATCGACCTGCGCGTGGAGGTCGAGGCGGTCAGCCGCTCCGAGCTGATGGGCAATGCCACCGGGGCCGAGAGCACGCACACGGTCGCGGAGCGGGTGCGTGAGGCAAGGGAGCGGGCGGCCGCGCGGTACGCGGGCACTCCATGGCGGATCAACAGCGAGGTCCCCGGCCATGAACTGCGGACCCGCTGGGCCGTCGCCCCGGGCGCCCTGCGCGCCGCCGAGCGGGACATGGAGCGAGGACTGCTCACCGCCCGCGGCCTCGACCGTGTGCTGCGGGTGGCCTGGAGCGTCGCCGACCTGGCCGGCCGCGACCGGCCCGACGGCGTCGACATGGAACGGGCCCTGGAGCTGCGCACCGGCGTCCGCCGCGGCCTCGCGGCCGCGGGGACGGCTGCGGCTACGGCGACTGCGACGGGGGGCCCATGATGGCCGACACGCTCTTCGACACCGATGACACCCTCGACGAGTCCGGCCCCGGGGGCGAACCGCCCCCGACCGACGAGGAACGCCTTGCCCGGGCGGCGCTCACACGTGTCGCCGACCCCGGAGACGAGACGGCCGGGCGCTGGCTGCGCGAGCTGGGTCCCGTCGAGACGCTCAGGGCACTCGCGGCGGGTGACGCGTTGCCCGGGGCGAGCGAGCGGCGGCGGGCCGGCTACACCCTGCGGGCGGCTCGCATCGACCCGGCGCGGGACCTGGCCGCGGTGCGGGCCATGGGCGGGCGGTTCCTGTGCCCGGGGGACACGGACTGGCCGAGTCAGCTGGACGATCTCGGTGACGAGCGGCCGTTCGGGCTGTGGACGCGTGGGCGGCCCTCCCTGCGGATGTGGGCGCTGCGCTCGGTCGCCGTCGTCGGCGCCCGTGCGTGCACCGAGTACGGCTCCCACATGGCGTCCACCCTCGGCGCGGACCTCGCCGAGTCGGGCTGGGTGGTCGTGTCCGGCGCCGCGTACGGCATCGACGGTGCGGCGCACCGCGGGGCGCTGTCCGTCAGCGGCGCGACCGTCGGCGTCGTCGCCTGCGGGGTGGACGTGCCCTATCCGCCCGGACATGCAGAGTTGATCGGACGCATCGCCGAACAAGGTCTGCTCGTCAGTGAATTGCCTCCCGCCTCGCATCCGACGCGGTCGCGGTTCGTGCTACGCAATCGCGTGATCGCGGCGTTGACCCGGGGCACGGTCGTGGTCGAGGCCCAGTACCGCAGCGGCTCGCTGATCACCGCCCGCCGCTCCCGTGAGCTGGGGCGCTTCGTCATGGGCGTGCCCGGTCCCTGCACGTCGGCGCTGTCTCAGGGGGTGCACGAACTGCTGCGCGCGGACGGCGTGCTGGTGACCGGCGCGGCCGAGGTGGCCGATCTCGTCGGCCGGATCGGTCAGGACCTCGCGCCCGAGCACCGTGGGCCTCTCCTGCCGCACGATTTGCTGCCGGCCGAGACCGCGCGGGTCCTGGAGGCACTGCCTGGCGGCCGGGCCGGCGCCGAGTGCGCGACGATCGCGGTGGCCGCCGCGAGCACCCCCGACGACACTCTCGGCCGGCTCCTGGAGCTGCACGTTCTCGGCTTTGTGGAACGTGACGGCGCGCGCTGGAAGTTGGCGGAAAACCATCTGAAGGAGGGGATCGCGCCGACACGCTCTGCCGGTGAACACACCATCAGGTGACAGGACGGTTCTTGACCTGGGACCTCCGGGATGGCGAGGTTATGGGGACGCCCTATCGTCGCCGTCTGCGACATCGTCGTCACGCTACGCTCAACGAGGTCCCAGTCCCGTCCGCCCGGCAGGTCACAGCAGAACGGCTCAAATCCACGCATGCACCCGCACACCCCCGGGTCAGACCGCGCGACGGCGGCGACCACCGTCACCGGTTCCCCCCGGCCTCCCGCCCCCACCACGCTCGACGCGCTGTGGCGGACCTACAAGTCCACGGGGGACACACGCCTGCGTGAGCAGTTGATCCTGCACTACTCGCCGCTGGTGAAGTACGTGGCCGGGCGCGTCAGCGTGGGTCTGCCCGCCAATGTCGAGCAGGCGGACTTCGTCTCCTCCGGGGTCTTCGGGCTCATCGACGCCATCGAGAAGTTCGACCCGGAGCGCGCGATCAAGTTCGAGACCTACGCGATCACCCGCATCCGCGGCGCCATGATCGACGAACTGCGCGCCCTGGACTGGATCCCCCGCTCGGTGCGCCAGAAGGCCCGCGCCGTCGAGCGCGCCTATGCCACGCTGGAGGCCTCGCTACGGCGCACTCCCAGCGAGCCCGAGGTCGCCGCGGAGATGGGCATCGCCCTGGAGGACCTGCACGCGGTCTTCAGCCAGCTCTCGCTCGCCAATGTCGTCGCCCTGGAGGATCTGCTGCACGGCGGCGTCGAGGGCGGCGACCGGCTGAGCCTCGTCGACACCCTGGAGGACACCGGCGCCGACAACCCCGTCGAGGTCGCCGAGGACCGTGAGCTGCGCCGGCTGCTGGCCCGGGCGATCAACACCCTCCCCGAGCGCGAGAAGACCGTGGTCACCCTCTACTACTACGAGGGGCTCACGCTCGCCGAGATCGGGCAGGTGCTCGGGGTGACCGAGAGCAGGGTCAGCCAGATCCACACCAAGTCCGTGCTCCAATTGCGCGCGAAACTGGCCGACGTCGGCCGATGACGTGCGTTGCCGACGGGAGGGCCCGGCCTCCGCGTGGCTTCCGTACAGTGGGGGCGTGCCCAAGATTCGAGCGGCCTCGGTGGCCGAGCACAGGTCGATGCAGCGCGACGCCCTGCTGGACGCCGCGCGAACCCTGCTCTCCGAGGGCGGTACGGAAGCGCTGACCTTCCCCGCCCTGGCCGAGCGCACAGGACTCGCCAGGTCCTCGGTCTACGAGTACTTCCGCTCGCGTGCGGCCGTCGTCGAGGAACTGTGCGCGGTGGACTTCCCCGTCTGGGCGGCGGAGGTCGAGGCGGCGATGGCGGCGGCCGGCAGCCCCGAGGGCAAGATCGAGGCCTACGTCCGCAGCCAGCTGGCACTCGTGGGGGACCGCAGGCACCGCGCCGTGGTCGCCATTTCCGCCGGTGAACTCGACGCGGGCGCCCGCGAGCGGATCCGTGCCGCGCACGGCGGCCTGATCGCCATGGTCGTCGACGCCCTGGGCACGCTCGGGCACCGTGAACCCCGGCTCATCGCCATGCTGCTGCAGGGTGTCGTGGACGCCGCCGTACGCCGCATCGAACTGGGCGCGGCCGAGGAGCCCGACGCCATCGCGGACGCGGCCGTCACCACGGCCCTGCGCGGGGTGCTCGGCTGAGAGCGGGCGCCGTCCCCTCCGTTCTCTCCGTGCCCTCGATTCCTTCAGTTCTGTCCGTCCCGTCGGGCAGCGGTACCCCGAACACCGGCAGCAGCCGCGACGGCCCGCCGCGCAGCATCGCGTCCGGCAGCAGTGACAGCGGATCCAGATAGACCTTCCCTCGCAGCAACCCCCAGTGCAGGCAGCCGCCCGGGCAGTGCCACGGCCCTTCCGCGAGAACCCCGACCACCTGGCCGGCGCGGACCTCCTCGCCCACCGTGACCGTCGCCCGAACCGGCTGGTACGTGATCCGCAGACCCTGCGCGAGTCCGATCACCACCACCCCGCGCCCGGCGACCGACCCGGCGTACGCCACGCGTCCGGGCGCCGCCGCGCGCACCGGTGCGCCGGGGCCCGCCCGCAGATCCACCCCCCGGTGTCCCGCGCCCCAGCGCACGAGCGGAGGTTCGAAGCCCCGTTCCACCACCGGACGGCGCGCCCCGTCGGCCGCCGCCACCGGCCAGGCACGGCCGGTCGCGCCGCCGCCTTGGTCATCCCGGCGTGCGACCGCGTCCGCGGGCCCCGAGAGCCCAACCAGCCACGTCGCCACCGCGAGGTACACCGTCACCACGAACACCGTCGATCTCGTCATGCCCCAACGGTGACGGAACCCGCCGCAAAGAGATGATCATGGTCGCGGCCTGTGGACAACCGCCCCGCGCCCCCACCCCGCAGGCACGATGTCGCCTGCCGCTCCGGCGGTCCCGTACACTTTCCATGGCGATCCGGGTCACCGGGTCGACTTCGCACGCCCCGCCACCGTCTTCCTCGTGAGCGGTGGACGCGCTCCTCGGTCCCTTGTGGCATGGCGCGTTCGGGGCGTCAGGCGCGGCCGCCGTCCGGTGGCCGCTCAGAACCGAGTACATCTAGGAGTACGGCCATGGCCGTCGTCACGATGCGGGAGCTGCTGGAGAGCGGCGTCCACTTCGGGCACCAGACCCGCCGCTGGAACCCGAAGATGAAGCGTTTCATCTTCACCGAGCGCAACGGCATCTACATCATCGACCTGCTCCAGTCGCTGTCGTACATCGACCGCGCCTACGAGTTCGTCAAGGAGACCGTCGCCCACGGCGGCTCCATCATGTTCGTTGGCACCAAGAAGCAGGCGCAGGAGGCCATCGCCGAGCAGGCCTCCCGCGTCGGCATGCCCTACGTCAACCAGCGCTGGCTGGGCGGCATGCTCACCAACTTCTCGACGGTCTACAAGCGCCTGCAGCGCCTGAAGGAGCTCGAGGAGATCGACTTCGAGGACGTGGCCGCCTCCGGCCTCACCAAGAAGGAGCTCCTGGTCCTCTCCCGTGAGAAGGAGAAGCTGGAGAAGACCCTCGGCGGTATCCGCGAGATGCAGAAGGTGCCCAGCGCCGTCTGGATCGTGGACACCAAGAAGGAGCACATTGCCGTCGGTGAGGCGCGCAAGCTCCGCATCCCGGTCGTCGCGATCCTCGACACCAACTGCGACCCCGACGAGGTCGACTACAAGATCCCGGGCAACGACGACGCGATCCGCTCCGTCACCCTGCTCACCCGTGTGATCGCCGACGCCGTCGCCGAGGGCCTCATCGCCCGCTCCGGCGCCGGTGCCGCCACCGGTGACAAGGCCGAGGGCGAGCCGCTCGCCGCCTGGGAGCGCGAGCTCCTCGAGGGCGACAAGGCCAAGGCCGACGAGTCCGCCGCCGAGCCGGCCGCCGCTGAGGCCGCCCCGGCCGAGGCCGCCACCGAGGCGCCCGCTGCTGAGGCGCCGGCCGCCGAGGCGCCGGCTGCTGAGGCCGCTCCGGCCGAGGCCGCTGCCGAGACCGCCGAGGCGCCGGCCGCCGACGCCGAGCAGGCCTGAGCCTCGCCCGCCTTCCGATGCGTGTGAGGACGGCGGGGGCTCCGGCCCCCGCCGTCCGTCCGTAGAACCGCCGGACTCACCGGATTCACCGACTTTCGAGAAGAGACTGACAGACATGGCGAACTTCACCGCCGCCGACGTCAAGAAGCTCCGCGAGCTCACCGCCGCGGGCATGATGGACTGCAAGAAGGCGCTCGAGGAGGCCGAGGGCGACCTGGACAAGGCCGTCGAGATCCTCCGGGTCAAGGGCCAGAAGGGTGTCACCAAGCGCGAGGGCCGCTCGGCCTCCAACGGCGCCGTGGTCTCCCTGATCGCCGGTGACAACAGCGAGGGTGTCCTCGTCGAGCTCAAGTGCGAGACCGACTTCGTCGCCAAGGGCGACAAGTTCGTGGCCACCGCCGACGCCATCGCCGCCCACGTCGCCGCCACCAAGCCGGCCGACCTGGAGAGCCTGCTCTCCTCCGAGATCAAGGACGGCCAGTCCGTCCAGGCCTTCGTCGACGAGGCGAACGCCACCCTCGGCGAGAAGATCGTCCTGGACCGCTTCGCGCAGTTCACCGACGGTTTCGTCGCCTCCTACCTGCACCGCACCAGCCCGGACCTGCCCCCGCAGGTCGGCGTCCTGGTCGAGCTGGACAAGGAGAACGCCGAGGTCGCCAAGGACGTCGCGCAGCACATCGCCGCCTTCGCCCCGACCTTCCTCTCCCGCGAGGACGTGCCGGCCGAGACCGTCGAGAACGAGCGTCGCGTCGCCGAGGCCACCGCCCGCGAGGAGGGCAAGCCCGAGGCCGCCCTGTCGAAGATCGTCGAGGGTCGCGTCAACGGCTACTTCAAGGAGAACGTCGTTCTCGAGCAGGCCTTCGCCAAGGACAACAAGAAGTCCGTCCAGAAGGTCCTCGACGAGGCCGGCGTCACGCTGAAGCGCTTCGCCCGCTTCCGCGTCGGCGTCTGAGCGTTCGAACCGCGCAAGCGATTGACCGACGACCCCGCTAGGGTCGTACGCAGCCTGCCGTTCACCGGCGGCCGGCCGCAGTTGTGACGAGGAGGCCATTGCTTCAGGGAACGATCACGAACCCTCGGCAATGGCCTTCTTCGTACGTGCACGAGGAGATCTCCATGGATCAGGGCGCCGACAAGGCCCACAAGACCAACGGCGACGGCTCCACCGCCCGCCGGTATCTGCTCAAGCTCTCCGGCGAGGCCTTCGCCGGCGGCGGGGGACTGGGTGTCGACCCCGACGTCGTGCACAAGATGGCCCGTGAGATCGCGGCGGTCGTCCGCGAGGGCTACGAGATCGCCGTCGTCATCGGCGGCGGCAACTTCTTCCGCGGCGCCGAACTCCAGCAGCGCGGGATGGACCGGGCGCGCTCCGACTACATGGGCATGCTCGGCACCGTCATGAACTGCCTCGCCCTCCAGGACTTTTTGGAGAAGGAGGGCATTCAGTCCCGCGTGCAGACCGCGATCACCATGGGCCAGGTCGCCGAGCCCTACATCCCGCTGCGGGCCGTGCGCCACCTGGAGAAGGGCCGTGTGGTCATCTTCGGCGCCGGTATGGGCATGCCCTACTTCTCCACCGACACCACCGCCGCGCAGCGCGCCCTGGAGATCGACGCCCAGGCGCTGCTGATGGGCAAGAACGGCGTCGACGGGGTCTACGACTCCGACCCCCGCAAGAACCCCGACGCCGTCATGTTCGACGCCCTGGAGTACGCCGACGTCATCGCCCGCGACCTGCGCGTCGCGGATCTGACGGCGATCACGCTCTGCCAGGACAACAGGCTTCCGATCCTCGTCTTCGAGCTCCTCGCGGAGGGCAACATCGCGCGGGCCGTGAAGGGTGAGAAGATCGGCACGCTCGTCAACGACACGGGCGCCCGCTGACGGACGACGCCGGCCGCATCCCGGCCGGCGATCCGCCCGGAACGGGGATGGACAACAGGCTGCCGGTCGGACACCGTGCAGGGAAGACGCGCGCAGGGGCCCCGACTAGATGGCTCCGCCTTCTGAAGACCAGGAGCACATGGTGATTGAAGAGACCCTCCTCGAGGCCGAGGAGAAGATGGAGAAGGCCGTCGTGGTCGCCAAGGAGGACTTCGCCGCGATCCGTACCGGCCGTGCCCACCCGGCGATGTTCAACAAGATCGTGGCGGACTACTACGGTGCCGCGACCCCGATCAACCAGCTGGCCTCCTTCGCGGTGCCCGAGGCGCGGATGGCCGTGATCACCCCCTTCGACAACTCGGCGCTGCGCAACATCGAGCAGGCCATCCGGGACTCCGACCTCGGTGTCAACCCGACCAACGACGGCCGGATCATCCGGGTGGTCTTCCCGCAGCTGACCGAGGAACGCCGCAAGGAGTACATCAAGGTCGCCCGCGGCAAGGCGGAGGACGCGCGGATCTCCGTCCGCAGCGTGCGCCGCAAGGCCAAGGAAACCCTCGACAAGCTCGTCAAGGACGGCGAGACCGGCGAGGACGAGGTGCGCCGGGCGGAGAAGGAGCTCGACGACACCACGCACAAGTACGTGGCGCAGATCGACGAGCTGCTCAAGCACAAGGAATCCGAGCTGCTCGAGGTCTGAGCCTCGCCGTCTGATTCCGGCCCCCGGGCCGGAACCGGCCGCACCGGGCCCGCGGGCCCGGGCGCCGCACCCCGGCCCCATGTGCCGACCCTGCTCCTCCTCCCACTCACCCCACCTCCGACCGACCCGGACCGGACGAAAACGCGAGGCGAATCTCCGTGAACGACTCTTCCTGGGGGGCTTCGCCACGCGCCGGCTCCTGGGGAGGCGAGGATGAAGGGGCCCCTCGTATGAGCGGCCCCTTGTTCCGCGACGATGCCCCCGAACCGGCGGATCACTCCGCGCGGCCCGACCGCTCCGCGCCGCAGCCGGCGGCCCCGGGCGGTCCCGCGAAGAAGAGCGCCGGGCGCAACCTGCGTGCCGCGATAGGGGTCGGCGTCGGCCTCGGCGTCGTCATCCTCGCCTCGCTCTTCATCGTCAAGGCGGTCTTCGTCGCCGTCGTCGCGGCGGCGGTCGTGGTGGGGCTGTGGGAGCTGACCTCCCGGCTCGCGGAGCGCAAGGGGATCAAGGCCCCGCTGATCCCGCTCGCCGTGGGCGGCGCCGCCATGGTCGTCGCCGGCTACGCGCGCGGCGCGGAGGGCGCGTGGGTGGCGATGGCCCTCACGGCGCTGGCCGTCCTGGTCTGGCGGATGACCGAGCCCCCGGAGAACTACCTCCGCGACGTCACGGCCGGCGTCTTCGCCGCGTTCTACGTGCCGTTCCTTGCCACCTTCGTGGTGATGATGCTCGCCGCGCACGACGGCCCGTGGCGGGTCTTCGTCTTCCTGCTGCTGACGGTCGTCAGCGACACCGGCGCGTACGCGGTGGGCTGGCGCTTCGGCACGCACAAGCTGGCCCCGCGCATCAGCCCCGGCAAGACCCGGGAGGGCCTGGTCGGGGCCGTCACCTTCGCGATGGCCGCCGGCGCGCTGTCCATGGAGTACCTGATCGACGGGGGCCACTGGTGGCAGGGTCTGCTGCTGGGTCTCGCCGTCGCGGCCAGCGCCACCCTCGGCGACCTCGGCGAGTCGATGATCAAGCGTGATCTCGGCATCAAGGACATGGGCAGGCTGCTGCCGGGCCACGGCGGCATCATGGACCGCCTGGACTCCCTCCTGCCGACCGCCCCGGTGGTGTGGCTGCTGCTGGTGGCCTTCGTCGGCTCCGGCTGACGCGCCGCTCCGCGCGGATGCGATCAACGGCGTCCTGGGGTGGACTTGATCAATCCCCCTGGACGTCGAGCCGTTGGAGCGAGCATGGCCGCGAAGCCCCTGGTACCGCCCTTCACGCGTGAGACCGCCATCGCGAAGGTCCGCATGGCCGAGGACTCCTGGAACTCGCGCGACCCCGCGAAGGTGGCGCTCGGGTATTCGCCGGACAGCCGCTGGCGCAATCGTGCGGAGTTCGTCAACGGGCGGGACGAGATCGTCGCGTTCCTCACCCGGAAGTGGAACCGGGAGCTGGACTACCGCCTGATCAAGGAATTGTGGGCCTTCGACGGCAACCGCATCGCCGTCCGCTTCGCCTACGAGTCCCACGACGACTCCGGCAACTGGTACCGCTCCTACGGCAACGAGAACTGGGAGTTCGACGACCAGGGGCTGAACCGCGTCCGCCACGCGTGCATCAACGATCTGCGCATCGAGGAGTCGGACCGGGCCTACCACTGGCCGCCCGGACGCCGCCCCGACGATCACCCCAGCCTGTCCGACCTGGGGTTCTGAGCCTCGCGGGATTCCGGCGACGCGGAAGCGTCTTGTCCGTGGCATGTCCGGCGCCGGTACCCGTGCCCTACCATCGGGCGGTGATCGATCCGGAGGGGCGGCAGGGCGGCACCGTGGAGACGTTCGACCTGGAATACCGCATGCGCAGGAAGGTCCCGCGGCGGTGGCTGGTGACGGTGTCCCTCGCGTTCCTGCCCCTGGTCATCGACTTGACGAGACCATCGGCCACCAGATGGCCGTGGTATCTGACGGTTTCCCTCGTCGCCTTCGTCCTTCTCGTGCTGATCCGCACAGTGCTCTACTTCGCACGGGGGTACACCAGGGTCGGTCATGGCGGGATCGCCACCCGCGGGGCGCTTCGGGACCGTCTCCACGCCTGGAGCGACCTCCACGACATCCGCGTCGAGGAGAACGAGAACGCCGGCCGGCGTTCGGCGCCCAAGTGGTGGATGTACGTGTACCGCACGGACGGCCGGCGCTTCGCCCTGCCGCATGTCACCGACTGGCAGGTGGACGACGCCGCGGGCGAGTTGGCCGCTATCCGTGCCCTGGGCGAGGGTTATCGCGGCATCCCCTGGACGGCCGACCCGCGGGTGGAGGCCCGCATCGGGCACCGGGCCGCGCGGCGCAAGGCGTGGGAGCGGGGCGTGGTGGCCGGTCTGATCGCCTTCGGCTGCGTGTGCTCCTTCGTCGTCGTGCGGCTGGTCGCCGGCGCGCGGCCGTCGCTGTGGCTCCTTGCGTGGGTCCCCCTGGGAACGCTGGCCGTCGTCACGGCACTGCTGCACTGGGCCTGCCGTCGGCGGGAGGCGCGGAGCGTCTGAGGCTGTCGTTCCCGAACGAGCCGCCGCAGTGGACCCGCGCTGGCCTGGTGTTCCCTGTGCGGCTAATATCGAACATATGTACGAACTGCCATCGGATCTGGAACGTCTGCGGGTGATCCGTCTGTACCTCCAGATACAGATCGACGCCGTGGACGCCAGGATCCGGAAGGCGGAGGCCGGCATCCGGCCCCAACGGCGTCCCGCGGCCGCCCGGGCCTGGCGCCTGCAGAGTGTTCCCGACCCCCAGGGCGGCCCCGGCCGTGGCGTAGTCCACCGTGACGACTGCCGCGTTCCCGGCGGCGGCCGGCTCAGCGCCAAGGAATTCGAGATCGCCCTCGGCATGCCCGACGTGTCCGCGTGCGCGATCTGCCGGCCGGACCGCCATGCCGCCAGGTCCTGACGGGGCATTACGCGGCCGGTACCTCCCGGGCCCGGCGCTCCGACGCGACGGCCGCGGCGCCGGCGCATACGACCGCGCCCAGGGCGAAGGCCGCGGCGGCCGGGTTGACGTAGTCCGGTACGGACGCGGCCGTGTAACTGCCGCCGTCCTTCGTTTCGCAGACGAAGCCGAGCGGCACGTATTCCACGCGGTAGTCCACGACGTGCAGCGCCCGCTCCCACGGGCCGGGTGATCTGCAGGGGCGCAGCGGTGCCGAATCGGTGCCGCCGTCCTCCGCCTCGATGACGGCTCCCGCGACGTGCAGCAGGCCCCAGGTGTACATAGCGACCGCGCAGGCGCCCAGCAGCGCCGCGCCGCACCGGAGCCGCACCTCGCGTCCGGCGCCGCGCACCCCGGACCGGCCGAGGGTGCCGAGTCCGTAGCCGGCCAGGGCGAGGACGGAGACGAGCCCGGCCGGGACGAGGAGTAGGGAGACCATCGGGCGAGTCCATCAGCGCGTGATCCGGACGGCTGTGACGGAGCCCACAGTTCCGGCAACAGGACTGTCACGGTGTGCGCGGTCGTGAACGAACGCCCCGTGAGGCTCGGTTGGACGGCACCCATGGACGCGGGGATCGCGGGCCGTTCCGTCAGGCGCGACGGGTCGCCATCTTGCGCAGGCCGTAGACAGCGGCGCCGGCGGCGATCACCGCGGCGCCCGACAGGACCGAGGCCAGGGGGAGCGTGAAGGCCAGGACGAGGCAGCCGGCCGTTCCCGCGATCGGCACGACGCGGACGGGGCGGCCCTCGGCAGGGGTGAGGGTCCAGGCGGAGGCGTTGGCGATGGCGTAGTAGGCCAGCACGCCGAAGGAGGAGAAGCCGATCGCGCCGCGCACGTCCGTGGTGGCTGCCAGGACGGCGACCACCGCGCCGACGGCCAACTCGGCGCGGTGCGGGACCTGGAAGCGGGGGTGGACGGCGGCGAGGGCGTGCGGGAGGTGCCGGTCGCGGGCCATCGCCAAAGTGGTGCGCGAGACGCCCAGGATCAGGGCGAGCAGCGATCCGAGCGCGGCCACCGCCGCGCCGGCCCGTACGACGGGCGCCAGGGCGGGCACTCCGGCAACCCGTACGGCGTCGACCAGAGGAGCGGTGGTGCGGGCGAGGCCGTCGGGGCCCAGGACGAGCAGGACGGAGACGGCGACAGCGGTGTAGACGACCAGGGTGATGCCGAGCGCCAGCGGGATCGCGCGCGGGATGGTCCGCCGCGGGTCGCGGACCTCCTCGCCGAGGGTGGCGATGCGTGCGTATCCGGCGAAGGCGAAGAACAGCAGCCCGGCCGCTTGGAGGACTCCGCCCAAGGAGGCGTCGGCGCCGACGTCGAGGCGGGCCGCGTCCGTGGTGCCCGAGGCGAGGCAGGCGGTGACCACCGCGGCGAGCACCGCCAGGACCACGGCGACGACCGCCCTGGTCAGCAGGGCGGACTTCTGCACCCCGGCGTAGTTCACCGCGGTGAGCGCGACCACCGCGGCGACTGCCACCGCGTGCGCTTGGCCCGGCCAGACGTAGGAGCCCACGGTCAGGGCCATCGCCGCGCAGGAGGCGGTCTTGCCGACGACGAAGCCCCAGCCGGCCAGGTAGCCCCAGAAGTCCCCGAGCCGCTCGCGTCCGTACACATAGGTGCCGCCCGACTGCGGATAGCGGGCCGCCAGCCTGGCCGAGGAGGTCGCGTTGCAGTACGCCACCACCGCCGCGAGGCCGAGGCCGAGCAGCAGCCCGGACCCGGCCACGGACGCGGCCGGGGCGAGAGCCGCGAAGATCCCGGCGCCGATCATCGATCCCAGCCCGATCATCACGGCGTCGGTCACGCCCAGGCGTCGCTTCAGCTCCGCGGTGCCGGAGGTGGCCGACGTGCTCAACGCTCACTCCTCACTGCACCGGCTCCGAGGCCGGGCAGAAGTGGATGGTCATACCGTCGCACGATATCGGCACCGGGTGGACGGCCGACCACGAGCGCCCAGCGGCCCGCTCCCGGAGAAGCGGCCCCGGGCCCGGCGCACGCATGGGGTGTTCCAGGCGGTCCGGGTTCGCGGACGGCGGGCCCGACGGGCCGGCAGGCTCGCCTGGATGACGAAGAACAGAAGCCGGCCTCGGCTAGACGGGCAGCACGTCGAGCGAGGGTTCGTCGTAGGCCGCCGCACAACCTCCTACGTTCGCCCAGGCTCCGATGGAGCAGATCATCAAGCACACCGGAGCCACGCCGGGTTTCTTCCAGGAATCTCGACGCTTGAGCTCTTGCCCGGCATCGTGGCGCCAGCGGGCTCGACGCGCGGCGGCGTGCGGGATGCGACGCATGTCGTTATCGCGCTGGCGCGGGGTGCGACAGTCGTCGGTATCGGCAGGCCATACGCATACGCCCTGTCCTATGGCGGCGCCGAAAGTCTGACCCACTTCTTAGTCGTTTCTCTTGTACTTGGCGATCTGTGGATTCAAGGACATCGCCGGACTCAGGGACGCCGACTGCGAACGGGTCACGGATCCGCCACGCCGTCAGTAGCAGTTACAGGAGGACGCATAGTAGAGAAATACGGCCGTAACGGCGAAGCTCACCAAAGCTGCGGCGGCCAAGCGGCCACGCCGTCCTGACCTGGCCGGCCGGAACATCTCCCAGGCGCCGTAGCCCAGGAAGGCCAGGACGGTCACGCCCAGGCCCCCGGCGAGCAGAGGGCTGCGACCCCAACCCCAGACAAATGCGCCTGCTATGCCCGCAAGCAGAACACAAGCGGCTATCGAGAGCAGAACCTCCAGTACGGCCTCGCCGAAGAACTCTCCCACGGCTCTGCCGACCTTGCGGGCCGCGCCACCACGCCTCATCTGGTCAGCCAATTCCGCTCCCAACGCGCATGATCTCAATGACGGGCACTGACCTTATGTGAGGCGGTGCCGAGCGGTGGGTGCATCTCATGCCCGCGGCAGGAAAGGTGCCCCGTCACATATTGGCGGCAACAAGGTCGTCACAACGAGGAGTTGGAGGTGGCGGGCAACTCGGGGGACGCCGGCCGTGGTGGCCGGCTTGCTGGCGACGGCGTGTTTCGCCGCCGCCGGCGTTCGGGGACCGCGATGTGGTGCCTGAGGAAACCTCACGTGATCCCTTGCCGGTGCGGCCGGGGTCGACGGCACGTGGGTGCTGCACGCTCCGGACGCCAAGCTGCTCGGCCAGGGGCGCGTCGTGGTGCGCCGGAGCGGCGGAGCCGGCGGCTGGCTCTGCCCGCTGAGTTTGCTCTGACCTCGCCCCGCCCAGGCGTTGCGCACGGCTGGCAGCATGGCGCTCTTCAAGCGGGAGGACGACGGCCGGCGGGTCTGCCGGTCGCTGTGGAAGTGCAGCAACCGGCACGTCTGGTGGAAGTGGGCAGACCGGCCGGACGGGCCATGGGAGGTCTGCCCGTGGCCGAAGCTGTTCCGCTGACATCCAACGCTGACATCAACGGCCACGAACGGTCCCGGATCAGTTCGGCTGCTGGGGAACCCGACTCCGCCAGCGACCACGTAGTTCCCGCAGGTGCCCCCGGACCCCGATCGAACTTGTAAAGCGGAGGGTTACCTGCTGGTGGCCAGGCGGAGGGGGGAGCGCTGGCCGTAGGGGTAGAACCACGGGCTGCAGTCACCTTCTTACAGGTGGGAGATCGCGACGAGCGCGTCGGCGGCGTTCTTGCAGTGCGGGTGGCATGCCGCGAAGGACGCGATGCGGGGTCGTTGGGCGACCAGCCAGTCGGCGACGGTTCGCGGTTCGCCGTCGTACCACCACTGGAACTCGAAGTCCTCCCACAGGAGGTCCGTCCCCCAGCCGACAGCCAGTCGGACGAGACCGGCGTCCGCGGCGGGGCCGGAGAGCCCGGCGAGGTGGTCCAGCCACGGCTCCAGGCCACCCGTGGCGTTGGCGAGGCCTTCGACCAGGTCGCGGATGTCCGAGGGGGAGCGGCCGTCTGTGAGCGCGAGGGTGAGCAGCGCCCGGAACGCTTGCTCGACCGCGGCGCGCTCGGCGACCGGCCAGTCGACCAGTCGGGCCCCGTACCGGGCGAGACGGGCCAGTTCGCCGGACGGGTCCGTACCGCCTTCACGGCCCCAGTGACGCAAGATGCGCGGCATGAGGCGGCGCCACAGGATCGGGTACTGGTCCGCGTCCCAGTGATCGACGACCTCGCGCACCACATATTGGAGGACATCATCCGGCACGGCGGATGGATCACCGCCGAGGAGGCGGAAGTCCGATTCCGAGGCGCAATAAGTGCACCCCGCCACCGGTCGGTCGAATCCGGGAGGGGAAGCGAAGATCCGGTCCACCTTTGCGAGCGCGAGCCGCCACATCGAGTACGGGTCGGGGTCGGACTGATCGAGCATGAAGGCTACCTACCGGGGACTCCGCACCGTGGGTCGGGCGAAGAGCGCGACGTTACACCGGATCGTGTCCGGCGTGTACCCGCTTCTTGACGCAGACGGTGCCAAGATCCGCAAGGTCGGGGCGGCTTCCGTTCCCGAAACCGTGCATCGGCTGCTGGGCCGTCCCTGGGTCGTGAAAGGTTGCCCAAGGTCGACAGGGGACGCCCGAGGGTGACGGTTCCCTCACCCATGTGACCTGGGCGAGCCCAGTTGATCTGCGACACTGGATGAACCATGCCTGCACCCGGAGAACTCACTTTCGTCGCGCCGCGCGCCGCCAAGAAGCCGCCGCGGCACCTTGCCGACCTCACGCCCGACGAGCGGCGGGAGGTGGTCGCGGAGCTGGGGGAGAAGCCGTTCCGGGCCAAGCAGCTGTCGCAGCACTACTTCGCGCGGTACACCGACGACCCGGCCACGTGGACGGACATCCCGGCGGCGGCGCGCGGGAAGCTGGCGGAAGGGCTGCTGCCGGACCTGATGTCGGTCGTGCGGCACAGCAGCACGGACAACGACACGACGCGCAAGACGCTGTGGCGGCTGTTCGACGGGACGCTGGTCGAGTCGGTGCTCATGCGCTACCCGGACCGCGTGACGATGTGCATCAGCTCGCAGGCGGGCTGCGGCATGAACTGCCCGTTCTGCGCGACCGGGCAGGCCGGGCTGGACCGGAACCTGTCCACCGGCGAGATCGTGCACCAGATCGTGGCGGGCATGCGGGCGCTGCGCGACGGGGAGATCCCGGGCGGTCCCGCGCGGCTGTCGAACATCGTCTTCATGGGCATGGGCGAGCCGCTGGCGAACTACAAGCGGGTGGTGGGCGCCATCCGCCGGCTGACCGACCCCGAGCCGGACGGGCTGGGGCTGTCGCAGCGGGGCATCACCGTCTCGACGGTCGGCCTGGTGCCGGCGATGCTGCGCTTCGCGGACGAGGGCTTCAAGTGCCGTCTCGCGGTCTCGCTGCACGCGCCCGACGACGAACTGCGCGACACCCTGGTGCCGGTCAACACCCGCTGGAAGGTGCGCGAGGTGCTGGACGCCGCGTGGCACTACGCGGACGTTTCCGGGCGCCGCGTGTCGATCGAGTACGCGCTCATCAGGGACATCAACGACCAGGCGTGGCGCGCGGATCTGCTGGGCCGCTTGCTCAAGGGCAAGCGCGTGCACGTCAATCTCATCCCGCTCAACCCCACGCCGGGCTCGAAGTGGACCGCGTCGCGGCCCGAGGACGAGCGGGCGTTCGTCGCGGCGCTGGAGGCGCACGGCGTGCCGGTGACGGTGCGGGACACCCGGGGCCAGGAGATCGACGGGGCCTGCGGGCAGCTGGCGGCTTCCGAGCGCTGAGCGGCACTTGCTAGTGTGATGGTCGTTTGCGGCTCTTTGCCGTGAACGATCGACAAAAGAACATCCGACAGGGGAGCGCACACAGCGCTGAGAGTGCGGCACGGCCGCAGACCCTCGAACCTGATCCGGGTCATACCGGCGTAGGGAGTCACTTGATGAGCACCATCCGTCGGCGTGCCGCCGGCACCGCCCTCGTCGTCGCGCTCGGCGCGGCGTCCCTCGCGGCCTGTGGCGGAAGCGACGATTCCGCCGACGGCGGGAGCGGCGGCAAGGGCAGCGGTTCCAAGACCGTCACCCTCGTCAGCCACGATTCCTTCGCCGCCTCGAAGGCCGTCCTCAAGGACTTCACGCAGCAGACCGGCTACACGGTGAAGGTCCTGCGCGGCGGCGACGCGGGCGCGGCGGTCAACCAGGCCGTGCTCTCCAAGGGCAACCCGCAGGGCGACGTCTTCTTCGGCGTCGACAACACCCTGCTCTCCCGCGCCCTGGACAACGGTCTGTTCGCACCGTACGAGGCGAAGGACCTGGACAAGGTCCCCGCCGCCCTCCAGCTCGACGCCGCCGAGCACCGCGTCACGCCCATCGACTTCGGCGACGTCTGCGTCAACTACGACCGCGCCTGGTTCGCGGAGCACAAGCTGCCCGTCCCGCAGACCTTCGACGACCTGGTCAAGCCGGAGTACAAGGACCTGCTGGTCACGGAGAACGCCGCGACCTCCTCCCCGGGCCTGGCCTTCCTGCTGGCGACCACCGCGAAGTACGGCGACGGGGGCTGGCAGGACTACTGGACGAAGCTGAGGGCCAACGGCGTCCAGGTCGTCGACGGCTGGGAGCAGGCCTACTACGACAACTTCTCGGGCGCGGGCGGCGGCAAGGGCGACAAGCCGCTGGTCGTGTCGTACGCCTCCAGCCCGCCCGCCGAGGTGCTCGCGCTGAAGAAGCAGCCCGAGCAGGGCCCGACCGGCGTGGCGACGGCCACCTGCTTCCGGCAGATCGAGTTCGCCGGACTGCTGGACGGCGCGAAGAACACCGAGGGCGGCAAGGCGCTCATCGACTTCCTGCTGAGCCGCACCTTCCAGGAGGACATGCCGCTCAACATGTTCGTGAACCCCGTCAGGGACGACGCGAAGCTGCCCGAGGTCTTCACCAAGTACGCGCCCGTGATCAGCGGTTCCGCCACCGTCGAGCCGAAGAAGATCGCCGCGAACCGTGAGCAGTGGGTCAAGACGTGGTCCTCGCTCGTGCTGAAGTAACCGGAGCGGCCCGGCGGAGGACGGCCGCCCTGCGGCCGCACGCCGTGCGGCTCGGCCTGTTGGCCGTGCCGGCCGTCTTCTTCGCGGTGTTCTTCGGCTACCCGGTCGCCGCCATCGTCACCCGCGGGCTCCGCGAGGGCGGGCGGTGGCGGCTGGGCCGGTTCGCGGACGTGCTGGGCGACCCCGACATCCTGCATGTGCTGTGGTTCACCTGCTGGCAGGCGGCCGCCTCGACCGCGCTCACCCTGGCGATCGCCCTGCCGGGGGCCTATGTGTTCGCGCGCTTCGACTTCCCCGGGCGGCATCTGCTGCGGGCGGTCGTGACCGTGCCCTTCGTGCTGCCGACGGTGGTCGTCGGCTCGGCGTTCCTCGCGCTGCTGGGGCGGGGCGGGCTGCTGGACGAGCTGTGGGGGGTGCGCCTGGACACCACGGTGTGGGCGATCCTGCTGGCGCACGTCTTCTTCAACTACGCCGTGGTCGTACGGACCGTGGGCGGCCTGTGGTCGCAGCTCGACCCGCGGCAGGAGGAGGCCGCGCGGGTCCTGGGCGCCGGGCGGTTCGCCGCCTGGCGGCGCGTGACGCTGCCCGCGCTCGGGCCCGCCGTGGCCGCGGCCGCCGTCATGGTGTTCCTCTTCACCTTCACGTCCTTCGGGGTCGTGCAGATCCTCGGCGGGCCCACCTTCTCCACCCTGGAGGTGGAGATCTACCGCGAGACCGCCCAGTTGCTGGACCTGCCGACGGCCGCCGTGCTGACGATCGTCCAGTTCGCCGCCGTCGCCGGCATCCTGGCCGTGCACGCCCGGACCGTACGGCGGCGCGAGAGCGCGCTGCGGCTGGTCGACCCGGCGGGAACGGCGCGCCGGCCGCGCGGCGCGGGCGAGTGGGGGCTGCTGGCCGGGACGCTCGGGGTGGCCGCGCTGCTGATCCTGGTGCCGCTCGGCGTGCTGGTCGAACGGTCGCTGGACGGGCCCGAGGGCTACGGCCTGGACTTCTACCGCGCGCTCGGCTCGGCGGGCGCGGGCGGCGGCACCTTCGTGGTGGCGCCGGTGAGCGCGGTGTGGAACTCGCTGGAGTACGCGGCCGCGGCCACCGCGATCGCCCTGGTCGTCGGCGGACTGGCGGCCGCCGCCCTCACCCGGCGCGCCGGGCGGTTCGTCCGCGGCTTCGACGCGCTGCTGATGCTGCCGCTCGGCACCTCCGCCGTCACCATCGGCTTCGGTTTCCTCATCACCCTCGACGAACCGCCGCTGGATCTGCGGTCCTCGTGGATCCTCGTGCCGCTCGCCCAGGCGCTGGTCGGCGTGCCCTTCGTGGTGCGCACCATGCTGCCCGTGCTGCGCGCCGTGGACGAGCGGCTGCGCGAGGCGGCCGCGGTGCTCGGGGCGTCGCCGCTGCGCGCCTGGCGCGAGGTGGACCTGCCGCTGGTGCGGCGGGCCCTGCTGGTGGCGGCGGGCTTCGCCTTCGCCGTCTCCCTGGGCGAGTTCGGGGCGACGGTCTTCATCGCACGGCCCGACAACCCCACGCTGCCGGTCGCGGTCGCGCGCCTGCTGGGGCGGGCCGGCGAACTCAACTACGGGCAGGCGATGGCGCTGAGCACCGTGCTGATGCTGGTGTGCGCGGGCGCGCTGCTGGCGCTGGAACGCCTGCGTATCCATGGCGTCCACGGCACCGACGGTTCGGGGGAGTTCTGATGGCCCTGCTGCGACTGGACGGCGCCACCGTGTGCTTCGGCGGACGGGCCGCCCTCGATGCCGTGGATTTGGAGGTCGCCGAGCACGAGACGGTGTGCGTGCTCGGGCCCAGCGGTGGCGGAAAGTCCACGATGCTGCGGGCCGTGGCCGGACTGCATCCGCTCGACGCAGGGCGCGTGCTGCTCGGCGACCGGGACCAGGCGGCCGTGCCGGTACACCGGCGCGGGGTGGGCCTGATGTTCCAGGACCACCAGCTCTTCCCGCAGCACGACGTCGCGGGCAACGTCGGCTTCGGTCTGCGCATGCGCGGGACGCCGCGGGGTGAACGCGACCGCGTGGTGGGGGAGTTGCTGGAGCTCGTCGGACTTCCCGGCGCGCAGCGGCGCGCCGTGGCGTCCCTGTCGGGCGGTGAGCAGCAGCGGGTCGCACTGGCCCGCGCGCTCGCGCCCGAGCCGCGGCTGCTCATGCTGGACGAGCCGCTCGGGCAGCTCGACCGCGGACTGCGCGAACGCCTCGTGGTCGAACTGCGCGAGCTGTTCCGCCGGTTGGGCACGACCGTGCTGGCCGTCACGCACGACCAGGGCGAGGCCTTCGCGCTCGCCGACCGGGTCGTCGTCATGCGCGACGGGCGCGTGGAACAGGCCGGCACCCCGCTGGAGGTGTGGCGGCGGCCCGCGTCGGAGTTCGTGGCCCGCTTCCTCGGGTTCGGCAACGTACCGGCCGTGACCGTCACCGGCGACGCCGCCGACACTCCCTGGGGCAAGATCCCCGTACCGCCCGGATCACCGCAGGGGCCCGGGAGGCTCCTGGTGCGCCCCGCCGGGGTGCGCCTCGTGCCTACCGAGGAGGGGCTGCCCTGTGCGGTCGTCGCCCGCACCTTCCGCGGCGACCAGGTCACACTGCTGCTGGAGCCCGCCGGCGGGCCGCGGCTGGAGGCCTCGTGCGCCCTGCGCGACGCGCCCGCCGAGGGGGAGACGGTCGGTGTCGCCTTCGCCGCCGACGAGGTCGTGGTGCTCGGGGCCTGAGGCCCGGTGCCCCGGTGGCGGTCACCGGGCCCAGGTGGGGACCCAGATCCCGGTGGTGCCGTGACCGGTCCGCGTGGCGCGCAGATGGTCGCGCAGCGCGGCCAGGGCCGGGTGCGGGTTGTCGGTGTGCCAGAGGAGCGAGTGCGGGTACACCGGCGTCGGGTCGCGCAGGGGGACACGGCGCAGGTCGTGGTGGGCGGGCCAGACGACACGGGTGCCCTCGCCGACGAGGGTCGCCAGCACGGCGGAGTCGGCGATGGTGTCCAGCAGCGGTTCGGTCCCGAAGTCCGGCCCGGTCGCATCGATGGTGAGCCCGAACGCGGCGGCGAGGTCGGCGTAGTACGCGGCCCACTCGGTGCCGGCGACGAGCCCCGGCATCCAGATGCGGTGCCCGGCGAGCCGGTCCGGCGCGACCGTGCGGGCCGCCGCGAACACATGGCCGGGTCCGGTCAGCAACTGCACGGGTTCGTCGTGCACCCGCATCGCCCGAACGCCCTCGGGGAGGTCCCGCGCAGGCGCCGTCAGGGCCCGGAAGGACGCGTCGATCGTGCCGGAACGGACGGCCGCGAGGGCCGCGTCGGCGTCGAACAGGGTCACGACGTCGAGTTCGGTCCCCGGATGCGCGCGGTGGAAGTCGCGCAGCAGCCCGGCGGGGGCGAGCCTGCGCCCGATGACGTCCACCCGCAGGGCGCGCCTGCCGGGCCGGACGGAGGCGGCCGCCCGCTCCGCGGTCCGCAGGAGCTCTCGCGCGTGCGGCGCGAACGCCTGCCCGTCGATGGTGAGCCGGGCCCCGCGCGGGGTGCGGGTGAACAGCCGCACCCCGAGCTCCTTCTCCAGCCCGGCGACGCGCTTGGAAACGGCCTGCTGCGTGATCGACAGGCCGGCCGCGGCCTCCCGGAACTGCCCCGTGTCCGCGACCGCGACGAAGGTGCGTACGGCGTCGAGATCCACGGCGGCAAGCCTATGCCGACAACCCGTGGTTGTGGCAGACGGGCGTCAGGGTTGTTTGATCAGGCGTTCCCCACTCGCTTGGATGGCACCCGGTCCACGCGCGGTTGTGGCGGAGCGGGACGGCGATGGAGCGGCGGGAGGGGACGGGTGACACACGTGCAGGACGGCAAGGACGGCAAGGACGGCAAGTCCGGGCGGTCGCTGGGACGGCGCTTCGGGTGGCTGTGGACCGCGAACGCCGTCAGCGCCTTGGGCACGCGGCTCGCGTTCGACGCGTTCCCCCTGATCGCGATCCTCGTGCTGCACGCCGGGCCGACCCGGGTGGCGGTGCTGGCCGCCGCGGGACCGGCGGTCGGGGCGATGGCCGCGGTGCCGCTGGGCCCGTGGGCGGAGTTCCGCCGCAAGCGGCCGGTGATGATCGCGACGGACCTGGTCCGCTGCGCCGTGCTGCTGAGCGTGCCGGCGGCGTACGCGCTCGGTGTGCTCGGCTTCGCCCAGCTGCTGGCCGTGTCGGTGGTGGTCGCGTCGGCCGACATCGCCTTCAACGCGGCCGCGGGCGCTTACCTGAAGTCGCTCGTGGGCGGACCGGACCTGCTCGTCGCCAACGCCCGCTTCGAGGCCACGACCTGGACGACCACCATGCTCGGGCCACCGCTCGGCGGGGCCGCGATCGGGCTGTTCGGCCCGGTGACGACCGTGGTCGCCGACGCCGTCAGCTACCTGCTCTCGGCGCTGGGCATCCGCGCGATCGGCGGCGGCGAACCACGCCCCGTACGGACCGGCGCGCCGACGCGACCGCGGGCCGGCGACCTGCTGGACGGGTGGCGGTACATCCTGGCCGACCCGGCGCTGCGCCCGCTGTTCCTCAACACGGTCGCCGTCAACGCGTTGATCATGGCGACGGCGCCGCTGCTCGCCGTGCTCATGCTCGGCCGCCTCGGGTTCGCGCCCTGGCAGTACGGCCTCGCGTTCGCGCTGCCGTGCGCGGGCGGGCTGATCGGGTCGCGGCTCGCCCGCCGGCTCGTCGAGCGCTTCGGCCGGCACAAGGTGCTGATCGTCTCCGGGGCACTGCGGGCGTGCTGCCTGCCCGGCTTGGTGCTGGTCCGGCCCGGGACGACGGGCCTGGTGCTCGTCATGGTCGTCGAACTCGGGATCATCACCTGCATGGGTGTGTTCAGCCCGGTCTTCGCCACCAGCCGGCTCGACCGGATCCCGGGCGACCGGGTCGTCCGCGTCCTTGCCGCCTGGTCGGTCACGGGCAAGGCCGCCATCGCGGTCACGACCGGTCTGTGGGGCGCGCTGGCCGCCGTGACGGGACCGCGCGCCGCGATCGGGGCGGCCGGAGTGCTGGTCCTGGCGACCCCGCTGCTGCTCCCCAGGCGGGAGGAGAAGCCGGAAACGGACGCGGTGCCGGCGCGCGCGGCGGGCGGCTGAGCACCCCTCCGTCCTACCGGGCCGCGTCCGCCGACAGCCGGCCAGCGCCCTCGGCGCGTCCTCGATGGAGTCGACCAGCGCGATGCGCGGCGCCATGCTGCGGCCCTCGGCGAGGGACTGCAGGAGGGGCCAGGCAGGGAGGCGGGTCGTCCAGTGCTCCTCGTCGACCAGCACCATGGGACGCGGGGCGCCGTTCGACTCGTAGTAGTTGGGCGTGGTGTTGTCGAAGATCTCCTGCACGGTGCCGGCCGCGCCCGGGAGGAAGACCACACCGGCGTTGCAGCGTGCCAGCAGGCCGTCCTCGCGGGTGGCGTTGGCGAAGTACTTGGCGATGTGCGCGGCGAAGGCGTTCGGCGGCTCGTGGCCGTAGAACCAGGTCGGCACGCCGACGGAGGCGCCGCCGCCGGGGTGGCGGTCGCGCACGGCGAAGACCGCGCGGGCCCAGTCGGTGATGGAGGGCCGGAAGGAGGGGACCTGAGCGAGGGTGTCCAGCGCGTCCTTGAGCATCGCGTCGTCGAAGGGCGCCGCGTAGGCGCCGAGGTTGGCCGCCTCCATGGCGCCGGGGCCGCCGCCGGTCGCCACCGTCAGTCCCTCACGGGCCAGCGCCCTGCCGAGGCGGGCCGCGCCCGCGTAGGCCTCGGTCCCGCGGGCCATGGCGTGGCCGCCCATCACGCCGACGACGCGGGCCCCGGCGAGGAGTTCGTCGAAGGCGTCGGAGACCGCGTCGTCGTGGATGCTGCGGAGCATCGACGCGAAGATGTCGCCCGTGTCGCGGGTGCGCAGGAACCACTGGTACGCGTGCGCGTCGGGCGTCGCGTCGTACCCGTCGGCGCCTGCCAGGCCCTCGTACAGCGCGTCCGGGGTGTAGAGCGAGCCCCGGTACGGGTCGAAGGGCAGCTCCGGCACGGGCGGGAAGACCAGGGCGCCCGTCGAGCGGACGTGGGCGGCGGCCTCCGGCTCCATCGGGCAGCCGAGGAACACGGCCTCGGCGGTGTCCGCGGAGCGCAGGGCGGAGGTACGGGTGGTCAGATCGACGGACTGCACGCGGTATCCGCGCAGGGAGCCCGACGCGACGACGCGGTCGAACTCGTCCAGGGTCTCGATCTCGGTGTCACGGGGCGGCTGTTGCACGCCCGCCACGATAGCGAGCGCCCGCGCCCGGGCCGGCCGGGGGGGCGCCCGGTTCGAGGAGGGGAATCGGGCGCCCCGGTCCACTGTGGGCCCGGACGGTGCCGGGCCCGGGGCCCTACGGCAGCGGGAGGGTGCCGAGGTGGGAGACGAGCCAGATGACCGGTGCCACGAGGACCAGCGCGGTGGCGGTGCGCAGGGTCGCGGCGGAACGCAGGAGGGAGGCGGGGGCGCCGAGGCGGGTGAGGGCCGCCGTCGAGGGGCGCCGGGCGCGCTTGGCGTCGACCGCCGCGGTGAGCGCGGTGGCTGTGGCCGCGACCGCGACGAGCGTGGCGCCGAGGACCGTCAGCGGCCCGAGGGGCTGGGCGCCCGCGTCGAGCCGGGCGGTCGTGGCGAGCCCGGCGGCGCACACGGCGCACAGGACACCGAGGGGTCGGCCGATGCGCGGGGCCTCCTCCTGGAGGGCGCGCCCGGCGAGCAGGCGCAGCGCGGTCGGCCGGCAGGAGGCCAGGAGCCGGCCGCACTCGTGGAGCAGACCCGGCATGGCGAGGACCAGGCCGATGGCGATGAGGATCCAGCCGCCCGCCACTGCCGGGGCGATCCCGCCGAGCCCGCCGGGCAGCGGGAAGAGGGTGCCGGGCGCGGCCCGGCGCGCGTCGTGGGCGGCGGTGATCTCGATGGCGAGACCGATCGTGGTGAGCGCCGCGCCCCAGGGCAGCCCGGTGGGCGGCATACGGACGGCCGCCTCGTCGGTGGCCGGCGTGCGCGGCGCCCGCAGGCAGTGCGCGGTCGCCACGGCCGAGACCACCGGCACCAGGGCGAGCAGTGTCAACGCGCCGACCACCGGCAGCGGGCGGTCCTCGCCGAGCGGTCCGGCGGCCGCGCCGCTCAGCGGCGAGCCGGGAAGGTCGCCGCGCAGGTGGAGGAAGACCAGCAGCGCGAGGACGACGCCGAGCCCGGTGCTGAGCGCGGTGGTCGCCGCGCCCAGGAGAGGCAGTCCGTGCCGCCCGAGCCCGGCCGCCGACAGACCCGCGTGCAGGCGCCCGCTGGGTTCGGTCCGTGCGACGAACACCGACAGGTGGACGGTGGCGGCGAACGGAACGGCGCACCACGCGAGCCGGATCAGGCCGCGGCTGGTGTCCCCGGTGTGGGTGAGGGCGTGGCCCAGGGTGGCGAGCAGCAGAAAGCCGGTGCCCGCGGCCGCGGCCACGACCAGCAGCCGGCGTGCGAGGACGGCCGGCCGCGAGCCGAGCGCTACACGGAGGCTGAGCACGAGTCGGCGCCCTCCCGGTCCTGCTGCGGCATGCCCGCGACGGGGCGTCCGTCGATGAGGGTGATGACGCGGTCGGCGAGCGAGACCACCTCGGGTTCGTTGGACGCCAGGACGACCGTGATGCCGTGCGAGCGCGCGGCGCTGGTCAGCATGCGCAGCACCTGGGAGCGGTCGGCGCGGTGCAGCGGGGCGGTCGGCTCGTCCGCGAACACCACGGCCGGCCGGTTGACCAGGGCCCTGGCGATCGCGACGCGCTGGCGTTCGGCCTGCAGCAACTGGCCGGGGCGCTTGCGGGCGGCGCCGCCGATGTCGAGGCGGTCCAGCCAGTCCTGGGCGGCGGCGCGCGCGGTCCGGTAGGGGATGCCGGCCAGCAGCAGCGGCAGCGCGGCGTTCTCACGGACCGTCAGTTCGGGCAGCAGTTGCGGCGTGCTCTCGACCCAGCCGAAGCGTTCGCGGCGCAGCCGTTCGCGTGCGGCACTGCCCAGGGTGTGCACGGGTGCGCTGTTGAACCACACCTCGCCCTGCTCCGGCAGCAGTTCGCCGGACAGGCAGCGCAGCAGGGTCGTCTTCCCGGCACCGTGCGGGCCGAGGATGCCGAGGATCTCGCCTTCCCGTACGCCCAGGGACACACCGAGCAGGGCGGGTGAGCGGTCGTGCGTGTGGCGCAGGCCGCGGGCCCACAGCACGTCGTTGTCGGGTGGGTTCACGTTGGCCTCTAACGAACGCGGGGAGTCCGGGTCACTGCGGCACGCTACGCGCCCGGTGCCCCCGCCCCGCGCTTCCCGCGGGGCGTTCCCGCACGCGGCCACCCGTGCGGCCTAGCCGTATTGACCTGGCGGCCTCCGCGGCGAGTGAGCCGAAGGGGCGCGGCCGGTGTCGAAAGGGAGAGCACGCGGAGGTCCCGAGAAAACGAGGGACCGAGCATGGTCGACCTCCCCCAGCCTGGCGGCTGGGGGTGCCCCCGACACCGGCTGGAGCGCCCCGGAGGCGAACCGAGCCTCCAAATCAGAGCTTGGTCCAGGCCTCCGTGAGGACGGTGCGCAGGATGCCCTCGATCTCGTCGAACGTCGACTGATCGGCGATCAGCGGCGGGGCGAGCTGCACGACCGGGTCGCCGCGGTCGTCCGCGCGGCAGTAGAGGCCGTTCTCGAAGAGCGCCTTGCTGAGGAAGCCGTACAGGACGCGCTCGGTCTCCTCGTCGGTGAACGTCTCCTTGGTGACCTTGTCCTTGACGAGCTCGATGCCGTAGAAGAAGCCGTTGCCGCGGACGTCGCCGACGATCGGCAGGTCGTGCAGCTTCTCCAGGGTGGCGCGGAAGGCACCCTCGTTGTCGAGCACGTGCTGGTTGAGCTGCTCGCGCTCGAAGATGTCGAAGTTGGCGAGGGCGACCGCGGACGAGACCGGGTGGCCGCCGAAGGTGTAGCCGTGCAGGAAGGTGTTGTTGCCCTTGTAGAAGGGCTCGGCGATGCGGTCGGAGATGACGCACGCGCCGATGGGGGAGTAGCCCGACGTCATGCCCTTTGCGCAGGTGATCATGTCCGGGACGTAGCCGAACTTGTCGCACGCGAACATGGTGCCGAGCCGGCCGAAGGCGCAGATGACCTCGTCGGAGACGAGCAGCACGTCGTACTGGTCGCAGATCTCGCGGACCCGCTGGAAGTAGCCGGGCGGCGGCGGGAAGCAGCCGCCGGCGTTCTGCACGGGCTCCAGGAAGACGGCCGCGACGGTGTCGGGGCCCTCGAAGAGGATCTGCTGCTCGATCTGGTCGGCGGCCCAGCGGCCGAAGGCCTCGGGGTCGTCGCCGAAGATCGGGGCGCGGTAGATGTTGGTGTTGGGCACCTTGAACGCGCCGGGGACCAGCGGCTCGAAGGGGGCCTTCAGACCCGGCAGGCCCGTGATGGACAGGGCGCCCTGTGGGGTGCCGTGGTAGGCGACGGCGCGGGAGATGACCTTGTACTTGGTCGGCTTGCCCTTGAGCTTGAAGTACTGCTTGGCGAGCTTCCAGGCGGTCTCGACCGCCTCACCGCCGCCGGTGGTGAAGAAGACCTTGTTCAGGTCGCCGGGGGCGTAGTTCGCCAGCCGCTCGGCGAGTTCCACGGCCTTCGGGTGGGCGTAGCTCCACACCGGGAAGAAGGCCAGCTCCTGGGCCTGCTTGTAGGCGGTTTCGGCGAGTTCGACGCGGCCGTGACCGGCGTTGACCACGAACAGGCCCGCGAGCCCGTCGAGGTAGCGCTTGCCTTTGTCGTCGTAGATGTACGTGCCCTCGCCGCGCACTATGGTCGGCACAGGGGCGTTCTCGTACGACGACATGCGGGTGAAGTGCATCCACAAGTGGTCGTATGCGGTCTTTGTATGGTCCGCGCTCATGACTATCTGGTTCCCCAGGTGTAGGTCTGCTTCCGGAGCTTGAGGTAGACGAAGCTCTCGGTGGATCGCACGCCGGGCAGGGTGCGGATCCGCTTGTTGATCGTCTCCAGGAGTTGGTCGTCGTTCTCGCAGACGATCTCGATCAGCAGATCGAAGGAGCCCGCGGTCACGACGACGTACTCGACCTCCGCCATCGCGGCGAGCGCGTCGGCGACGGGATCGATGTCGCCGTCGACGTTGATGCCGACCATCGCCTGCCGCTGGAATCCCACGGTGAGCGGGTCGGTGACGGCGACGATCTGCATGACGCCCTGGTCGAGCAGCTTCTGGACACGCTGTCGCACGGCCGCCTCGGACAGGCCCACGGCCTTGCCGATGGCGGCGTACGGACGCCTGCCGTCCTCCTGGAGCTGTTCGATGATCGCCTTGGAGACGGAGTCGATCACAAGGGAGCCGTTGGCGCCCCTGGAATCCGGAGTACGAGTGGCCACGCACCACACCATGCATGAGAGGTCAGCAGTGACGCAACCCTCGCTCAATGAAATCCGCAGTTTTGGGATCTCAAACTCGCGGAATCCATTGTCGCGGAGTTTCGGCTATGTCGAATACGGCAGTGGTGTGGGTACTCTGGGGGCGTCTCACACATCGGACAGGACAGGGAGAGGTGCAGTGAGCGAGCTCCGTATCTTGCGCAACTACATCGACGGAGAATTCCGCGACGCCGCCGACGGGCGCACCACGGAGGTGGTCAACCCGGTCACCGGCGAGACCTACGCGACCGCCCCGCTGTCCGCCGCCGCCGACGTCGACGCCGCCATGGCGGCGGCCGCCGCCGCCTTCCCGGTGTGGCGCGACAAGACGCCCTCCGAACGCCAGAAGGCCCTGCTGAAGATCGCCGACGCCATCGAGGCGCGCGCGGACGAGCTGGTGGCCGTCGAGAGCGAGAACACCGGCAAGCCGATCGGGCTGACCGCGAGCGAGGAAATCCCGCCGATGGTCGACCAGATCCGCTTCTTCGCGGGTGCCGCCCGCATGCTGGAGGGCCGCTCGGCCGGCGAGTACATGGAGGGCATGACCTCCATCGTCCGCCGTGAGCCGGTCGGCGTCTGCGCCCAGGTGGCGCCCTGGAACTACCCGATGATGATGGCCGTCTGGAAGTTCGCGCCGGCGATCGCCGCGGGCAACACCGTCGTGCTGAAGCCCTCGGACACCACTCCCGCCTCCACCGTGCTGATCGCCGAGATCATCGGCGGCGTCCTCGCCGAACTGGACCTGCCCAAGGGCATCTTCAACGTCGTCTGCGGCGACCGCGACACCGGCCGGCTGATGGTCGAGCACGCCACCCCCGCAATGGCCTCGATCACCGGTTCCGTGCGGGCGGGCATGCAGGTCGCGGCCAGCGCCGCCAAGGACGTCAAGCGGGTCCACCTGGAGCTGGGCGGCAAGGCCCCGGTCGTGGTCTTCCAGGACACCGACATCGCCAAGGCCGTCGAGGACATCGCCGTCGCCGGCTACTTCAACGCCGGCCAGGACTGCACCGCCGCCACCCGCGTCCTGGTGCACGAGTCCATCCACGACGAGTTCGTCGCCCAGCTCGCCAAGGCCGCCGCCGACACCAAGACCGGCGCCCCGGACGACGAGGACGTGCTGTACGGCCCGCTCAACAACGCCAACCAGCTCGCCCAGGTCACCGGCTTCATCGAGCGCCTGCCCGCGCACGCCAAGGTCGAGACCGGCGGCCACCGGGTCGGCGAGAAGGGCTACTTCTACGCCCCGACCGTCGTGTCCGGCCTCAAGCAGGACGACGAGATCATCCAGAACGAGGTCTTCGGCCCCGTCATCACCGTCCAGTCCTTCGCCGACGAGGACCAGGCCGTCTCGTGGGCCAACGGCGTCGAGTACGCCCTGGCCTCCTCGGTGTGGACCAAGGACCACGCGCGCGCGATGCGCATGTCCAAGCGCCTCGACTTCGGCTGCGTGTGGATCAACACCCACATCCCGCTGGTCGCCGAGATGCCGCACGGCGGCTTCAAGAAGTCCGGCTACGGCAAGGACCTCTCCGGCTACGGCTTCGAGGACTACACCCGCGTCAAGCACGTCATGACCTCGCTGGACGGCTGACACCCCCGGCTCCCGGCTCCCGCGCGCACCGCGTCGGCCCCGGACACCCCTCGTGTCCGGGGCCGTGGCATGTCCGCGTACGCTCCGGATCATGGAGGAACGAAGAGCGCTCGAACAGCGCATTCGCGTGTGGCTGATCGTCTTTGTGGTGTGCCTGGTGCTGAGCGGGGTGACCGCGTTCCCGCTCGTCCACGAGGTGCGGTGGGTGGACGGATGGGGTCTGCCCGGTTTCGTCGGCGACTGGATCTCCCGCGTGCGGGAGGGGGCGGACGCCACCGACGCCAAGTACCCGTTCCTGTTCTACGGGACGGACTGGCTGGCCTTCGCCCACCTGGTGATCGCCGTCGCCTTCTACGGTGTCTGGCGCGACGCGGTGCGCAACATCTGGATCGTGGAGTGGGCCATGATCGCGTGCGTCGGGATCATCCCGCTCGCGGCGATCTGCATCCCGATCCGGGGCCTGCCGCTGTGGTGGATGCCGGTCGACATGGCGTTCGGCGTCTTCGGCATCGTCCCGCTGCTGATCCTGCGCCGCATGATCAAGCGGCTGGAGGCGATGTCCCCGGCCGCCGCCGCATCGCCTGAGCCGGTGTCAGGCGCGGGCGCCCCGGCCTGAGGCCGCGCCTCACACCGGCCCGGTCCCCCTCCCGTCCGCCGTCACCGCCGGACGGGAGGGACCGGCCGGGCGCCCAGCTCGCCGAGCAGCACCTCGATGCGGTTGGAGGTGATGGCGTCCACGCCGAGCCGCTCCAGCCGGCGCATCGTACGGCGCAGATCCGCCGTCCACGCGCCCACCAGCAGGCCCTCGCCGTGCGCCCACGCCACCAGGGGGACGCGCACCAGCCCGAAGCGCAGATTGATCCAGCGCGGCCGCAACTCCGTGAGCAGCAGCGGGGGCACCGGCGCGGAGGTCTTCCAGGTCAGCGCGATCTCCGCGGCCGGGTCGTGGTCCCGGACCGCGAGCATCACCGCGGCCTCGCCGCAGTAGTACGTCCGGTCCTCCGCGCCCGCGTCCCGCACCGCGGCCAGGACCGCGGGCGCCGACTCGGGCACCGTCATGTCGACCAGCGCCCGGCAGCCCTCGACGGCGCCCAGCGCCTCGTACAGCGTGGGGACCCCCGGCGGCAGGGCGGCCGCCGGCAGTTCGGCGAGGGCGGCGTCCACCCCCCACAGGCGCGAGAGGGTGGGATCGTGCAGAAGCACCGGCACGCCGTCGCGGGTCACCCGTACGTCCATCTCCACCGCGTCCGCCCCGCTGCGCACCGCGCTGCGCAGCGAGGGCAGGGTGTTCTCGCGGTGGCGGTAGGGGTCGCCGCGATGGGCGACGGCTACCGCTGCCATCCGGCCAGGTGCGTGTCGATCTCGGCGGACAGCCGCGCCTTGCCGTCGGCGTCGAGGAAGGAGGCCTCGACGGCGTTCCTGGCGAGCGCGGCCACGCCCGCCTCGTCCAGCTCCAGCAGACGGGCGGCGACCGCGTACTCGGAGTTGAGGTCGGTGCCGAACATCGGCGGGTCGTCGCTGTTGATCGTGACCAGCACGCCCGCGGCGGCCATCTGCTTGATGGGGTGCTCGTCCAGGGTGGCCACCGCGCGGGTGGCGATGTTGGAGGTCGGGCAGACCTCCAGCGGGATGCGGTGCTCGGCCAAGTGGTCCAGCAGCCGCGGGTCCTGGGTGGCGCTGGTGCCGTGGCCGATGCGCTCGGCGCCCAGCTCGTTCAGCGCGTCCCAGATCGTCTGCGGGCCGGTCGTCTCACCGGCGTGCGGCACGCTGTGCAGGCCCGCCGCGCGGGCACGGTCGAAGTACGGCTTGAACTGCGGGCGCGGCACGCCGATCTCCGGGCCGCCCAGGCCGAAGCTCACCAGGCCCTCCGGCCGCAGTTCGGTGGCGATCCGCGCGGTCTCCTCCGCCGAGGCCAGGCCGGCCTCGCCGGGGATGTCGAAGCACCAGCGCAGCACGATGCCGAGCTCCTTCTCGGCCGCCGTGCGCGCGTCCTCGATCGCCTCCACGAACGCCCGGTCGGGGATGCCGCGCCGCACCGAGCTGTACGGGGTCACGGTCAGCTCGGCGTAGCGGATGTTCTGCCGCACCATGTCCCGGGCGACCTCGTAGGTCAGCAGGCGTACGTCCTCCGCGTCGCGGATCAGGTCGACGACGGACAGATAGACCTCGATGAAGTGGGCGAAGTCCCGGAAGCTGAAGTATTCGGCGAGTGCGGCGGGGTCGGAGGGCACCTTGGAATCCGGGTGCCGCGCGGCCAGCTCGGCGACGATGCGGGGCGAGGCGGAACCCACGTGGTGGACGTGGAGTTCGGCCTTCGGCAGCCCCGCGATGAAGGCGTCGAGGGCGGGCACGGTGTCGGACATGCGGTGATCCTCCTGAGGGCTCGGCGGCAACCGCCATCGTAGACGCGAAAATGTTGCGGTCCGCAGTCTTCCCAGGCCATAGCATTGCCCGACGTAGCCAGGAGGAAGACCAGCGATGTCCGACGACCGCGAGACCCCGGCGTCCCACGACGCCTCCCCCGCACAGCCCCCCGCCCCGCCGCCGGACGACACCCCCGACGACCGCACCCGCGCCTTCCGCCGTCTCCCGGCCGATGCGGATGCCGCGCCGGGCGCGGACGACGCGGCGGAGGCCGGCCCCGCGGTCGCCGAATCGGTCGAGGACTCGGCGCCGGAAGACGCCGTGCCGGAACAGGACGTCCGTACGCGGGAGTTCGGCGCGGTGAAGCCCGACGCGCCGGTGGCGCCCGTGCCGCCGCAGGCACCGGAGCCGGTGGCACCGGCCGGGCCGGTCGAGGATGCCGCCGCGCCCATGGAGGCGCAGACGCTTCCGGCGGCGGAGGACGTCCGTACGCGGGAGTCCGGCGCGGTGGAGCCCGAGGCCGCGCCGGTGGACGGTGGCGCGGCCGGCGCGGCCGTGGCACGGGATCCGTGGGCGCCGCCGGTGGCCGCGGGCGGCTACGGGGCCGCGCCGCAGCAGGGGAATCCGTGGGCACCGCCGCAGCCGAGTCAGTGGGGATATCCCGCGGCCGCCGTGCCGGCGCAGGCGCAGGCCCCGGCGGCGGGTGACCCGTGGGCGCCGCCGCCGATACCGCAGGCGCCCGGCGTGGAGATGACCAAGCGGCCGGTGCCCTCCGACGCACCGGCGCCGCAGGCACCGGCAACGGCACAGACGCAGATGCCGGCACAGCCGTACCCGTACGGCCAGTGGGGCACCGTGCCGCCGCAGGTGCAGCAGTATCCGGGGTATCCCGGACACCCGGGCCCCGCAGGTCACCCCGGCTACCCCGGCTACCCCGACTACTCCGGCTACCCGGGATATCCGGGGTACCCCGGTTACCCGGGTTACCCCGGGGGCCCGTACGGGGCCTGGGGGCAGCCCTCGCCGCGCAACGGGTTCGGCGTCACCGCGATGGTGCTCGGCATCCTCGGCGTGATTCTCGGCATCGCGTGCTTCGGGGCGTTCCTCGGCCTCCCGCTGGGACTGGCCGGCATCGCCTTCGGCATCGTCGGCCTGCGCATCGTCAAGCGCGGCGAGGCGACCAACCGCGGCCAGGCGCTCACCGGTCTGATCCTCGGCATCGTGGCCGCGCTCGTCTCCGGCGCGATGATCGCGCTGGTGGTCGGCGGGATCAACGGCGGCTGGTTCGACCCGGCGGGTGGCGACGACGTCATCGGCGCGGACGACGGCGATTACGGGACGCCGATGGCCGCCGGCAGTCCCGTGACGTACGACGACGGAGTGGTGGTGACGGTCTCCGCCGCGCGGGAGGCCCACGACGTGCCGCCCGGACTGTTCCCCGACGGCACCCCGGTGACGTTCACCGTGACCGTGGAGAACACCGGCGACGAGACCGCCGACATGTCCGACTCCGAGGCCAACGCCTATGCCGACGAGGAGGACGAGGACACCCTCCGGGACATCTCGCGGGGCGGCGGGCTGCCCGGCGAGCTGCACTCCGGTGTGACGGTGAAGTCCGACGTCACCGTGATCGTGCCGGACAGCGACCGGGACGGCAGGTTCCAGGTCGAGATCGCCCCGGGCTTCGACTACGACTACACCTACTGGGAGCTGCCGGTCCCGTGACCTACCGCCGCACCGCCTCCAGTGCGAGCAGCGCCACGTGCAGCGACAGGCAGGACTCCACCTGGTTCAGGTCGACGCCGAGGACGCTCTCGACGCGGTGCAGCCGGTCGTAGAAGGAGGGACGTGACAGGTGCGCGGCGTCCGCCGCCGCGGACTTGTTGCGGCCGCTGTCCAGGTAGGCGGTGAGGATGCGCACCAGGTCCGTGCCGTGCTCGGCGTCGTGCGCCAGCAACGGGCCGAGTTCGCGCTCGACGTACGTCTGGAGGCGGGCGTCGTCCCGCAGCAGGTGCAGCAGCCCGCGCAGCCGCACGTCCGGCAGCCGGTAATACGCCCGCCCGCCGCCTGCCGCCCCCCTGGTGTCGGAGGGCTGCGCCCTGCCCCCCTCCTTCCGTCCGCCGTGCAGCGCGGCGTCCGCGACCTGGGCGGCCTCCAGCAGGGTCCGGCGGGCGTCGCGCAGCGACCCGACGGAGGAGCCGGCGGCCATGACGAAGGCGGGGCCGCCGTCCGGGGCGGTCTCGGTGAGCCGGGTGAGCGCGGCGGCGAAGCCCTCCAGCGCGGTGTGCTCGTCGTCGGCGGGGCCCAGGGAGACCAGGACGCCGACCGCGCCGTCGTCGAGGGTGCCGGTGAGCGCGGTGAGCCCCCGGTCCCGCACCGCCTGGGCGGCGGTCTCGGTGAAGTCCCGCAGCCGGGCCTGTGCCTCCAGGGCCGCGGCGACGCCCGCGCCGCGCAGCCGCAGCATGACGCCGACGAGCCGGCGCCCTTCCAGGGGCACGCCGATCGCCCGGGCGCGCAGGCCGACGTCGGAGACGGTGAGGGCGTGGGTGAGGATCCCGGACAGCAGGGTCCGGTGGGTCTGCCGTTCCAGCGACTCGCGGTCGCGTTCCAGCAGGCGGTTCAGGGCCAGGGTGGCGGCGCCGCGTTCCAGGAGCACGGTGTGGGGGTGCGGGCGTTCGTCCGCCGCGGGCGCGGAGTCCGGCGCCGGCTCCCCGACGACGACCAGCCGCCCCCAGTCGCGGCCCCGGGCCCCGACGCCGGTGACCAGCCAGCCCGTGCGGCGGTCGTGGCCGGTGCGGCCGGCCGGGGCGACGCCGCGGCTGCGGCGTTCCCAGCCGTCGAGCAGCGCCTGCGGGTCGTGCCCGGCCGGGTCGAAGGCGAGCACCTGGTGGGAGAGGTTCTCCAGGACGACGGGCGCGCCCGCGATGCGTGCGACCTCGCGGACGATCTCGTCGGCCTCGGCGCCTTCCACGGACAGCTCGTTGAACGTCTGGTGCACGGCCTCGGAGGCCCGCAACTCGCTGAGCTGGGCGTCCACGACGTGCGCGTGCACGGCCTCGGTGACGGCGACGAAACGCACCTCGTTGCGGAGCGCGACGAGCGTCAGCCCGCGCCGCTCGGCGGCCCGCACCAGGGGCCGCGGCAGGGTGTCGGCGTACCGGCGGCCGAGTTCGACGACCAGGCCGGCGGCGCCGACGTCGGCGAGGTCGTCGATGTAGCGGGCCAGCGGCTCCTTGTCCTCGGGGAGCATGACGCCGGTGGTCAGCACCAGTTCGCCGCCGTGCAGCATGCCGGCGATGTCCGCGAGTTCGCTGACGTGCACCCAGCGCACCGGCCGGTGGAGTCCGCCGGCGCCCGCGACGACCTGCGGCGAACCACGCCGGAGCGCGTCCAGCTGCAGGACCTCGGCGACGGTGGGGAACACGGTGCGACCTCCAGGGGGGACACGGGACACGACGGACGGGGGGTGCGGTCCGGGCGGCCCTGCCACCGTAGCCCGCAGGCTGTAAAGGTGGCCGTCCCATGGCAGGCGATGTGTCGGTTGCCGGGCGCGGGCGGCTTTCGGCATCGTGCACCGCAGCGATCGATGCCGTCGCCGGTCAAGACAGATTTCGTCGCGTAACCAAAAGGCAACAACGGAATCACTTGTTGGGGCGAGCCTACTCTGTCAGGATCGTCCACCAATCCAGGCTTTGGCCACGCAGCCCGAGCGGATCCGAGGAGAAGACGATGGCCCTCAGTGCGCACGGCGCGTTCGATGTGCAGGAACGGTTCGCCGAGGGGGCCCAGTACGTCGCCGGAGGACTCCGCCCCGGCACTTCGGGCCAGGACCACACGGTGGTCGACCCTGCCACCGGCGAGGCCGTGCACCGGTATGTGACGGCCGGCACCGCCGACGTGGACGCGGCCGTCGCCGCCGCGAAGGCCGCGCTGCCCGGCTGGGCCGGCGCCACCCCCGGCGCTCGCTCCGACGCCATGCACCGCTTCGCGGCCGTGCTGACCGAACGGGCGGCGGAGTTCGCCTGGGCCGAGTCGCTCCAGTGCGGCAAGCCGCTGCGGCTGACCACCGAGTTCGACGTCCCCGGCACGATCGACAACACCGCCTTCTTCGCCGGGGCCGCCCGCCACCTGGAGGGCAGGGCCGCGGGCGAGTACTCCGGTGACCACACGTCCTATGTGCGCCGCGAGCCGGTCGGCGTCGTCGGCTCCATCGCGCCCTGGAACTACCCGCTGCAGATGGCCGCATGGAAGGTCCTGCCGGCCATCGCCGCGGGCAACACCATCGTGCTCAAGCCCGCCGAGCTGACGCCGCTGACCTCGCTGATGTTCGCCCAGGCGGCCGGCGAGGCCGGCATCCCGGACGGCGTGGTCAACATCGTCACCGGCGCCGGCCGGCCCGCCGGGGAACACCTGGTGGGCCACCCCGACGTCGCGATGACCTCCTTCACCGGCTCCACCGCGGTCGGCAGGCGCGTCGCCGAGATCGCCACCGCCACCGTCAAGCGCCTCCACCTGGAACTCGGAGGCAAGGCGCCGTTCGTGGTCTTCGACGACGCCGACCTGGAGGCCGCCGTGCACGGAGCGGTCGCCGGCGCGCTGATCAACACCGGCCAGGACTGCACGGCGGCGACCCGCGCCTATGTGCAGCGCCCGCTGTACGAGGCCTTCGTCGCCGGGGTCGCCGACCTCTTCGCCGGCATCCGCGTGGGCGACCCCTTCGACGCCAAGACCGACCTCGGTCCGCTGATCTCGCACGCCCAGCGCGACCGTGTCGCGGGCTTCGTGGACCGTGCCCGCTCCTACGCCACCGTCGTCACCGGCGGCGAGGCCCCCGCGGCGCCGGGCGCCTTCTACCGGCCCACGCTGGTCACCGGGGCCGCCCAGGACAGCGAGATCGTCCAGTCCGAGATCTTCGGTCCGGTACTGGTCGTGCTGCCGTTCGACAGCGATGATGAGGGTCTGGATCTGGCCAACGACACGCCGTACGGACTGGCGGCGTCCGCGTGGACCCGCGACGTCTTCCGGGCCGGCCGCGCCACCCGTGAGATCCAGGCGGGATGCGTCTGGGTGAACGACCACATCCCGATCATCAGTGAGATGCCGCACGGCGGCGCCAAGGCCTCCGGCTACGGCAAGGACATGTCCGCGTACTCCTTCGAGGAGTACACCCAGGTCAAGCATGTGATGTACGACAACACCGCGGTCGCCCGCAAGGAGTGGCACCGTACCGTTTTCGGTGACCGCTGACCCGGCCGCCGCCCCCCGGACCGCCCCCCACCGGCCCGTACGCCCGTCCGTCCCACGCAATACCGCTTCTGGAGGCAGCACCGCCATGGAGATGTTCGAGGGCCTGTCCGAGCCCGTACGCAACGCGTGGGAACGCAGCCTGACCAGCGGGAGGGCCTCCCTCAGCCGGCGCCGGGTGCTCGGTGCCGGTCTCGGCGTCGCGGGCGCCGGGGCGCTGTCCGCGTGCGGCATCCCGGCCGCCACCAACAACCAGGGCGGCGTCAGGAGCGACGACCTGTCCGACAAGGACAAGTCGCTGGTCTTCTCCAACTGGCAGCTCTACATCGACATGAGCGACGACGAGAAGCACATGCCGACCCTGGAGGCCTTCGAGAAGAAGACCGGGATCAAGGTCAAGTACACCGACGACATCACCGACAACGTCGAGTTCTTCGCCAAGATCAAGCCGCAGCTCGCGGCCGGCCAGTCCACCGGCCGCGACCTGGTCGTCCTCACCGACTGGATGGCCGCCCGGATGATCCGCCTGGGCTGGGCGCAGCCGCTGGACCCCACCTACCTGCCGAACGCCTACACCAATCTGGAGCAGCGCTTCCGCAACCCCGACTGGGACCCCGGGCGCGCCCACTCCTACCCCTGGCAGGGCATCGCCACGGTCATCGCGTACAACGAGAAGGCCACCAAGGGGAAGAAGGTCGGCAGCATCTCCCAGCTGCTGGACGACCCCGACCTCAAGGGCCGGGTCGCGATGCTCAGCGAGATGCGCGACACCATAGGCATGACGCTGCTCGACCTCGGCAAGAAGCCCGAGTCGTTCACCGCCGACGACTTCGACGCCGCCGTGGCCCGCATCCAGAAGGCCGTGGACGGCAAGCAGATCCGCCAGTTCACCGGCAACGAGTACACCGACGGCCTCGCCTCGGGGAACATCGCCGCATGCGTTGCCTGGGCCGGTGACCTGGTCCAGCTGCAGGCCGACAACCCCGAGATCAAGTTCGTGATCCCGCCCGCCGGCTACATCTACTCCACCGACAACATGCTGGTCCCGGCGGGCTCGAAGCACCGTAAGAACGCCGAGCGGCTCATGGACTGGTACTACCAGCCCGCGATCGCCGCCGAACTCGCGGCATGGGTCAACTACATCACGCCCTGCACAGGGGTGTACGAGGAGCTTCTCAAGATCGACAAGGACGTGGCCAACAACGCCCTGATCATCCCGAACGCGGAGATGAAGGCCAAGGCCCACCCCTTCCGGTCGCTCTCCGCCACGGAGGAGACCACCTTCGAGGGCAAGTTCGCCAAGCTCATCGGCGCCTGACCGGCCACCGCAGTTAGGGATCTGACGACATGACCCAGCAGACCGCACCGCTCACCGACGGGCCGGCCGGCACCGGCAGCTCCGCCGGCGGGGCCGTCACACTGACCGGCCTCGGCAAGACCTACGGCGACTTCACCGCCGTCCACCCGCTCGACCTGACCATCCCCGAAGGCTCCTTCTTCGCCCTCCTCGGCGCCTCCGGCTGCGGCAAGACCACCACCTTGCGCATGGTCGCCGGACTGGAGGACCCGACCTCCGGCACCGTCCGCATCGGCGACCAGGACGTCACCGGACTGCCGCCCTACAAGCGCCCGGTCAACACCGTCTTCCAGAACTACGCGCTCTTCCCGCACCTGGACATCTTCGAGAACGTCGCCTTCGGACTGCGCCGGCGCGGCATCAAGTCCGTCAAGGGCCAGGTCGAGGAGATGCTCGACCTGGTCGAGCTCGGCCACCTCGCCCGCCGCAAGCCGCACCAGCTCTCCGGCGGCCAGCAGCAGCGCGTCGCCGTCGCCCGCGCCCTGATCAACCGCCCCAAGGTGCTGCTGCTCGACGAGCCGCTGGGCGCCCTGGACCTGAAGCTGCGCCGCCAGATGCAGCTGGAGCTCAAGCGCATCCAGACCGAGGTCGGCATCACCTTCGTGCACGTCACGCACGACCAGGAAGAGGCCATGACCATGGCCGACACCATCGCGGTGATGAACGCCGGCCGCATCGAGCAACTCGGCGCCCCCACCGACCTGTACGAGAACCCGCGCACGACCTTCGTCGCCAACTTCCTCGGCCAGTCCAACCTGATCGAGGCCCAGGTCTCCGGCACCAGCGGCGACGACCTGCTGCTCAGCGTCGGCGACCGGCGGCTGGTCATGCCCGCCGCGCGCTGCGCCGCCAAGAGCGCGCGGTCCGGCGACAAGATCCTCGCCGGCGTGCGGCCCGAGAAGATCACCATCGTCCACGCCGACGACGCCGGCGACCTCCCCGACGGCCGCAACACGATGACCGGCCGGATCGTGGACGCCAGCTTCATCGGGGTCTCCACCCAGTACGTCGTCAACAGCCCCTGGTGCCCCGAACTCGCCGTCTTCGCGCAGAACGTGGAGCGCGACAGCCGACTGGTGCCCGGCGCGGACGTCGTCCTGCACTGGAGCCCGGCCCACACCTTCGGCCTCGACGCCGCCCAGGACATCGAGGCGGGGGAGGTCAGCGCGTAATGGCCGCCCTCTCCCCGGCGCCCGCGGGCGCGCCCGCGCAGAGTCCGCCGGTGCCGCCCGGCGCGGCCGCCAGACGCCGCAAACTCGTGCCGTACTGGCTGCTGCTGCCCGGCATCCTGTGGCTGCTGGTCTTCTTCGTCGCCCCGATGGTCTACCAGGCCTCGACCTCCGTGCAGACCGGCTCGCTGGAGACCGGCTACCGGGTCACCTGGCACTTCGCGACCTACTGGGACGCGTTCAAGGAATACGACGTCTTCTACCTGCGGTCGCTGATCTACGCGGGCATCGCCACCGTGCTGTGCCTGGCGATCGGCTACCCGCTCGCCTACACCATCGCCTTCAAGGCCGGCCGCTGGCGCAACGTCCTCCTGGTCATGGTCATCGCGCCCTTCTTCACCAGCTTCCTGATCCGCACCCTGGCCTGGAAGACGATCCTGGCCGACGACGGCGTCGTGGTATCGGCCCTGGACAAGCTGCACATCCTCAACGTCACCGCCGCGCTCGGCCTCACCGCCGACGACCGTGTGCTGGCCACGCCGCTGGCCGTGGTGTGCGGTCTGACGTACAACTTCCTGCCCTTCATGATCCTGCCGCTGTACACGTCGCTGGAGCGCATCGACCCGCGGCTGCACGAGGCGGCCGGCGACCTGTACGCCCGCCCGTTCACCACCTTCCGCAAGGTGACGTTCCCGATCTCGCTGCCCGGCGTCGTGGCCGGCACGCTGCTCACCTTCATCCCGGCCTCCGGCGACTACATCAACGCCGAACTGCTGGGCAGCCCGAGCGAGCAGATGATCGGCAACGTCATCCAGTCGAAGTTCCTGACGGTGCTCGACTACCCGACCGCCGCCGCGCTGTCGTTCATGCTCATGGCCGTGATCCTGGTGATCGTCTCGGTGTACATCCGCAAGGCGGGAACGGAGGAGCTGGTCTGATGCCCGTTCTCAACTGGGTCCGCCGTCACCTGGTCGTCTTCGCCGGCGTCGCCGCGCTGGCGTACATGATCCTCCCCAACGTCGTCGTCCTGATCTTCTCCTTCAACCAGCCCAAGGGCCGCTTCAACTACTCCTGGAACCACTTCTCGCTCGACGCCTGGCAGAACCCCTGCGGCGTCGGCGACATGTGCGACTCGGTGTCGCTGTCCCTGGAGATCGCCGTCCTCGCCACGATCGGCGCCACCGTCCTCGGCACCATGGTCGCCTTCGCACTCGCCCGCCACCGCTTCCGCGGCCGCGGACCGGTCACCGGGCTGATCTGGCTGCCGATGGCGATGCCCGAGATCGTCATGGGCGCCTCGCTCGGCACCCTCTTCCTCAACATGCGCATCCAGTTCGGCTTCTGGACCATCCTCATCGCGCACATCATGTTCTGCCTGAGCTTCGTGGTGACGGCGGTCAAGGCGCGCGTGATGAGCATGGACCCCCGGCTGGAGCAGGCCGCCCAGGACCTGTACGCCACACCGTGGTCCACGTTCTGGCGGATCACCTTCCCGATCGCCGCTCCCGGCATCGCGGCCGGCGCCCTGCTGAGCTTCGCGATCTCCATCGACGACTTCATCATCACGCAGTTCAACGCGGGACCCACGACGGTCACCTTCCCGATGTTCGTCTGGGGCGCCGCCCAGAAGGGGCTGCCCGTCCAGGTCAACGTCATCGGCACGCTGATGTTCGTGGTGGCCGTGCTCTGCGTCGTCGTCGGACAGCTGCTCGGCCGCCGCAGGAAAGCCCATACGTAGACCGGCCATGACACATGCCGGTCCCGACCCCGCATCCCCAAAGGTGTGAGAACCCATGGATCCAGCCCGTTCGCTCGCCGACGCGCAGCCGACACCGTACTGGCTGGAGGATCCCGGCAGGCCGCGGGCCGGATCCGCGCTCGTCGGGGACGAACACTGCGACCTGCTGGTGGTCGGCGGCGGCTACACAGGGCTGTGGACGGCGCTGCTGGCCAAGGAACGCGATCCGAAGCGCGACGTCGTCCTCGTCGAGGGCAAGGAGGTGGGCTGGGCGGCGTCCGGCCGCAACGGCGGCTTCTGCGCCGCCAGCCTCACCCACGGCCTGGCCAACGGACTCGCCCGCTGGCCGGGCGAGTTCGCCGCCCTGGACGAGCTCGGCAACCGCAACCTCGACGGCATCGAGGAGGCGGTCGCCCGCTACTCCATCGACTGCGACTTCGAGCGCACCGGCGAGATCGACGTCGCCACCGAGCCCTACCAGTTCGACGCCCTGCGCGCCGCCGCCGAGGACGCCGCCCGGCACGGCGTCGAACTGGAGGTGCTCGACCGCGACCAGGTGCGCGCCGAGGTCGACTCGCCCACCTTCGTCGGCGGCCTGTGGGACCGCACCGGCGTCGCCATGCTCCACCCGGCCAAGCTGGCCTGGGGACTCAAGCGCGCCTGCGAGGAGCTGGGCGTGCGCGTCTACGAGCACACCCGCGCCACCGAGCTCGCCCGCAACGGCTCCGGCATGGCCGTCCGCACCCCGTACGGACGGATCTTCGCCCGGCATGTCGCGCTCGGCACCAACGTCTTCCCGTCGCTGGTCAAGCGCGTACGCCGCTATCTCGTCCCGGTCTACGACTACGCGCTGATGACCGAGCCGCTGACGGCCGGGCAGCTCGGCGCGATCGGCTGGAAGCGGCGCCAGGGCCTCGGCGACGGCGCCAACCAGTTCCACTACTTCCGGCTGACGGCGGACCACCGCATCCTGTGGGGCGGCTACGACGCCATCTACCCCTACGGTGGGCGCCTGGACGCCGCGCGCGACGAGCGCCCGGAGACCTACCTGAAGCTCGCCGGGCACTTCTTCCGCTGCTTCCCCCAGCTGGAGGGCGTCCGCTTCACGCACGCCTGGGGCGGCGCGATCGACACCTGCTCGCGCTTCTCCGCCTTCTTCGGCACGGCCCACGACGGACGGGTCTCGTACGCCGCCGGCTACACCGGCCTCGGCGTCGGCGCGACCCGCTTCGGCGCCGACGTGATGCTCGACCTGCTGGCCGGGGAGTCCACCGAGCGCACGGCGCTGGAGATGGTGCGCAGCAAGCCGATGCCCTTCCCACCGGAGCCGCTGGCCTGGGCCGGTATCGGGCTGACCAAGTGGTCGCTGGGCCGCGCCGACCGCAACGCGGGCCGCCGCAACCTGTGGCTGAAGACGATGGACCGGCTCGGGCTCGGCTTCGACAGCTGAGGCGCCGGGTGGCGCAAACCGGCCCTTCCCGGGGCCTTCCGGCGGCCTGTGACGGTAATCACCGGCGAAAGATCGTGAAAACTCGCGTAATGATCGGCCCTCGCGGCCCTCTCACCGTGTGACAGATATGAACGCACACACACGGAACGGAGGAACCGGCATGGTGGGCACCGGCGCGCGCGGCGCGGTCGAATGGCTGGTTTCCGTGGCACCCGACCCCGAGACCACCCGGTGGGAATGGGAGCGCAACCCCCTCGGGGTGACGCTCCTGCCCGCCGGGCGGCTCTGGGACGTCCTCATCCTCACCGGGGAGCTGGGCTACCCCACCCTCGACGTGCTGACCCGGCTCGTCGACCGGCCCGGCCCCGTCCTGGCCGACTTCGGCGACTCGCGCATGGGCTTCCTCGTGCCGCCCGGCACCGCGGCCCGCTGGATCGGCACCGGGGTGCGCACCGCGGGCAACGGCACATGGATCGTCGTGCCCTACCCCGGCCGCGCCACCGGCGGCGTGCGCTGGCTCGTCCCGCCGGACGGCACCGGCCACCTCACCGACCCCGGCGTCCTCGAACTCGCCATGCACGAGGCCGCCGCCCACCTCGCGGTGCGCCGTCCCCGCGACACGGAAGAGTGAGGCGGGGGGACGCGGGCCCGGGTGCGCGACACTGGTTCCATGATCCCGACGGAACGCGACCGGGCCACGACCCGTTCCGCATACCCGACGGCGGCGGCCTGACGTGGGACTCGCGCCCGGCCACGCCGCGTTCGTCGAGACCGTGCTGCCCGTCTGCGAGCTGCACGGTCTCGCCCTCGCCGGCGGTCACGCGGTCCACGCCCACGGGCTGCGCGGCGCCCCCTCGCGCCACCTGGACCTGGTGACCTTCAGCTCCACCTCCGTCGGGCGGATCGCGGCGGCGCTGGAGACCGCGTGCACCGCCGCCGGCTACGAGGTCGCCGACCTCCCCCGCACCCCGCTGTCCGCGCAGTTCACCGCCGCACTCCCCGGCGCGCTCGCCTACACCGTCCACATCGCCAAGGAGCCGCTGTCGCACCCGCCGGTCCTGATCGGCCTGGGCCTGTCCCGGCCGGTGCCGGTCGTCGCGCTGGAGGACTGCGCCGCGCTGAAGGTGGCCGCGCTCGTCGACCGCGCCCTGCCCGGGGACCTCGTCGACGTCCGGGCCACGGCCGCCTGGTTCGCCCCGGGCGAGTTGCTGGCCATGGCCGCGCGCCGCGACGAGGACTTCGAGCCCGGCGCGCTCGCCGACCGCCTGGACAAACTGGTCGGGGCCGACGACCGCGCCTACGCGAGCCGCGGCCTGGAAGCCGGCGAGGTCGCGGAACTCAAGCGCTGGGCCTTCGCGTGGGCCCAGGACATCCGGCTCGACCTCATGGAGGGCATGGAGCACCCCGACGATCTGTACGACATGTAAAGCGGGCGCCCGGTTCGCCGACACCTTGGTGCTTGAGGCGCCCTCCCGCACTGGCGAGACTGGCGGGAGAAGACGAGCGGGACCAGAGGGAGAACAGCCGTGACCGACAAGCACATCACGCACTGGATCGCCGGACAGGCGTGGACCGGTGCCGCGGGGCGCCACGGCGACGTGTACGACCCGGCGACCGGCGCCGTCACTGGCCGGGTGGACTTCGCGTCGATCGCCGAGGTCGACCAGGCCGTGGGTGCGGCCGCCGCCGCGTTCAAGGAGTGGCGCAACGCCTCCGTCGCCAAGCGCGCCTCGGTGCTCTTCGCCTTCCGGGAGCTGCTGAACGCCCAGCGCGACGAGCTGGCCGCGATCATCGTCTCCGAGCACGGCAAGGTGCACTCCGACGCGCTCGGTGAGATCGCCCGCGGCATCGAGGTCGTCGAGTACGCCTGCGGCATCCCGCAGTTGATCAAGGGCGGCTTCACCGAGCAGGCCTCGACCGGCATCGACGTCTACTCGATCCGCCAGCCGCTCGGCCCCGTCGCGATCATCTCGCCGTTCAACTTCCCGGCCATGGTGCCGATGTGGTTCTTCCCGATCGCCATCGCCGCGGGCAACACGGTCGTCGTCAAGCCCTCCGAGAAGGACCCGTCCGCCGCCAACTTCCTCGCGGAGCTGTGGAAGCGGGCCGGGCTGCCCGACGGCGTCTTCAACGTCGTGCACGGTGACAAGGTCGCCGTCGACCGCCTCCTGGAGCACCCGGACATCAAGTCCGTCTCCTTCGTCGGCTCCACGCCCATCGCCCGCTACGTCTACGAGACCGGCACCCGCTACGGCAAGCGCGTCCAGGCCCTCGGCGGCGCCAAGAACCACATGCTGGTGCTGCCCGACGCCGACCTGGACCTGGCCGCCGACGCCGCCGTCAACGCCGGCTTCGGCGCGGCCGGTGAGCGCTGCATGGCCGTCTCCGTCCTGGTGGCGGTCGACCCGATCGGCGACGAGCTGGTCGGCAAGATCAAGGAGCGGATGGCCACGCTCACCGTGGGCCCCGGCTGCAACGCCACGTCCGAGATGGGCCCCCTGGTCACCGGCGCCCACCGCGACAAGGTGACGTCCTACCTCGACGCGGGCCTCGCCGACGGCGCGACCCTCGCGGTGGACGGCCGCACGCACGCGGTCACCGGCGACGACACCGAGAACGGCTTCTGGCTCGGCCCGACCCTCTTCGACGACGTCAAGCCCGGCATGTCCGTCTACAACGACGAGATCTTCGGCCCGGTCCTGTCCGTGGTCCGCGTGGGCTCGTACGACGAGGGCCTGGAGCTGATCAACTCCAACCCGTACGGCAACGGCACGGCCATCTTCACCAACGACGGCGGCGCCGCCCGCCGCTTCCAGCACGACGTCGAGGTCGGCATGGTCGGCATCAACGTGCCGATCCCGGTGCCGGTGGCCTACTACTCCTTCGGCGGCTGGAAGGCCTCGCTCTTCGGCGACACCCACGCCTACGGCCCGGACGGCGTCCACTTCTTCACCCGCGGCAAGGCCGTCACGCAGCGGTGGCTCGACCCGAGCCACGGCGGCATCAACCTCGGTTTCCCGACCAACAACTGACCGCGAGGGCGGCGCCCGCCAGCAGGGCGCCGCACAGCAGCCAGCTCCCCACGACGTCCAGCGGCCAGTGGTAGCCGCAGCGGACCAGACAGACCCCCACCGCGACGTTCAGCAGCACGGCGGCCGCCCCCAGCAGCCGCCGTGCTGCCGCGCGTACCAGGAAGTGCGCCAGCAGCAGCGCCGCGCCCCCGTACGCGACGGCGGCGGTGGCGGCGTGGCCGGAGGGGTAGAGCCCCGGGTAGCCCGGGGAGAGGGTGAGCGAGCCGGGACCGGCGCGGCCGATCAGCGGCTTGAACAGGCTCACCAGCGCGGGCACCGCGGCCATCGCCAGGGCGTACGCGAGCGCCGGCAGCCACCAGCGGGACAGCCCGGTCCGCCGCAGCCGCCACATGGTATAGACCATTGCAGTCATCAGCACCGGCACGGCGATCGGCGCGTTGCCCAGGTCGGCGAGGAACTGCACGAAGAAGGAGCGCCCGGCCGGGCGTACGGAGGGACCCGCGATCGCGGAGCGCACCGGCCCGTCCAACGCCAGCAGGCGCCCGCGAACCGCCTCCTGCCAGGTCAGCAGTCCGAAGAGCGCCATGCATACGACGATCAGCAGAGAAGTTGGCCGCCCCGGAACAGGGGGGAGAGTTCCGGGGCGGCCAGAACGATCGCCGTGCCGCCCGCCCCGGGGGGTTTGGGGCAAGCGGCCGACCGATCGGCGAGGATTGCCGGAGCCTGCGGCTTCGGCGGTGTGCGCGAGGGCACTGCTGTGCCGGTGATGGGGATTCACCGGCAAAGTGTCGCCCGCGGACTTCCGCAGACGGGATGTTTCTTCCATCTGCGGAAACCGTACGTCACCGGAGCGGCGTCAGACAGGGGTTGCACCCTCCCGCCATCAGGCCCGCACACCTTCTTCACCGTGTGTGCCGGGAGTTCTACGGAACCGGGGAAACGCCTGGTCACAGGCGGGTGAACGCGCTCTCGATGATGTCCAGGCCCTCGTTCAGCAGGTCCTCGCCGATCACCAGCGGGGGCAGGAAGCGCAGCACGTTGCCGTAGGTGCCACAGGTCAGGACCACCAGGCCCTCCGCGTGGCAGGCCTTGGCCAGGGCGGCGGTCGCGGCGGCGTTCGGGTTCTTGGTCCCGGGCTCGACCAGCTCCACCGCGATCATGGCGCCGCGGCCGCGGACCTCCCCGATGACGTCGAACTTCTCCTGCATGCCGCGCAGCCGTCCCAGCATGATCTCGCCGATGCGCCGGGCCCTGGTGTTGAGGTCCAGTTCCTTCATCGTCTCGATGGCGCCGAGCGCGGCGGCGCAGGCCACCGGGTTGCCGCCGTAGGTGCCGCCGAGGCCGCCCGAGTGCGCGGCGTCCATGATCTCCGCGCGGCCCGTCACGGCGGCCAGCGGCAGACCGCCGGCGATGCCCTTGGCGGTGGTGATCAGGTCCGGGACGATGCCCTCGTCCTCGCACGCGAACCACTGGCCGGTGCGGCAGAAGCCGGTCTGGATCTCGTCCGCGACGAAGACGATGCCGTTCTCGCGCGCGAATTCCACGATCTTCGGCAGGAAGCCCTTGGCCGGCTCGATGAAGCCGCCCTCGCCCTGGATCGGCTCGATCACGATCGCGGCCACGTTCTCCGGGCCGACCTGCTTGGTGATCATGTCGATCACCTGGGCCGCCGCCTCCTCCGCGCAGTTCTCCGCGCCGGTCAGCCAGCGGAACGGGTAGGCCAGCGGCACCCGGTAGACCTCGGGCGCGAAGGGGCCGAACGAGTGCTTGTACGGCATGTTCTTCGCCGTCAGCGCCATCGTCAGGTTGGTACGGCCGTGATAGCCGTGATCGAAGACGACGACGGCCTGGCGCTTGGTGTACGCGCGGGCGATCTTCACCGCGTTCTCGACGGCCTCGGCACCGGAGTTGAACAGCGCGGTGCGCTTGTCGTGGTCGCCCGGGGTCAGCTCGTTGAGGGCCTCGGCGACCTCCACGTAGCCCTCGTACGGCGTCACCATGAAACAGGTGTGGGTGAAGTCGGCGAGCTGCGCCGAGGCGCGGCGCACGACCGCCTCCGCGCTGTTGCCGACCGAGGTCACCGCGATACCGGAACCGAAGTCGATCAGCGAGTTGCCGTCCACGTCCTCCAGCACGGCGCCGCCGGCCCGGGTGACGAAGACGGGCAGGGTCACACCGACGCCGTTCGCGACCGCAGCAGCCTTGCGCGCCAGCAGCTCCTGCGACTTGGGGCCGGGGATCGGGGTGACGAGGCGGCGCTCCTGGGCCAGATCGGTCATGGCGGGCGTACTCCTTCGAACCGTTGTCTTTCCCGCAGGCTAAGCCCGTACGGCGGTACCCCGCACACTCCGCGGGGGCGCACTGTACGAGGACTCTTCGACGTGACGGACATGAGCGTGCCAAGATCCTTCGGACCCGGGTGGCCGCTCGACTACATTGAGTGCGGACCTGCGAGGGGTGGCACACGCGATGGACATCGACGGTACGCACGGGAGGCCTGCGGCGCCTCCGCCCGGCGGTACGGGCCCGGGCACACCGCCCGTTCCGGGCGCCCGGCCGGTGCCGGGCGTCCCACCCGTTCCCGCGGGACCGCCCCCGGTCCCCGGCGCGCGGCCCGGCCCCGGCGACCCCGGCGGCCGTACCCCGGCCACCGACGGCACCGAGCCCACACGCAAGGGGCGCACCGGCCCGCCGCCCGCCGCCGCCCCCGGCGCCCGCCCGGTCTCCGGCACTTGGCCCGCGCCCCCGGACGCCACCCCGCCCGCCGGCCCGGACGGCGCCGGTTTCGTCGCCTGGCTGCGCGCACCGCGGCCCGACGCCGAGCCTGGGGTATGGCGGTACGCGTACCGCGCGCGTCCGCAGTCCGCCAGAGGCGCGGACGGGGATCGGTCCCCGTACGTGGGGGCCTTGGTGACGCTCCTGGCCTGCCTGCTCGCCTGGTCCCTTTTCCGGAACGGCTACATCCCCTACTGGCGCGTCCCGCTCGAGCTGGTGACGCCTCACAGTTGGTGGGTGTCGCGCCAAGATGATCAATTGCCGATGTCGGCGGTCATCGCCCTCGATGTCTACGACGTGATTTTCCTGACGGCCGTGGTGGTCTGGTTCGCCCGGCTCGGGGACTGGCGTGGCGCGTTCGAACGCGGCGTCGCCGGCCGCGGCGCCCTGGCCCGGGTCGGCGCGGCGAGCCTGTGCATGGGCGTCGTCGCGTTGCTGATTCACGGCGGCTTCCTGCCTGTCTACGACCTGGCCTTCCACCTGACCTACGCCAACCTCGACCCCGGTCTTGACCATGTGGCCAAGCGCGACATCACCGACTTCGTGTACGTCCTGATCTACGTGCTGCTGTTCCTGGCCTTCGCACCGCTGGGCGGTTGGTTCCGGCTGTTCCGCGCACACCAGGCCCGCGAGGAGGATCCCGCCGCCTCCACGCGGCCCGCCGACCCCCGTCAGGACCCGGCGGAATTCCCCGCCCTGCGCGAAGGCGGCGCCGCCGACGCCGCGGACCGGCTCGCCGAGGACGCGCGCGCCGGGCGCATGAACGACGTCGACTTCGCGCGGCTGGCCCGCGCCTGGCAGTCGGTGCGGTCCGAGCCCGGCCGGCTCCCCGCCTTCACCGACACCGTCCTCCGTTACGGCCCCGCCGCCTGCGCCCACCCCAGCGGTGCCCGCGACCTGCCGGTGCGCGCCGCCCGGCACGACCTGTTCGCCGGACAGGTCCGCATCGGCACGGCGTCCGAGGACGAGCGCAACCCCCGCACCCACCGCGGCTCCGGCTTCGCCCTCGACACCTCCGTGCTCGGCACCTCCCTGCTCGCCGTGGGACCGCCCGGCTCCGGAAAGACCGTGCGCATCGTGCGGCCGGTCCTGGAGTTCATGTGCCTCCAGGCCCTCGCGGGGCGGGCGGCCGTCGTCGCCGTCGGCACGGACGGGGCGCGGCTCGCCCCGGACGAGTCCTTCGACGTCGTCGTCAAGATCGGCCGCCCCGACTCCGCGTACGACCTCGACCTGTACGGCGGTGCCGGCGACCCCGACGAGGCCGCCGGCTTCCTCGCCGAAGCCCTGGTCGGCGACCTCGCCGCCGCCCTCCCCGGCGGCGACAGCCGGCGCGCCGCCACGGCCCTGGCCCAGCTGCTCGGGCCCTTCCACGCCGCCCACGGCCGCTTCCCCTCCGTCCCCGAACTGCGCGAACTCCTCGACGGCACGCCCGCGGCACTGGCCGCGCTGCGCGCCGCGCTCCAGGACCGCGGCCCCATCGCCCAGGCCCAACTGCGCGAACTCGACGCCCGCGAACGCCAGTCCGCCCGCCCCGGCGACGCCGGGCCGCTGCTCGCCGACCGCATCGCACTCCTCGACCGCCCCGCGTTCGCCGGCTTCTTCGACACCACCGGCGGCAGCCACCCCTTCTCCCTGCGCGGCCTGGAACACCCCCTGCGGGTCCGCATCGACCTCCCGGAACGCGGCCACGCCGAGGTCTCCCGGATCCTCGCGCGGCTCGTCCTCGCCCAGTTCGCGGAGTGCGCCGTCGCCCGGCAGGACCGTTCCCTCTTCGCCTGCCTCGTCCTCGACGACGCCTCCCACACCGTCACCGCCGAGTCGGTACGCGGCCTCCAGCGCATGCGCTCGGCCAACGCCGGGGCCGTCCTCACGCTCCGCACCCTCGACGACGTCCCCGAACCCCTGCGCGCCGCCCTCCTCGGCGCGGTCGGCTGCCGCGCCGCGCTCTCCGGGGTCACCGCCTGGGACGGGGCCCGCTTCGCGGAGGTCTGGGGCAAGGAATGGGTCGACGTCCAGGACGTCACCAACCGCCAGATCATCGCGGACGAACCCCTCACGCGTGTGCTGCACACCGTGCGGCGGCTCGTCACGGGCAAGGCGGTGACCGCGGAGTCCATCACGGTCCGCAAGGTCGAACGCGAGCGGTGGTCGGCGTCCGACCTCGCCCACGTCGTCCCTGCGGGGCATGCGGTGTTGTCGTTGACGGCGGTCGACGGTGAGCACGCGTCCCCCGTCCTCGTCGACCTCCGGTCCGGGTAGGTTTTTTCCCCGCCCGCCCTCCCTCCCCCAGCCTTCGGCCGGGGGTGCCCCCAGCCCTGTGAAGTCCGGGCGGCCCGACGCGCGTTTCGGTGGGTGCCGGGGTCGGGGCCTCTGGGGCTGGCCATTCTGGACAGCACATTTACGTGCGTTTCCAGCACCCTCCATTGATCACTCCGGGTGCCGCACACAAATATGCTCCACAGTCCAG